>CAYXIZ010000031.1:0-21047 GCA_964465485.1 uncultured Rhodobacterales bacterium | reverse complement strand
CGGGTGCGATTGCGCCACCACCGCGCCGCGCTGGTTCAGCAAGACAATCTCCAAAGAACCCGTCTTATCCGCCGCGCTCAACAGCACATCCTGCGCCTTTTGCACATCGCCGCTGCCCCCCGTCACAAGCGGCACCAGTGAGGGGTGGTCGGCCAGCAGCACCGCCAACTCGCGGTAACTTTGCAACTGGCTGACCAATCTGTCAGAGGCCAGCGACAGATCGGCCTGCGCCCGCTGCTCCAACTGGCCAAGTGCGGACCCCAATGCCACCCACCACACCGTCACGCCAAAGGCGGCGACGGCGGCAAGATACGCGCAGATGGCAATCAGTCGAGGGCGCATGAACCGGGCTCCAAATTCGGCCCCCACCATATTCAGAGCGGCCTTGCCTTGGCCATCCCCATTTCACATAACGGCGCATGATCCGCGTCACCCAGCCCCCCACCGAGCACCAGTTTGTGCAAGACCCCTACCCGTTCTACGACCAGATCCGGCCCCTTGCGCCGCTGGTCTGGTGGGAAGACTACGCCATGCCCGTCAGCGCTCGCCACGACGTGGTCGCAGGCCTGTTAAGGGACCGCCGCTTTGGCCGCGAGACCCCGCTGGGCCTGGACATCCCCAAGCATCTGGCTCCGTTCTACGCGGTCGAGGCCCATTCGATGCTGGAGCTGGAACCGCCCCGCCACACCCGCCTGCGCGGGCTGGTTCTGCGCGCCTTCACCTCGCGCCGCATCGCCGCCCTTGAGCCCGAAATCGTCGCGCTTTGCCACCAACTGATCGACGCCTTCCCCCACGGCCCTTTTGACCTGCTCGACGCCTATGCCAACAAGCTGCCGGTGATCATCATCGCCCGGCTGCTGGGCGTCCCGGAGAACATGGCCCCGCAGCTTCTGGCCTGGTCCAACGCCATGGTCGGCATGTATCAAGCGGGCCGCAGCAAGCAGATGGAGACCGCCGCCGTGGAGGCCACCGAAAGCTTCTGCGCCTTCCTGCGCCACTATATAACCGAGCGCCGTAGCGAACCGCGCGACGACCTGATCACGCAGCTGATCGCCGCTGAGCAGGACGGCGAAACCCTGAGCACGGAGGAGCTCATCAGCACCTGCATCCTGTTGCTCAATGCAGGCCATGAGGCCACGGTGCATACGCTGGGAAACGCCGCCCGCACCTGCCTGATGCGAGGGCTGACCCCCAGCGCCGAACAGCCCTTTGTCGAAGAAGCGCTGCGCCACGACCCGCCGCTGCACATGTTCACCCGCTTCGCGATGGAGGACCTCTCCCTCCACGGCCACAGCTTCAAAAAGGGGGATCAGATAGGCCTGCTTCTGGCCGCCGCAAACCGCGACCCGGAGGTCTATTCCGACCCCGCCCGCTTCGACCCAGCGCGCAAGACCAAACCCCATACCAGCTTCGGCGGCGGCATCCATTTCTGCGTCGGCGCGCCGCTGGCCCGCATGGAAATCGCCCATGCGCTGCCCATTCTTTGGGCCCGCTGCCCCGGCTTAAAACTCGCCAAGCCCCCAAAATACGCCGATATCTATCATTTTCACGGTCTCGAACGCCTGATGGTGACGCGCTAGCGCCCCTGCCATCACTGCTTCAAAAATACTCAAAAATCCGACCTGACCAACCCGCTCAGGCGGCAAACACGAAGCACCTGTCGCGCCGCATGGTCAGCCATAGAACCGTGCCGGGCTTGGGCAAAAATACCGCAGGCACGGTGGCCGACAGCACGGAGCCGTCAAAATCCATCTCGAACTCTACGAGGCTTTCGCGCCCCATAAACCGCGCGCGTTTCACGGTGCCGCGCGCAGGCGTGCCCTCGGACGGTGTCGGGTTCGGCCCACGGCCCTGACGGTCAAAATCTATGCGCAGATGCTGCGGGCGGATGATGATCTCGACAGGTTGCCCATCTGCAAAACCCGGTGTCAGGAACTGGCCGAAGGGCGTCTCTGTCAAGGCACCGTTGCTGGTGCCTCGGATGACGTTGATGTCGCTGAAAAACGCCGCGGCGGCCTTGTCGACGGGCGCGTTGTAGATGTTATACGGGTTGCCCTGCTGCACGATGCGGCCGCCGCGCATCAGCGCGATCTCGTCGCCCATGCGCATCGCCTCATCCGGCTCATGGGTCACCAAAAGCACCGCCGTGCCTTCCTCTTTCAAAACAGAAAGCGTCTCGTCGCGGATGCCATCGCGCAGGCGGTTGTCAAGGCCGGAGAACGGCTCGTCCATCAGCATCACCTTGGGCCGGGTGGCAATCGCGCGCGCCAGTGCGACCCGTTGCTGCTCCCCGCCAGACAGCTGATGCGGGTAGACATCCGAAAATCCCGCCATATCGACGCGGCCCAAAAGCTGGCTGACGCGCTCCGCCACCTCCTGCTTTGACCCTTTGATCCCAAAGGCCACGTTTTGCGCGACGCTCAAATGCGGAAACAGCGCGAAATCCTGAAACATCAGCCCGATGGGCCGGTCCTCCGGCAGGTCGCGATGCGATGGCCCGCAGACCATAGTGCCATCGACCCAAATCTCGCCGCTGGTTTGCTGCTCGACGCCCGCAATCATCCGCAAAGTGGTGGATTTGCCGCAGCCTGACGGGCCCAAAAGGCAGGTCACCTGCCCCGGAGCCACGCGCAGCGACAGGTTGTCCACCACGCGCTGGCCGCCGTAAGCCATGGTCAGGTTTTTCAGCTCTAGCCTTGGTGTCACTGACGCGCCGCCCTCTAATCCGATTAAAACAATCGGAAATCCCGGCTGTGCCTAGCAGCCCTATCTCGAACGGGCAACCCTCTGCGAGCCGCCGAGCACGGCGGCAAACCCGACCAGCAGCACGACGACGCAGATCACCAAGAGCTGCTCATATTTATGCGCCTCGGGCAGCAGCGCTGCCACGCTGGGCCAGTCCCGCGCAAAATAGGCAAAGGCACCCGCAATCGCCGCGCCAAAGGCCGTCAGATAGGCCCAAGGCGCAATGCGCCGGTCCAGCATGAAGCTGGCCACCATCACCGGGGTCAGGAACATCGAGGCCGTGCCGCTGACCGCCACCGCGTCAAACAGCGTGGCATTGCCCCACAGCGTCAACGCGCCGCCGAGCGCCATGAAGACCACCATCACGACGCGCCCACCAGCCAGGTTGCGCGGGGCCCATGAGAGTTCTTCCACCACCAATCGGGCGGCAGAGCTGAGTGCGGAATCCAGCGTCGACAGCGCGGAGACCAGCAAGGACACCATCAGCAACACAAAGACCCAAGCCGGGAACATCACCGCCCATGTGCCCAAAAGCTGACCCTCATATTCTGCCCCCATAATGGCCGCCTGAATGCCGAAAAAGCCAAAGGCGATGATGCAGAGCGTGGACAGCCAGAAGGCGTGGATGAAAGCGCGATGCGTGGTGCATTTGTCCGCCACAAAGCCGCGATCCATCATCACCGGGTCATGCGCGGGGTAGGAGAATACCTGCAACAGCGCCACTGCCAAGAGCACCCAGCCGGGCCGCACGCCGCTGGCGCCCTCCGATTGCAAAACCGCCTGCAAGGAGAACTCGGGCAGCGCGATCAGGTACAAAAACGCGATCCCGAAGATCACCAGAAAGACCAGCATCTGCACCACATCCGTGCGCAACGCCGCCGACAGCCCGCCCCACGCCGAATAGGCCAGCCCCAGCACCGCCACGATGATGATCGCCGCCGTGCCTGCCCCTGCGACCTCCGGCATCACTGCCGAGAAAATCAGCCCGACCACCAGTAAATTGGCGAACACCTCGGACAAAAGCCGCAGCGCGATAACCAGATTGTAGCTGCGCGTGCCCGTGCCGCCAAACTGCGCCCCCAGCCAGTCCTGCACCGAGGATGCCCCGCGCAATCTGAGCTGCGCGATGATATAGCCGCCACTGAGGAAGGACAGGTAATAGGCCGCATAGGCCAAGGTGCCGGGGAAGCCGTAATAATAGCCCAGAATGGCCGAATTCATCAACGAACGGGCGAAAATCCACGTGGTCACCTGGCTCAGCACCAGCACCATCAGGCCGGGCGCCTGCCCGCTGATCTGACCGGAGAAGAACCCCTCCACCCCGGCGCGGCGCGGGGCCACGACAAATGAGACAATGATAATCGCGGCGAAAGCGCCGATGATTGCGAGGCTGATCATGTGGAGGGATCCGTTGGTTGGGGCATTGCTCTGCCGATCTACCCCAAGCAAAATCGCTGCGCGACCCCCAAACGCCTGCTGACGCAGATGTGAGCGGGCCGCGCGACGCTCGGCCTAGATCGTCGCGTTCGTGGCCCCGCCATCCAAGAGCACGTTCTGGCCCACGATAAAGCCCGCATGTTGCGAACACAGGAAGGCGCAGGTTGCGCCAAATTCCTGCCGCGTGCCGTAGCGCCGGGCGGGGATGGTGGCCTCGCGCTGCGCCTGCGCCTCCTCGATGGAGATATTCTGCGCCCGGCTCACCCCGCCATCCAGCTGCGTGGCCCGGTCCGTGGCATGAATACCCGGCATCAGGTTGTTGATCGTCACCCCCGACGGGGCCACCTGCCGCGCGGTACCTGCGACATAGCCCGTTAACCCGGTGCGCGCGGCATTGGACAGCCCCAAGGCAGGGATCGGCGCTTTGACCGATTGCGAGGTGATGTTGACCACCCGGCCCCAGCCGCGCTCCATCATGCCGGGCAGGCAGGCTTTCATCAGCGCAATCGGCGTCAGCATGTTTGCGTCCAATGCTGCAATAAAGTCGTCGCGGTCCCAATCGGACCACACGCCCGGAGGCGGACCGCCCGCGTTGGTCACCAGAATATCTATCGCGCCTGCGGCCTCCAGAACCTCCGCCTGCCCCTCAGGGGTGGTCACGTCGGCGGCCACGCCGGTGATCTCCACGTCATAGCGGCTTTTCAGATCGGCCACCGCCGCGTCCAGCGTCTCTTGCGTGCGCCCGTTCATCACCACATGCACGCCTGCCTCGGCCAAAGCCTCCGCGCAGCCCAGCCCGAGGCCTTTGCTCGAGGCACATACCAAGGCGCGTTTGCCAGCAATTCCCAAATCCATCTCAGACGTCTCCTCGCTTGTGTTTCGACATGCGTAGCATTCCGCAGCGCCGTTGCGAAAGCGCGGTTTTGCGATTCGCCTGCAAAGCACCGGTCCGGGCCGGGGGTCGCCCCGGTTATCCAGCAAACTCAGACAATCTCCGGCCAAACCCGCCTTTGTTTCCCAATCGAAGCCCTTCTCGCAGAAATGCCCCAAAGACGCCGCCTTAGGTGACCGTTTTTGATCACATCCGCCCCGTAGATTGTCTGTGTGCTGCGACGGAGCGCGCCAGTAGCTCAGCCTGGGGAAGGGTCTGCTCGTTTACTGGTGCGCCTCCGCGCAGCGCAACGTTACGAAGTGAGCCGTCAAGAATGACCCACCTGCCCGCATCCGAACATCACGCCATGCACACGCTCGCCGTGTTCGACGCAGACCTGTTTCGCGTCACGCTGGGCGTGCATCACGGCGACGCGGTTGGCGGCCATGTATCTCCCTGCCTGGGCGACACCTACAGTTTGGCGGCCCATGCCCAGCCAACCACGCTGGCCCTGCGCCAGACATCGGCCAAAAGCCGCAAACCCATCTTCAGCACACTGCCCGGCAGCATGGCGGAGCCTGCGGGCATCACCGCCACCCTGTCCGCACGGCTGACCTTCATGACCCAGATCGGCGTACCGCTGGAGGCCTATGTGATCGCCTGCACGGTGATCACCCGCGACCGTCCCGCGCCGCGTTACTACCTTTACGCCACCACCCCGATCGAGCCCGCGACGCCTTACACGCTGATCAAGTTGGAGGCCGATCCCCCCGATCTGCCCCGCACGCAGCTGGGAGGTCTGTCCTTTGGCCGCGGGACCCGCATGACCCTCGCCAGCGGCGCGCAGCGCTGTGTCGAAGAGCTCAGCCCCGGCATCCGCCTTTTGACCCGCGATAACGGGCCGCAGCCGATCAAATGGATTGGCAAACGCACGGTTCGCGCCGTGGGCGCCTTCGCCCCGGTGGTGATCGAGCAAAACGCGCTGGGCAACACGCAAGAGCTGCTGCTCAGCCAACAGCACCGGATGATGATCTCCGACTGGCGGGCTGAGGTGATGATCGGCTCCAAAGACGTGCTCATCCGCGCCGCCGATCTGGTCAATGACGACACGATCTACATCCGCCCAGGCGGTTTTGCGGAATACACCCAGCTGGTCTTTGACGACCATCAGGTCATCTACGCCGAAGGCATCCCCACAGAAAGCCTGTTCATGGCCCCGGAGCTTCTGGCCGAGCTGCCCGCAGATGTGGCCCGCGAGGTGTTGCAGGTCCTTCCCGACCTGCTTGGCGCAACCCTGAAACCCAGCCGCATCCCGTTGGACACTGCCGACGCGGTCAACCTGCTGCGCCAATCCGGACGGCTTTAGCCCGGCACGCAACCTGCTGCGCGATTGCACTGCCCACCGGGTGTCTCTATATGCGGCCCCATGCCAGATCGCGCCTCAAATCAACCCGTCCTGCCGCCCGAGATCGCGCGGCGTCGGACCTTCGCCATCATCTCTCACCCCGATGCGGGCAAGACCACGTTGACGGAGAAATTCCTGCTCTACGGCGGCGCCATCCAAATGGCGGGTCAGGTGCGCGCCAAGGGCGAAGCGCGGCGCACGCGCTCTGACTTTATGCAGATGGAAAAAGACCGCGGTATCTCCGTCTCCGCCTCCGCCATGTCGTTTGACTATGACAGCTACCGGTTCAACCTTGTTGACACGCCGGGTCACTCCGATTTTTCGGAAGACACCTACCGCACGCTGACCGCTGTGGACGCTGCCGTGATGGTCATCGACGGAGCCAAGGGCGTCGAGAGCCAGACCCAAAAACTGTTCGAAGTCTGCCGTCTGCGCGACCTTCCTATCTTGACCTTTTGCAACAAAATGGACCGTGAAAGTCGCGATACGTTCGAGATCATTGACGAAATACAAGAAAACCTTGCGATTGACGTCACCCCCGCCTCATGGCCCATCGGCGTCGGGCGCGACTTCATGGGCTGCTACGACCTGCTGCGCGACCGGCTCGAATTGATGGACCGCGCAGATCGTAACAAAGTCGCGGAAAGCATTGAAATCTCTGGGTTAGATGACCCCAAGCTCGCCGAACATGTGCCCGGCCCGCTTCTGGAAAAATTCCTCGAAGAGATCGAGATGGCCAAGGAGCTTTTGCCCGAGCTGGACCATCAAGCCCTGCTCGACGGCACCATGACGCCGATCTGGTTCGGCTCCGCAATCAACAGTTTCGGCGTGCAGGAACTGATGCAGGGCATCGCCGATTACGGCCCCCAGCCGCAGCCCCAAAAAGCCGAGCCGCGCCAGATCGCACCCGATGAAAAGAAAGTTGCGGGCTTTGTGTTCAAGGTGCAGGCCAATATGGACCCCAAACACCGAGACCGCGTGGCCTTCGTGCGGCTGGCCTCGGGCCATTTCAAACGCGGCATGAAACTGACCCATGTGCGCGAGAAAAAGCAGATGGCGATCTCCAATCCGGTGCTGTTTCTGGCCTCCGACCGCGAGCTGGCCGAGGAGGCCTGGGCGGGTGACATCATGGGCATCCCGAACCACGGCCAGCTGCGCATCGGCGACACGCTGACCGAGGGCGAGGCGCTGCGCGTCGCGGGCATCCCCTCCTTCGCGCCGGAGCTGTTGCAGACCTGCCGCGCGGGCGACCCGCTAAAGGCCAAGCATCTGGAAAAGGCGCTGATGCAATTCGCCGAGGAAGGGGCTGCCAAAGTCTTCAAACCGGCTTTTGGCTCGGGCTTTATCGTCGGCGTTGTCGGCGCGCTGCAATTCGAAGTGCTGGCCAGCCGGATCGAGCTGGAATACGGCCTGCCGGTACGCTTTGAGGCCTCGCAATTCACCTCCGCGCGCTGGGTCACTGGCCCTAAAGACGCCGTGGACAAATTCATCGCGGCCAACCAACAACATATCAGCCACGACAATGACGGCGACGTGGTGTTTTTGACCCGCCTGCAATGGGATATCGACCGCGTGGTGCGCGACTATCCGGATGTGACCTTGTCCAACACAAAAGAAATGATGGTCTAGCCGGTCACCTGCACCCCACGGCCATGTGAAAACAGTTACATTCGCGTTACGGTAGCGTGACCACATGAACAGTATCAGCACGCGCCTTGGCCGCGGCATCGCCGCCTATCTGGAACGCCCTTCGGGCGACTATATGCCGTTCTCCGTCACCGATCAGCGCATGCTCTGCGCCACCTTGCAGCCCGGAGACGTGCTGCTCGTCGAAGGCAATTCCCGCGCTTCCAAGGCGATTAAATACCTCACCAATTCCACATGGTCTCATGCCGCATTATTTGTGGGCGAGCATCCGGACGGCTCCCTGATCGAGGCTGACCTGCAGCATGGCGTCATCCATGTGCCATTGACCAAATACGACGAATTCAACACCCGCATCTGCCGCCCCGTTGGCCTGACGCCTGAGGATCTCAACGAGGTAATCTCCCATATGGAACAAAGCCTTGGGCGGGTTTATGACCTCAAGAACATCGTTGATCTGGCCCGCTACCTGCTGCCGCAACCGCCCGTGCCGCGCCGCTTTCGACGCCGCATGCTGGCGCTGGGATCAGGCGATCCAACGCGTGCCATCTGCTCCAGCCTGATCGCCGAGGCCTTCCAGAAGGTGGCCTACCCCATCCTGCCCACCGTGGAGATCAACACCGAACCGCAACAGGCCGATGAGATCCTCCATATCCGGCACCATTCGCTGTTCACGCCGCGCGATTTCGACCTGTCGCCCTATTTCAAAGTGGTCAAACCCACCATTGAGGCAGGCTTTAATCACCACAATCTGACCTGGAACCATCTATAGTTTCCAATCAGTGGCTAATCTGTCCCAAACCTGCGTGATTTGCCCTGCTTGATTGACCCTGCGGCCCAAACGCACTACATGCAGCGTACCTGTGGAAAACGTCCCCAGGCCGACGCAGGGACGCGTTGGAACCAGCGTCCCAAATCACTGCAGCTTCGCGCTGCACCTATTTGGAAACACATGACAAAATTCTCAGACCTGAAACTGCACGCCAAGGTGCTTAAAGCCATTGACGAGGTCGGCTACACGCAGCCCACTCCAATTCAGGCCGGGGCCATCCCGCCTGCCCTTGAGGGGCGCGACGTCCTTGGCATTGCCCAGACAGGCACCGGCAAGACCGCCAGCTTCACGCTGCCGATGATCACGATGCTCAACCGCGGCCGCGCCCGTGCGCGCATGCCGCGCTCCCTTGTGCTGGCCCCGACGCGCGAGCTTGCCGCTCAAGTGGCCGAGAACTTCGATCTTTACGCAAAATACACCAAACTGACCAAAGCGCTTCTGATCGGCGGCGTCTCCTTCAAGGAGCAAGACCAGCTGATCGACAAAGGCGTCGACGTGCTGATCGCCACACCGGGCCGCCTGCTGGATCATTTCGAGCGCGGCAAACTGATCCTCACCGACGTAAAAGTCATGGTGGTCGACGAGGCCGACCGGATGCTCGACATGGGCTTCATCCCCGATATCGAGCGGATTTTCGGCCTGACACCCTTCACCCGCCAAACGCTGTTCTTCTCCGCCACCATGGCCCCGGAGATCGAGCGGATCACCAACACCTTCCTGTCCAACCCCGAGCGGATCGAGGTTGCCCGTCAGGCCACGACGTCGGAAACGATCACACAGCTGGTCTATGAAATTCCCGCCTCGGGCCGCGACACCGGCAAGAAAAAGCGCGACTTCCTGCGCCAACTCATTGATCAGGAAGGCGAAAAGGTCACCAACGGCATCATCTTCTGCAACCGCAAAGTGGATGTGGATACCGTCGCCAAATCGCTGAAAAAGCATGGCCATGACGCGGAGCCGATCCATGGCGATCTTGACCAATCCTACCGCACACGCACACTGGAAGGCTTCCGCGACGGAAAATTGCGCTTCCTTGTGGCCTCCGATGTGGCCGCGCGCGGGCTTGATATCCCGAATGTCAGCCACGTTTTCAACTTCGACGTGCCCAGCCATTCCGAAGATTACGTGCACCGCATTGGGCGCACGGGTCGCGCCGGGCGGTCCGGGACGGCAATGATGATCTCGACGCCCAAGGATGACAAGCTGCTTGCGGGCATCGAAAGCCTTATTGAGACCACCATCCCACGTGGCGAACCCGGCATGGTCAAACCCGCCGACGCGGCCCCCGAAAAGGCAGAAGCGCAGGACGAGAAGCCGACCAAATCACGCTCCCGGTCGCGCCGCTCCTCCAAGTCAAAGGACGCCGCCGAGGAGACGCCGAGCGCCCCGCAGCCAGAGCCCGAAGCGACGGCAGAAGCCCCAAAAACCGAGGAGCGCCGCGCGCCAAAGCAAGACAAGCCACGCGAAGAGAAACGCAGTCGTGGCGGTCGTGGACGCGGGCGCAACGAGGATCGTGGCCCGAAAGTCGTGGGCCTTGGCGATCACCTGCCCGGCTTCATCGAAAAAAGTTTCGAAGAACGCCGCACGGAATAGCAAGTGGCGGCATCCTTCCCCGGACTGCCGCCCTCCTGCCTTAGAACCGACCAATTCAAGCGCCATCCTTGCCTGACCATCAGACGAGGAGACCCCCGAATGCGCCGCCCTGCCCTTCATGCCGTTCTGATCGCTTCGATCTGCGCAAGTGCCACGCAGGCGCAGGACAAAGACTGCCTTATGGGCGATGTGACCTTCATCACCGGCGACCGCACGGAGGTGCTGAACCTCGAAATCCACGAACGCAGAGTGGAGGTTCCAAAGGGATTATATCGCAAAACGGAGCTGCCCGAATTTGGCGGCGTTCTGGCGATTTACCCCGCCAACCGCGACGGGCGCAGCCTCATGAACACCAATCTCTTCCCTGCCGATATGATGAGCTTTGACGACACCGGCAAGACCATCAATCTGATGGTCGATGACAGTGCCGAGGCCGTCGACAGGTTCCCCGCAGGCACTGGCATGCGCTTCGCCGCCTATCTGGCCGGCGGCACGATCAAGGCCAAAGGCTTCACCACGCAAACCGTGATTTTCGACGTGGACTGCACCGAGGCCAAGTAACGCCTAGCCCGGCTTGGCCGGATCGCGGTGCATGATCAGCCGCACGCCGCGCTGCCATGTGACATAGGCCCAGAGCCAATGCAGCACCACGAACAGCCGGTTCTTGAAGCCGATCAGAAAATACACATGCGCGGCCCCCCAAAGCAGCCAACCGAAAAAGCCTGTGACCTTCAGCCCAAAGAGATCGGCGACAGCCCGGTTCCGCCCGATCGTGGCCATGGAGCCCACATCCTTGTAGCGAAAACCGCGCGCCAAAACCTCGCCGCGCGCGTCCGCTGCCAGCCGCTTGCCGACATAGGCGCCCATCTGTTTGGCGACCGGTGCCACCCCCGGCAAAGCCTGCCCGTCTGGCGCGTATTTGGCGGTGTCACCAATCACATAGACGGAAGCAGACCCTGCGGGGCGCAGCGTCTCGTCGACTGGGACATGGCCCGACGGGCCAGCCTCCACGCCCAACCAGTGCGCCGCCGGAGAGGCCTGAACCCCCGCCGCCCAAATGCAATTCTCGGCCCTGATGGTGCCGCCATCCGTCGTGATCTCGCCTGCGGCGACATCCGTCACTCGGGTGTTCAGCCGTACCTCGACGCCGAGCCCCTCAAGATCGCGCAAGGCTCGCTGGGACAGTTTGGGCGCGAAACCCGGCAAGACACGGTCCCCGGCCTCAATGAGCACCACGCGGGTCTGCGACGGGTCAAGCGCGCGGAAATCAGAGGCAACGGAGCGCGCCAGCTCGCTGACAGCGCCTGCAAGCTCGACCCCCGTGGGCCCCGCGCCGATGACGACAAAGCTCTGATAGGCCTTGGCTTTCTCCGGGTCGCTTGTGACCAGCAGCTCCGCCTGCTCAAAGGCAAAAAGCAGCTTTTCCCGCATCTGGTAGGCGTCCTGCAACGTCTTGAGCCCCGGCGCATGCGCCGCCCAGCCGTCATTGCCGAAATAGCTGTGTTGCGCGCCCGTGGCGATGATCAGCGCGTCATATCTGTGCCGCGCGCCGCTGGCGCAGATCACCTGTCTGGCGGTCGGATCAATATCGCGAACCTCGTCCATGACGACCCGCAAATTGCTCTGGTCGCGCAGCACCGCGCGAATGGGCACCGCGATCTCCGCCGGGGTCAGGGCCGCTGTGGCGACCTGATAGAGCAAGGGCTGAAACAGGTGGTGGTTTTGCTTGTCGATTAGGGTGATGTCCACCGCCGCGTTGGCCAGTTGCTTGGCCGCACTCAGACCTCCAAAACCGGCCCCGATGATGACGACATGCTTTCGCGGATCAGGCATTTCAGGCCCCTCCATTCATGCAAATGTTATGGCCTTGTCTGACCACCTTGCACATAAGCACGCTGCCCGCGATGTCACCCTCTAAAGGGCAAAATCGCGGGTTAATTTTGCGCAAACAGAATTAGGAAAGCCTATTGGTATCAAAACCTTACCAATATGCGACGCATGCGTCGCCGCTCAGGCCGCGAGCCTTGAAATCAGCACAACGACCTCCGGCTTCTTGCCGATCTCGCCTTGGGACACCTGCCGCACGATCCGCTTGATTTGCTCTTCCAGCTTCGCGTCATCGGCCACCGTCTTGCTGTCAGCCCGGCCCAGAAACTGCCCGACCTCCTGCTCCAGAATATCCTGCAACGGAGCCCGCGACTGGCCGACCTCAGGCAAGCCCCGCAGCTCCGCCCAGGCATCTGTCAGCGGCTCGTCCTCCTCGTCGATCAGGATGCCGATGACAACCTGCCCGTTCAAAGCCATCCGAATGCGGTCCCGCACGACACCGTCCAACGCGCCCACCTGCACCGAGCCGTCGAGATAGAGACGCCCGGTTTCCACGAACTCGACCACCTCGGGCCGGTTGCCCGACAGCGACACCATGGTCCCGTTGGGCGCGATCATCGAGGCAATCCCGCCCGCATCGCCCAGCTTGGCATGCTCGCGCAGCATCCGGTGCTCGCCATGCATCGGGATCAGGATCTGAGGCTGCGTCAGCTCATGCATCTTCTTGAGGTCAGGCCGGTTCGCATGGCCCGAAACATGGATGGCGGCCATCTTGTCGTCGATCACATCCACATCCATCTCCGACAGCGCATTGGTGATGCGCCCGACGGAGACCTCGTTGCCCGGAATGGTCTTGGACGAGAAGATGAACGTGTCACCCGCCTTCATCTGCAAGCCCAGATACTTGCCCCGCGACAGCTGTGCAGAGGCCGCGCGCCGCTCGCCCTGACTGCCGGTGGCCAGCAGCATCAAATGGTCACGCGGCACATCGCGGGCTTCCTCCGCCGAGATCGTGGCCGGGAAATCCTTGATCAACCCGGTCTCGACGCCCGCGCCGATCATCTTCTTCATGGCCCGACCCAGCAGCACGACGGAGCGCCCCGCCGCAACGCCCGCATCCGCCAGCGTCTTCACCCGCGCAATGTTGGACGCAAAGGTCGTCGCCACCACCATGCCGGAGGCCTCGCGCACCACGCGCTCGATCTCGGGACCAACCGTGGCCTCAGAGCGGCCCGCACCGGGGGAGAACACATTGGTCGAGTCGCAGACCAGCGCCTTGACGGGACCCAGATTGCCCCAAGCCGCCAGATCAAACGGCTCGCCAAGCCCCGGCGTCTCGTCGATCTTGAAATCGCCCGTATGAACCACACGGCCCTCCGGCGTGTCGATGATCAGCGCAGAGCTTTCCGGGATCGAGTGCGAGATCGGCATGAAGCCGACTTTGAACGGCCCCGCCTCTGTCATCTCGGGCATAGGGCCGACCGTGGTGATCTCAGAGCCGTTATAGCCATGCTCCTCCATCTTCAGCCGACCAATATGGGCCGTAAACTTGCGCGCATAAACGGGTGCTGTCAGCCGCGGGTAGAGATGCCCCAGCGCGCCCACATGGTCTTCATGCGCATGGGTGATGAAGATGGCGTCCAGACGGTCCACCCGTTCGGCCAGCCAGTCAATGTCGGGAAAGATCAGATCGACCCCCGGCGTGCCGTCCATGTCAGGGAAGGTCACGCCCATATCCACAAGGATATACCGCTCCTTGCCCGGTCTGCCGTACCCGTAGACATACATATTCATGCCCACCTCGCCCGCCCCACCAAGGGGCAGGTAAATCAGCCGCTCTGCTGCCATTATTTTTGCTTTCTATTGTAGCTGTTGATGACCACCAGACCGTGCATGGTCAGGTCATCATTGAATTCGTCAAATAACGTATCGGATTGTTGGAACAAGGGCGCAAGCCCGCCGGTGGAGATCACCTTCATCTCCCGGTCCCGCTCCCCCTTGATGCGGGCGGTGATTTCCTTGATCAGGCCGATATATCCCCAGAACACGCCCGATTGCATGCAAGCCACCGTGTTGGTCCCGATGACGGCCTGAGGCTTGGTGATGTCCACATGCGGCAAGGCGGCGGCGGCATTGTGGAGCGCCTCCAGCGACAGGTTCACGCCCGGCGCGATGACCCCGCCAATATAGGCCCCGTCCTCCGCCACCACGTCAAAGGTGGTGGCCGTGCCGAAATCGACAACAATCAAATCGCCGCCAAAGAGATCAAACCCCGCCACCGTGTTGACCAAGCGGTCCGGCCCAACGGCGGTGCCTTCGTCCACGCGCACATCCACGGGCAGCGCGCAGCCCTCCTTGCCGACCACCAGGGGGCGGCAGTTGAAATAGCGGTCTGAGAAAACCCGCAGGTTGAACACCACACGCGGCACGGTGGAGGAGACGATCACCTCCGTGATCTCCACATCGACGTTTTGGAACTGCATCAAGGACGACAGCCAGACGTAATACTGATCCGCCGTGCGCTGCCACTCCGTTGAGGTGCGGCCCGAGAAGATGAAACGCTCCCCGTCCCATATGGAGAACACGGTGTTGGTGTTCCCGCAGTCAATTGCCAGCAGCATGGGTCTCGCCTTTTGTCATGTTATCTGCCGCAGTAAACCGGTTTCGGGCAAAGGTCAAAAATACACATCCGCGGCCGGGATGACCTCGACGCCCTTTGCGGTCCGCAGGATCAGGTTTCCATCCATATCCACGTCTTCAAACGTGCCTGTGACCTCGCGGGCGGGCATGCGGGCGGTGATGACCTCCCCCAGCCGGGCGGCGCGGGCCAGCCAGGCGTCGCGGACCGGGGCGAAGCCGTAAGTGGCAAAGCGGGTCTCCCATGCAGCGTAGTGATGGGCCAGCTCGGTCAGGAAATCGTCCTGGCTGATCTCGCCCCCCAAAGCCACGGGAGCAACCGCGCCCGGCTCAAGAGCCGCAGGCTCAGGGGCCTCGACCAAATTCACCCCGATCCCGATGGCCAGCATGTCGAGCCTGCCCTGCGCCCCGCTGCTTTCCAGCAAGATGCCCGCCAGCTTGCCGCCATGCATCAAGACATCATTGGGCCATTTCAGCGCGAAAGCCTCAGGCCTGCCGGTGAGCGCTGCGAAGCTGTCAAACAACGCCAGAGCCGCCACAAAGGAGCGCAGCGCCACGACATGCGGCGGTTCCGTCGGGCGCAACACGAGCGTGGCTGCGAAATTGCCTTTGGGATGAGACCAAGCCCGCCCGCGCCGCCCATGCGACGCCGTTTGGTGGCGCGCCATGATCCATGTGGGCCCCGCAATATCGGATGCGCGGCGCGTGGCCTCCGCCATGGTGCTGTCGGTTTGGTCGAGCGCGATGAGCCCGTAGCCTTGCGGCCAGCTAGTTGACAAGAGCTTGCGCTGCCGCGAGTGCCGGGGCCTCGATACCGAAGAGGTTCACCACCCCCAGCACCATGATTGCCGCCGAGCCCATCAAGAGCGCCCAGCCCACAGGTGGCATGGCGCTGTCCATGGCCTCGCGGTCCTCACCGAAATACATGTAATAGACGATGCGCAGATAGTAATAGGCCCCGATCACGGAGGCAATCACACCGGCCACCGCCAACCATGCCAGCCCCGCATCAACGGCCGCCTGCAGCACGTAATATTTGCCAAAGAAGCCCACCATGGGCGGGATGCCCGCAAGGCTGAACATCAAGACCAGCATCGCCAAAGCGCGGCCCGGCTGGTGCTTGGAATAGTTTTGCAGCGCGTCAATATCTGTGACGGGCTGGCCGTCTTTCTCCATCGACAGGATGAAGGCGAAGGTGCCGACATTCATCACCACATAGATCGACATATAGACCAGCATCGCCTGCACGCCCTCGGCGGTGCCTGCGGCCAGCCCCATCAGCGCAAAGCCCATATGCGCGATGGAGGAATAGGCCATCAGCCGCTTGATGTCGCGCTGCCCAATGGCCGCAACGGCCCCAAGGAACATGGAGACCACGGAGAGGAACGCCACGATCTGGCTCCAATCGCTGACGGCACCTCCAAAGGCGTCATGCACCACGCGGGCAAACAGCCCCATCGCGGCCACTTTGGGCGCGGTGGCGAAGAAGGCAGTGATCGGCGTGGGCGAGCCCTCATAGACGTCCGGCGTCCACATATGGAACGGCGCGGCGGAGACCTTGAAGGCCATGCCCGCGACCACAAAGACCAGACCAAAGAGCAGGCCCAGACCGATACCTCCCTCGGCAGCGGCGGTGATGCCCGAAAAGAGCGTGGTGCCCGCATAGCCGTAGACCAGCGAGCAGCCGTAAAGCAGCATGCCGGAGCTCAGCGCGCCAAGGACGAAATATTTCAAACCGGCCTCGGTGGATTTGACGCTGTCCCGGCGCAGGGCGGCGACCACGTAAAGCGACAGCGATTGCAGCTCCAGCCCCATGTAAAGCGCCATCAGGTCCCCGGCGGAGACCATCATCATCATGCCGACCACCGACAAGGCGACCAGCAGCGGGTATTCGAACCGGAACAGCCCGTGGCGGGTCATGAAGTCTTGGCTCAGCACCAATATCGCCGCCGCTGATAGCAAAATGGCAACCTTGGCAAAGCGCGAGAAGGCGTCATCCACGAAAGCCCCGCCAAAGGCCGTTGTTTCTCCCGAGCCGCCGAAGCCGATGACACCGGCCAGCAGCACGAAGACTCCTGCCGTCACCCAAAGCACGATGGGCGCGGCCTTGTCTTTGGTGGTGTAGACCGCTGCCAACAGCGCGATCATCGCATAGACCGCGAGGATCACCTCCGGCAGGACAACATTCAGATCAGCCTGGATCATGGGTCGCTCTCTCAGTTCTCGGCCACAGCCGTCGCGATGCCGCTATCGAGCACCGCCGTGTCATAATTGGTAATCAACGCGCCAACGCTTGGCCCGATGATATCGGTCACCAGCGAAGGGTAGACGCCCAGAAGCAACGTCATCACAACGAGCGGCGCAAAAATCGCCCGCTCCCGCGTGGTCATGTCGGAGATGCTCTTGAGGCTTTCCTTGATCAGGTCGCCCATCACCACGCGGCGGTAAAGCCACAGCGCATAGGCCGCTGACAAGATCACGCCGGTCGTGGCGATCATCGCGACCCAGGTGTTGACCTGAAAGACGCCCATCAGCACCAGAAATTCCCCGATGAACCCGGAGGTGCCG
Source organism: uncultured Rhodobacterales bacterium (assembly GCA_964465485.1). Lineage (GTDB taxonomy): Bacteria > Pseudomonadota > Alphaproteobacteria > Rhodobacterales > Rhodobacteraceae > Litoreibacter. The sequence continues at coordinate 3,488 of CAYXIZ010000031.1, read as the reverse complement.
GGCAAACCAACATTGGCCATGGTGAACAGCATGAAAATCAGCGCATAGGCCGGCATTTTGTTGACAAGCCCGCCATAGGCGTCGATCTCGCGGGTGTGCATCCGGTCGTAAATCACGCCCACACAGAGAAAAAGCGCGCCGGAGATAAAGCCGTGGCTGATCATCTGGAAGATGGCGCCGTCAATGCCCTGCTGGTTCACCGCAAAAATGCCCATCGTGACATAGCCCATATGGGCCACCGACGAGTAAGCGATCAGCTTCTTCATATCGGATTGCGCGAGCGCCACCAGCGAAGTGTAGACAATCGCGATGGCTGAGATCCACAGCACGAACGTGCCCAGCACTTCGGAGCCCACAGGGAACATCGGCAGCGAGAAACGCAGGAAGCCGTAGCCCCCCATTTTCAACAGGATCGCCGCCAGCACCACGGAGCCCGCCGTCGGTGCCTGCACATGCGCGTCCGGCAACCACGTATGGACCGGCCACATCGGCATTTTCACCGCGAAGCTGGCAAAGAAGGCCAGCCACATCAGCGTTTGCATGCCGCCCACGATCTGGATGCCCAGCAGCTCGAAGCTCTCGGACGCGAAGTTATGGGTCAGCAAGGTCGGGATGTCGGTCGTGCCTGCATCCACATACATGGCAATCATCGCGATCAGCATCAGCACGGAGCCGAGCAAGGTGTAGAGGAAAAACTTGAAGGACGCATAGATCCGGTTCGCCCCGCCCCAGATGCCGATGATAAGGAACATCGGGATCAGGCCCGCCTCGAAGAAGACGTAGAACAGGATCAGGTCCAGCGCGCAGAACACGCCGATCATCAACGTCTCCAGCAAGAGGAAGGCGATCATGTAGTCTTTGACGCGGTGTTTGACGTCCCAGCAGGACGCGATCACCAGCGGCATCAGGAACGTGGTCAGCAACACGAACAGGATCGAGATCCCGTCCACGCCCATCTTGTACTGGAAGCCGAGGATCCATTCGCGCTCCTCCACAAACTGGAAGCCCGTATTGGCCGGATCGAACCCGGTATAGAGGAAGATCGACACCAGGAACGTCGCCGTCGTGGCGATCAGGGCCAGCCATTTGGCGTTGCGCTGCGCGGCCTCGTCATCTCCGCGCAGGAAGAGCGCCAGAATGACGGCCCCCAAGAGCGGGATGAAGGTGATGATGGAAAGCAGTGAGTTCAGCATTATTCTGCTCCTCCACCGGTAATCGCAAAATAGGAGACCAGCAGAACGACCCCGATGACCATGGCAAAGGCGTAGTGGAACATGTAGCCCGACTGCGCCCGGCCCGCGAGCCGCGTGAAGAAGGGCACGACGCCCATGGCGATGCCATTGATCGAGCCGTCAATGATATTGCCATCCCCGCGTTTCCACAGGAAATCGCCCAGCCATTTTGCGGGGCGCACGAAGAGGAAATCGTAGACCTCGTCGAAATACCATTTGTTCAGCAGGAAGTTGTAAAGCGGCGCCTGCGCGCGCGCCAAGCGGCCCGGCAGCGACGGGTTCTTGATATAGAACAGCCACGCGGTGAAGAAGCCAATCAGCATCACGACAAACGGCGACACCTTCACCCATTTCGGGACGTAATGCGCGTCATGCAACACATGGTTGTCGGGCGCATGATAAATCGCCCCCTCACCCGGCACTTGTGGCGGGCGCTCTTTCTTTTCTTCCTTGTCGTCGCCAGCCGCATAGGCCGGGGTGGCCAGAGGAGCAACCACGGCCGATTTCTCCGCCTCGATATAGCCGAAGAACTTGCCGACGCTTTCATCCGAGCCAAAGAACGGCTTGTAGAACACCATCCCTGAGAAGATCGCGCCCACGGCCAGAACGGCCAGCGGGGTCAGCATCGTGGCAGGGCTTTCATGCGCATGCTCATGCGTATGCTTGTCGCCGCGCGGGGTGCCATAGAAGGTCAGGAACATCAGACGCCAAGAATAAAAGGATGTGAACAGCGCCGCGATGACCAGCATCCAGAACGCGTAGCCCATCGGCGTGTGCGCATAGGCGCTCTCGATGATGGCGTCTTTGGACACGAAGCCCGCAAAGCCCACCGGGAAGCCAATATAGAGCAGCGGAATGCCCACCCCGGTAATGGCCAGCGTGCCGATCATCATCGCCCAGAAGGTCTTGGGGATCTTGTGACGTAGCCCGCCATAGTTGCGCATGTCCTGCTCGTGATGCATCGCGTGGATCACGGAGCCCGCGCCAAGAAACAGCATCGCCTTGAAGAAAGCGTGAGTCAGCAGGTGGAACATCGCGACGGAGTAAACACCCACGCCTGCCGCCACGAACATGTAGCCCAGCTGCGAGCAGGTGGAATAGGCGATGACGCGTTTGATGTCGTTTTGCACGAGACCCACGGTTGCCGCGAAAAAGGCGGTGGTCGCGCCGAGCATAACGATGAACGTTTGCGCGGTTGGCGCGAACTCCATCAGCGGCGACATGCGGCACACGAGGAACACACCCGCGGTCACCATGGTCGCAGCGTGGATCAGCGCGGAGACCGGCGTGGGCCCCTCCATCGCGTCCGGCAACCATGTATGCAACAGCAGCTGCGCCGATTTGCCCATCGCCCCGATGAACAGCAAGAAGGCAATCAGGTTCGCGGCGTTCCAATCGGTCCACAGGAAGCGGATTTGCGTCTCTGCAATGGTCGGCACGGCGGCAAAAATGTCGTCAAAGTTGATGCTGTCTGTCAGCAGGAACAGCCCGAAGATGCCCAGCGCGAAGCCGAAATCACCCACCCGGTTGACCACAAACGCCTTGATCGCGGCGGCATTGGCCGAGGGCTTTTTGTAATAGAACCCAATCAGCAGGTAGGAAGCGACGCCCACGCCCTCCCAACCGAAGAACATCTGCACAAGGTTGTCAGCCGTCACCAGCATCAGCATGGCGAAGGTAAAGAAAGACAGATACGCAAAGAAGCGCGGCTTGTAGCTGACGCCTTCCGCGAAATGCTCGTCATGCGCCATGTAGCCAAAGGAGTAGAGATGCACGAGCGACGAGACCGTGGTGATCACGATCAACATCGTCGCCGTCAGCCGGTCCATCCGAATGGCCCATGACGTGTCGAGGGAGCCAGACTGGATCCAGCGCAACAGCTCGATGCTTTCCGTGGTGCCGTCAAAGGTCAGGAACACGACCCAGCTGAGGATCGCCGACAGGAACAACCCGCCCGTGGCAATCACGCAGGCCGCCTGCTCGCCGATGAATTTCCAGCCGAAGCCGCAGATCAATGCGCCAATCAGCGGGGCAAAGAGGATGATGGTTTCCATTGCTCGACTTAGCCCTTCATCACGTTGACGTCTTCCACGGCGATTGTGCCGCGGTTGCGGAAGAAGCAGACCAGAATGGCCAGCCCGATGGCCGCCTCAGCCGCCGCGACCGTCAGCACGAACAGGGTAAACACCTGCCCCGCGAGGTCATTGAGGAAGCTGGAGAAGGCCACGAAATTGATATTGACCGCCAAAAGCATCA
>CAYXIZ010000030.1:3385-21119 GCA_964465485.1 uncultured Rhodobacterales bacterium | reverse complement strand
CGAACCTGCAACCTGCCCCTTAGGAGGGGGCTGCTCTATCCAGTTGAGCCACGGGACCACGGGGGTGTTTTGGGGAATTCTGGGGCGTTAGGCAACAAAAAAGGGGATGCGCAATTGGCCCAAGCGCGTCCCCTTTTCAGTGGTCTGGTCCGGCGTTTCCGACGGGCAAACCGATCTTTGTTAGCGGTAACATAGCTGCGGAGAACAGTTTGGACAAGCCCTTGAATGCAGGTTATGTAGAGGGACCGATTTCTTGGATAAGGGCCGCATCATTTGACCTCCAGATCCGACCCGGATTACCGGCCCAGCCTGACCCTTCGTGACGTCTCCGAGGCGTCTGGGGTCTCGGAAATGACCGTCAGCCGGGTGCTGCGCAACCGCGGTGAGGTCTCTGATACGACGCGGGAAAAGGTTCTCAAGGCGGCGCGGGAAATGGGCTATGTGCCCAATAAAATCGCGGGCGCGCTGGCGTCCAACACGGTTAATCTGGTGGGCGTCATCATTCCCTCACTGTCGAATATGGTGTTTCCCGAGGTGATGATGGGCATCTCGAAGGTGCTGGATGACACGCCCTTGCAGCCGGTAGTCGGGGTGAGCGGCTACCTGCCCGAAAAGGAGGAGGAGGTCATCTTCGAGATGCTTTCCTGGCGGCCGACCGGGTTGATTGTGGCGGGGTTGGAGCACACAGATGCGGCGCGCAAGATGATGCAGAATTCCGGCATCCCGGTGGTGGAAATTATGGATGTGGACGGCCCTGTGATTGACGCTTGCGTCGGGATCAGCCATCAGCGCGCGGGGCGGGAAACGGCCAAGGAAATTCTGAAACGCGGGTATCGCAAGATCGGGTTTCTGGGCAGCAAAATGCCGCTGGACCACCGGGCGCGCAAGCGGTTTGAAGGGTTCAAATCCGTGTTGAGCGAGGCCGGATTGTCGCTGGCGGATGAGGAATATTACTCTGGCGGCTCGGCTCTGGCGAAGGGCCGCGAGATGACAGAGGCGATCTTGACCCGATCAAAGGACCTCGATTTTCTGTATTATTCCAATGACATGATCGGCGCTGGCGGGCTGCTTTATTGCACCGAGGCCGGGTATGACGTGCCGGGCGACATTGGGCTGGCGGGGTTCAACGGGCTTGAACTGTTGGACGGAATGCCCAAGCAGCTGGCGACGATGGACAGCTGCCGGGTGGAGATCGGCCGGAAGGCGGCGGAGCTGATTGCCGAGGCGCTGAGCAAGCCCGAGACCGCCGCAGAGCGATTGGTCGAATTGTCGCCGATTTTTGCGCCAGGCAGTACCGTGCGTTAGGCGAGCATCTTTGTAATTGCACCGTAACTGCGCCGGCTCTTACAGATTTATTCATCTCTGCGCGCTATGGCTGCGGGACCCCCGAAAATTGGTATGGCAGTTGAGGCATCTAGATGGCCAATGGCGCACGGCGCGCAGCAGGAGATATTCTTGACGCGGCCATGCCCTTTCTGCGGCGCTATGGCCGTGCCCTGACGGGACATCAGATGAGCGGTGACACCCTGGCCGCAAAGGCCCGCAGGGAGACGCAGCCCGACCTGAACGCGCTGTCCGCCATCGACATTCGGCTTCAGCTTTTTGCCAATCTGAACGACGCTTGGAACGCCTTGCTGGGCCGCTCTTTCAGCCAGACGGCTGCGTGGCGGCAGATCGGGGCGCTGACACCGGGGTCACGCGAAACGCTGCTCTTGCGTGCGATTGAGGAGTTCTCCTTTGCGCAGATCGCGCAGATCCTGGGCGTGTCGGTGCAGCTGGTGCCCGACCTGTTTGAAACCGCATTACAAGAAATGCCCTACCACACGGGCCGCCGGGTTTTGATCATCGAGGATGACCCGATGGTGGCGATGGATATGTCGAGCTGCCTTGGCGATATGGGGTGCACTGTGACCGGCGTGGCGCGCACCGCGTCCGAGGCGGTTCTGTTCGCCGGCTCCTCCACGCCTGACCTGATCATTACGGCGCTGACGCTGGCGGACAGGTCCTGCGGGTTGGAGGCCGCGCGCCGGATCAGCGCCCAGCACGCGAGGGTCTCGTCGGTTTTCGTGACACCCTATCCCGAAAAGCTGTTGACCGGCACCAAAGAGGAGCCGGTCTTCATTATTGCGAAACCCTATCTCGATGATCAGGTGCGCAGCGCCGTCAGCCAGGCGTTTATTCTGAGCAGCCGTTAGCCGCCCAGCTTGCCTTTGGGGCCGTAGAAATACCAGATCAGGAAGCCGATCAGGGGCAGGATCAGCACCAGCAGGATCCACAGGATCTTGGTGCCTGTTTCGGCGCTCGAGCTGAAAATGGATGCGATTGCCCAGACGTCGAGGACAAAAATCAGAAGGCCGCCTATCGTTTGCATAGCTTGTCTTTCCTGTTGAACCGGCCAGAGGCGACCGGCAATTTCGCGATATTAACACTGTTGACGGGGCAGTGGAAACGCGAAGCCGCGCCTTTGGTCTCGACAGGGCGGGTGACTTTCGGTCATGTCACGGCTGAAAACGGAAAGGCTGAATGTCATGGCGCGCAAACTTGTCGGGATCGGGGAATGCATGGTGGAGCTGTCGCAGGCCGAGGGCGGCTTGATGCGCAAATCCTTTGCGGGCGACGTCTTTAACTCGCTTTGGTATGCGCGGGCGGGTTTGCCTGAGGACTGGTCCGTTGGGTTTTTGTCCGCCGTTGGCGCCGACCCGACCTCCGACGAGATGATCAGCTTCATTGAGGCCGCTGGCATTTCCTGCGACCCGGTGCGCCGTCTGCCGGAGCACCGTCCGGGGCTTTACATGATCCATCTTGATGGGGCGGAGCGCAGCTTTTCCTATTGGAGGGACACCTCCGCCGCGCGCCAATTGGCGGCGGATCCGGCGCATCTCGAGACGGTGCTCGGCGCGGCGGATGTGGTGTATCTGTCAGGCATCACGTTGGCGATCCTGTCGGATGCCGATCTTGAGCATCTGCATGCCGCATTGGCCAAGGCCCGTGCGGCGGGGTGTTTTGTGGCGTTTGACCCCAATATCCGCCCCGCGCTGTGGCGCAGCCCTGAGCATCTGCGGGCGACCATCGGCAAGACGGCGTCGCTCGCGTCGCTGGTCTTTCCTAGCTTTGACGACGAGCAGGCCGCTTTTGGTGACGCCACGCCACAAGCCAGCCTTGAGCGGTATCGCGGTTACGGGGCCGAGCATGTGGTGGTCAAAAACGGCGCGCAGGATGTGTTGTGCCATTTGGGTGGTGAGACGCAGCTTTACCCCACACCGCCCGTCGCAGCCCCGGTGGACACGACCGGGGCGGGGGACTCGTTCAATGGCGCGTTTCTGGCAAGCTTTCTGCAGCATGCCGACGGGGCACAGGCCGTTCAGGCGGGTCAGGCTTGTGCTGCTGAGGTCATCTGCCACCACGGCGCGTTGATCAGGCTCTAGGGGAAATTTGAAGCGGCGTGTGTGGACCTTGGCCCGGTGGTTGTTTAGGGATTGCCCGCAAACAGCAAAAAGGTCCCCCGCGTCATGGCAGATACGAACACTCCCGACATCGTTTACACCAAAGTGGATGAGGCGCCCGAGCTTGCCTCCGCGTCGTTTTTGCCGATCATCCAAAGCTTCACCTCTGCGGCGGGCGTCACGGTGGGCCAGCGCGACATCTCTTTGGCCGGGCGTATCATTGCCACCTTCCCCGATCATCTGACCGAGGCGCAGCGCCAGAGCGACGATCTGGCAGCGCTTGGCGAGCTGGTCAAAACGCCTGAGGCCAATGTGATCAAGCTGCCGAATATCTCGGCCTCCGTGCCGCAACTGGTTGAGGCGATCACGGAGCTGCAAGGCAAGGGCTACGCGTTGCCGGACTACCCGGAAAACCCCGAAACCGAGGCGGAGAAAGAGATCCGCGCGCGCTATGACGCGATCAAGGGCTCTGCGGTGAACCCGGTCTTGCGCGAGGGCAATTCCGATCGCCGCGCCGCTGCGGCCGTGAAGAATTACGCGCAATCCAACCCCCACCGGATGGGGGCGTGGTCCGCAGACAGCAAGACCCGTGTGGCGACGATGGACGCCAATGATTTCCGCTCGAACGAGGCTTCGGTGACGCTGGCCAAAGAGGCCTCCGCGAAGATCGAGTTGGTGGGCAAGGATGGGTCTGTGACCGTGTTGAAGGACGGGTTGTCCTACCCTGCGGGCACCATCGTGGACGCGACGTTTATGTCGGCCAAGGCGCTTGGTGCGTTTCTGGAAGAGCAGATTGCCGCGACGAAGGCCGAGGGCACGCTGTTTTCGATCCATTTGAAGGCGACGATGATGAAGGTGTCGGACCCGATCATCTTTGGCCACGCCGTGCGCGCCTTTCTTAAGCCCGTCTTTGAGACCTATGCGAGCGAGCTGGACGCCGTGGATGCGAACCCAAACTCCGGTTTGGGCGCGGTTCTGGACGCCATCGCGGAGAGCCCAAAGGCCGACGAGATTCTGGCCGCGATTGACAAGACCATGACCGACCAACCGCCGCTTTATATGGTGAATTCCGACAGGGGCATCACCAATTTGCACGTACCCTCTGACGTGATCATCGACGCCTCCATGCCCGCGCTGATCCGTGCGGGCGGCAAGGGCTGGGGCCCGGATGGCAAAGAGGCTGACACGAATTGCGTGATCCCGGACAGCTCTTACGCCGCCATTTATGATGCCTCCGTCAAGGATTGTAAGGCCAATGGCGCGCTTGATCCGGCGACGGCTGGCACTGTTCAGAATGTCGGGCTGATGGCGCAGAAGGCTGAGGAATACGGCTCCCACCCGACCACGTTCGAGATCCCGCATGACGGCACGGTGCGCATGGTGTTGGACAATGGCGACGTGATCCATGAGCATAGCGTTGAGGCGGGCGATATCTGGCGTTCTGCCTCCACGCGCAAGGCACCTATTGAAGACTGGGTGCAGCTGGCGATTGATCGCCAAGCGCTGGAAAACTGCGAGGCGATCTTCTGGCTCGACGAGACCCGTGCGCATGATGCCGAGTTGCTGAAATACGTGCGGCCTTTGCTGGACAAGGCGGGCGTCTCGGAGAAGTTCCAAATCCTCAACCCGGAGGAGGCCACCAAGGTCAGCTTTGCCACCATCCGCGCGGGCAAAACCTCCATTGCGGTGACGGGCAACGTGCTGCGGGACTACCTGACCGACCTCTTCCCTATTCTGGAGCTGGGCACCTCCGCCAAGATGCTGTCGATTGTGAAGCTGATGCAGGGCGGCGGCTTGTTTGAAACGGGGGCTGGCGGCTCTGCGCCGAAGCATGTGGAACAGCTGATGGAGGAGAACCATCTGCGCTGGGACAGCCTTGGCGAGTTCTGCGCGCTGGGCGAAAGCCTGAAGTTCCTGGGTCAGGTCAAGGGCAACAACAAAGCCCATGTGCTGGGGGCGGCGGTGGATGCCGCGACGCAGGGCATTCTGGATCACGACAAATCGCCGGGCCGCAAGGTCGGGCAGCCCGACAACCGCGACAGCCATTTCTACTTTGCGCTCTACTGGGCGCAGGCCTTGGCCGCGCAGACCGAAGACGCTGATCTGGCCGCCCATTTTGCGCCGATTGCCGAAAGCCTCGCCGCCTCTGAGGAGAAGATCGTCGCGGAGCTGGCCGCTGTGCAAGGCAAGCCCGCTGATACGGGCGGCTATTACCGGGCGGAGCCGGCGAAGGCGGCGGCGGTGATGCGGCCGTCTGCCGCGCTGAACGCGATCATCGGCTGAGCGGTGACAGGTTTCGTGATCCGCGCCCCCGTCCAAGCGCAAGTGCCGGTTGTGGGCGGGGGCGCATTCCCGGTCCGCCGGGTCTATTGCATCGGGCGCAACTACGCCGCGCATGCCGTAGAGATGGGGCATGACCCGGACCGCGAGCCGCCGTTCTTCTTTCAGAAAAACCCGGACAGCTTGGATGCGAGCGGGCAGTTTCCCTACCCCGTGAAAAGCCAGGATGTGCATCACGAAGCGGAGCTTCTGGTGGCGCTGCATTCGGGCGGGACCGACATCGCCGCCCAAGACGCGCTGGACCACGTTTGGGGCTACGCGCCTTGCCTCGATATGACCCGCCGCGACCTGCAAGGCGAGGCCAAGAAAGCGGGCCGTCCGTGGGAGATTGGAAAGTCCTTCGAGCGCTCCGCCCCCGTGGGTCCGCTGCACCCGGCGAGCGATGTGGGGCATCTGAGTTCTGGTAAGATCTCGTTAACCGTCAACGGTGAGCTGCGTCAAAGCGGTGATCTGGATCAGATGATCTGGAAGGTGCCGGAGATGATCTCTTATCTGTCTGAGTATTTTGAGCTGGTGGCGGGCGATGTGATCTTGTCAGGAACACCCTCGGGCGTGGGTCCGGTGGTACGTGGCGATGCAATGGAAGTGTCGATTGCCGGGTTGAATGCCCTCCGGGTCGACGTGGTCTAGGATGGCCAAATTCCGTGGATAAAAACCCGAAATAGAGGTCAGTGTTTCCGTCCTAGAAACACCAAATGTCTGCCCCGATTTGGACAGAATTGCCTGAGAAACTCTTGTCAGAGGCGCGTAGAATTACTGCGTGCTGTGGGACGAAGGGTGACATTTGCTATGGGCAACGCACAAATCCAAGACGACCAGTCTGAAAGCTATCTCGACGAGCTGAAACCGGGCACGAAACTGCTGCACGGCCAATATACGATCAACTGCTTTCTGAATTCCGGCGGCTTCGGCATCACCTATCTTGCGACCAATAGCCTTGATCGTAAGGTGGTTATCAAGGAATGCTTCCCGTCCGCATTTTGTCATCGCAGCCGCGCCATCGTTCAGGCGCGCTCTGACGCGCATACTGACGAATTGCACGCGATTGTCGGGTTGTTTATCCAAGAGGCGCACAGCCTCGCGAAGATGAATCACCCCAATATTGTCGGCGTGCATGAGGTGTTCGAAGAGAATCAGACCGCCTATATGGTCCTCGATTTCGTCGAAGGGCGCGATCTTCTGGACACGCTCGACGATCCTGACCACGGGCTGACCGGGTTGCAGGTGCAAGGCATCCTGCGCGACGTGCTGGGTGCTGTGCAATATATCCATGACCGGGGCATGCTGCACCGCGATATCTCGCCCGACAACATCCTGCTGGATGGTGACATGCGCCCCGTGTTGATTGATTTTGGTGCCGCGCGCGAAGAGGCCAGCAAACAGACCCGCGTGCTGTCGGCGCTGCGTGTCGTCAAGGACGGGTACTCCCCGCAGGAATTTTATGTGCAAGGCAGCGCGCAGACGCCCGCGAGCGATCTTTATGCCTTGGCCGCCAGCTTTTACCACCTGATTGACGGCGAGCTGCCCCCCAACAGCCAAGCCCGTCTGGCCGCGATTGCGGCCGGTGACAGCGACATTTACGAACCGCTGGCAGACCGGATCAAAGGGTTCGACCGCAAGTTCCTGCTGTCCATCGACAAGGCGCTGGCCATTCTGCCGAAAGACCGGATGCAATCGGCGGATGAGTGGGTCGCCATGCTGAACCAATCGCGCCAGCTGTCGCGCGTTCCATCGCAAACCGTGCCGCTGTCTTCGGCAGCCGCCGCGACGCTTGATGCAGAGCGCAAACCCGGTCTGGTGCCGCTGTTTGGCTCGGTTGCTGCCGTGGCTTTGCTGGCCGTTGGCGCGCTGTATTTCTCGGGCTACCTGCCCACGGGAACGACGACGCAAGAGGCCGCCGTGGCCCCTGTTGAAGCGCTTGAGCCCGCCCCTGTCGTGCAAGCCGCAGCGCCGGAGCCTGCCGTCATTGAAACCGTTGAAACTGTGCCTGCCTTTGAGTGGGCGCCGATGCAGGGCGTAGCGGAAAGCGCAAGATTTGCCGCCGCAGAGCAGATCAGAGCCGCCGACGCCGCCGCTCAGCTTGCCATCGCGCAAGCACAGGCCGCCGACGACGCCCGCCGTCTGGAAGAGATTGCCGCAGCCGAAGCGATTGCCGCGCAGGAGGCCGAGGCCGCGCGCCTCGCCGAAGTTGCAGCTGCCGAGGCCGCCGCAGAAGCACAGGCCACCGCAGAAGCCGAGGCCGCGGCCGAAGCAGAGCGTCTGGCAGACGCACAGGCCGCTGAAGCTGAGGCCGCCGCAGAGGCAGAGCGTCTGGCAGAGGCCGTCGCAGACGCCCCCTTGCTGCAATCCAACTGGAGCGTCGAGAAACCCTTTACCACCGGCACCAACAACACCCGCATCACCGAAGCGACAGGCGACGCCCCCAATTGGGCCCGCGCCGGGACTGAGATTGTCGCGGTAAATGGCACGCCCGTCTCCAACATGATCGAGTTTGACGAGGCCCTGCGCGCCAGCGCCACGCCGCAAGACGCAGTGTCTCAACCGATGCAGCTGACTGTCAAACGCGGTGGCGCTGAAAGCACCGTGGAGTGGGAGCCTGCGATCATTCAGGAAACCCAGCTGGGCGACGGCACCGTCTTCGTAACCCGCTTTAATGGGGAGGCGTGGACGACCCGCGTTACCGCCATTGCCGAGGGCGAAAGCGAGCTGCAGATCGGCGACGAGCTGATCGCCTATATGAGCACTTCCGAGCCGGTCATTGAGCGCACCTCGCTGCCGAGCATTTTCACGCGAGAGCTGGAAAACGGCACCGACGAGTTCAGCTTCGCGGTCTCCCGCGATGGCTCCATGTGGGTCGCATATTACACTTACAACGGCAGCGTTTAGCGCCAATCACGCAGAGGCAGGATCATGAGCATTTTTCGTAACTTTCTTTCTCGCAAGGCCAGCGGGGCCGAAAGCTCCGAGCAGGTAGAGCGCACCGTCGTGGACATTGCTCCGCAGGAAGATATGCCGCTGGACACGCGCCCCAACATGCTGTCTGCCAAGGAATTGCGCGCCCAAGAGGCTGAAAAAGAACGCAAATTTGCAGAAGTGGAAGCCGCCGCGATGGCGCAGGCCGCTGAAGAAGAGGCGAAAGCCGCCGCAGACATCCTTGAAAAAATCAACGCCAGCGTGGGCGAGGAGGCCGCAATGCCAGCGGCCCCGGTCAACATTTGGGATATAGAAGACGACGCGCCCGAGCTTACGGCCGCACCTGAGCCGGCCCCGTCGCCGCGCCGCCGTCGCAACCAGACCCGCGTTCTGGGGTTCGACAACCCGCAAGGCGACGTCGTCTCCATGTTCGACACGGCGGAAAAGGCGACCGCCGCTGCGCGCGCCAAGTTCCCGGTTGGTTGGATGCTTGTTGTCGAGGGTCCGGGCCGTGGCGAATGCTTCTCCCTTGAGGCCGGCATGTCGCAGATTGGCCGTGGCGATGATCAGGCGATCAAGCTTGATTTCGGCGACAATTCGATCTCGCGCGTGAACCACGCCGCCGTTGTTTATGACCCCGAAACGCACAGCTTTATGCTGGGCCATGGCGGCAAGAAGAATATCGTGCGACTGAATGGCGCCCCGGTGATTTCGAACGAAACGCTCACAACGGGTGACCGGATCAGGCTGGGTGAAACAACGCTGCATTTCGTGGCCCTCTGCACAGCGGAATTCAACTGGAGCGACGGGTCCAACCCAGAGGAGAGCGAAGATGTGGCGATCGCCTGAACCAAGATTTGACGTAGCTTCTGCGATTTGCCAGGGCGGGCGTGACTACCAAGAAGACGCTATCATCACTGATTTTCCCTTTGGCACCGATACCGGAATGGTCGTGCTGGCCGATGGTATGGGCGGCCACGCCGCGGGTGACGTGGCCTCCAAGATTGTCGTCACCGAAGTGTTCTCCGAGCTGAAATTCCAAAGCGCGAATTTCGTGCTGCAAGAGAAGACGATTCCCAACCTCATGGCAAATGCCGCGTCGCAGGCCAATCTGGCGGTCAGCGACCATGTGTCCGACAACCCTGCCGTGCGCGGCATGGGGGCCACATTGGTCTCGCTAGTGCTGGTTGAGAACCGGATGTTCTGGATGTCGATTGGCGACAGCCCGCTCTATCATTTCCGCTCTGGCAAGATGAAGCAGCTCAACGAAGACCATTCGATGGCGCCGCAGATTGATTTCATGGCCAAGCAAGGCCTGTTGGACGCGGAGGCGGCCAAGAACCACCCGGACCGCAATGCGCTGACATCCGTTATTCTGGGCGGGCGCGTGGCCAAGTCGGACTGTCCCGGGACACCGTTCGAGGTGCAGGTTGGCGACATCGTCGTGGTGTCCAGCGACGGGTTGCAATATCTTGAAGAGACCAAAATTCAGCAGATCCTGCACCGCTACCGCCGTCGCAAAAGTGCGGAAATTGCGGGCCACTTGCTGGCCGCCATCGAGGCGCTGGCAGACCCGGATCAGGACAATGTCTCCTTCGCGGTAATCAAGCTGAACCATAACAAACCGATGGAACGCGCGATTGCGCCCAAGCCGGTGGATGCGGATGATCATGCCGCCGCCAACTCGACCCGCGTGGTGCATCTTGATGAGGTCAAGAAAGACCAGGGCACCGCATCTCCCCCAGAGGAAGCCCCCTCCAAAGTCGCCGTGGGCGCGCCCCGATGACACAGGCTGCGCCTCCCCGTGACGGTGTCAGCGACCTGCGCCGCGCCATCGCGCAGGCCGGCCTGAGCGAACCCCTGAAAGCCCGCGCGCAGGCGATCCTTGACCAGATCGAGCGCCCTGTGAGGCTGGCCATGTTTGGCCTTCCGGGCAGCGGCAAGTCACAGATACTGAACTTTCTGGCGGGCGCGGATGTGCTGCCCGGAAAGACAAAACTGCCCACGCTGCAACTGAGCTATGGTGACGCGGCTGTGGCCAATTGCACGCTGCCCGATGGCACGGTTGAGGCCCTGCCGATGGAAGACATGCAGGCGATCACCGCCTTGAAGCCGGTGTTTGTGGACGCCGAGATGCCGCTGCCTGCACTGAAGAAAATTTCCATCCTCGAAGTCAGCGCGGGTGCGTCCCTGCGTGAGCAACAACGCGCAATGAGCTGGGCTTCCAAACGCAGCGACGTGGCGCTTTGGTGCTCCAAGGGCGCGTTTGGTCGTGACGAGCAGGCTCTTTGGGCGCAGATGCCCGCGGCTTTGCAGGATCATGCGTTCCTGCTGATGACCCATGACGACAACCCGGCGGTCGAGGAGGCCTATCCCGGCCGCGTTGATCGGGCGGTCTATGCGATGCAGGACCAGTTCCGGCAGGTGCTGCCGATTGGTACGAGAACCGCGATTGCGGCCCGCAATTCAGATGGGACGGTCAACAAAGACATGCTGCGCAGCTCTGGCGGGATGGCTGTGATCTCGGCGATCCTGCGCATGGTTGAAACCGGGCATCAGGGCGCGCGCGATCAGGCCGATATCTTCCTGCGCCAGATCGCGTTTGACCCGGAAGCACACGCACCCGCGCCCGTTGCCCCCCCTGCGCCGATAGAAGCCCCGGTTGAGGCTGCGGCTTCGCGGTCCCTTGGCCCTGCGTCGCGCGAGGCGTGTGAACAGGCTGTGGCACAATTGACCGCCGAAGGCACGATGATGGGGCAGGCGCTCAGCGATGTTGGCCTGAATGACGGGGAGATCGTGGATATCTGCGTCGATACCGTGGTCTGGCTGTCGGATTATCTGGCCGAAAGCGGCGAACCTGATGATCCCGCCATGGCACAGCTGCGTGAAACGGCGATGGATGCCGCTGATTTGGTACAGCTCATTCAGCTGGAAACCAGCGAAACGGTCGCCAGCGACAGCGTCAGTGTCATGGTTCAGGTCAAGCAGGAAATGCAGCAAATGCTGGCGTCTTAGCGTGCCTGCCCGCCTTGGTTTCCAATAAATTTCAAATTGTCGCCGCAATATTGTCGCGTTGGAGGAGCCATTATCCTCTGGACCAGAACAATCCCGCCAAAATCACCGGGATCGTGAAACGTAATTGAGAAAGACCTTGTTTCAGGGTGGAAGCTTTATGATCGACGATGTTCCAGCCGGTGCCGAAACCGGCGTTGAGGCGTCCACGCCCCCTCAGCAGCCTGCCCTGACCCCGGCCTTCGCCCGGCATGGTCTTGAGCAGATGAGCGGCTTTGCCGAAAACATGCATAACCTCGAAGAGGCGCTGCTCGACATTGAAAGCTTCGGCGGCCGGGAGGCCGAGAAGAAGGCAGAGACCCTTATTCAATCCGCCCATGAGTTTGAACCGTCGATCACGATGATTGGCCAGATCAAATCGGGCAAGACCTCACTGGTCAACGCCATGGCCGGGCGGCCCGAATTGCTGCCGGCGGACGTGAACCCGTGGACCTCCGTGGTGACGTCGCTGCATCTCAACACGCAGCGCAAGGCTGACGACCCGGTGGCGTCGTTCCGGTTCTTCGACAAGGGCGAATGGGATTTTCTGGTGGAAAATGGCGGCCGCATTGGCGAGCTGTCGAGCCGCGCCGGGGCCGATGAAGAGCTGGTCAAAGTGCGCGAGCAGATCGCGGAGATGCGCGAAAAAACCAAGGCGCGCCTTGGCAAGAAGTTCGAATTGCTGCTGGGCCAGACCCATAATTACCGCCATCTCGATGAAGAGCTGATGCAGCGCTATGTCTGCATGGGCGACGATTTTGGCGACCCCGACATGCTGGATGCCCAAGGCCAGTTCGCCGATATCACCAAATCCGCTGATTTGTATCTGGACGCCCCGTCGCTGCCGATGCCGCTGTGCATCCGCGACACGCCCGGCGTGAATGACACGTTTATGATGCGTGAGCAGATCACCATCAACGCGCTGCGCGGCAGCCGGATTTGTGTTGTCGTACTGTCAGCCAATCAGGCGCTGAGCTCCATGGATATGGGGCTGATCCGGCTGATCTCCAATATCGACTCGCGTGAGGTCGTGGTCTTCGTCAACCGCATCGACGAGCTGCCAAACCCCGCCGAGCAAATCGACGAAATCCGCGAGTCCATCCTGAAAACGCTGGCCGATAACAACGGCCCAAGCGGGCTACATCTGGTCTTTGGCTCCGCCTATTGGGCGAATATGGCGTTGCAGGAAACCATCGACGATCTGGTGCCCGACAGCGCTGCCTCCTTGCAGAATTTTGCGACGTCCAGGCTGGGGGAAGGTGCGCCTATCACCCCTGCGGATGTCTGGGACATGTCCGGCCTGCCCGCGCTTTATGACGCCATTTCCGAACGGATCAATGTTGGAGAAGGCGCGCAGGTGATCACCGCCTTGCGCAAGCGGGCTTTGAACCATCTGCACGGGCTGAAGGCCTCCAGCAATATCGTGTCGATGCGGATCGACAATCAGGACCTCAAGATCATGGAACCTGACGTTCTGGCAAAGCGGCTCGACGAGATCGAAGACCGGCACATGGCCGGGCTCGACGCCGCGTTGAAGCCGCTGTTTGAGGCGTATACGGCGCGGATTGATCAGGCCCATAAACGCTTTCTGGACCGCGCGCTCGAGTCGCTGTTGCAACATCTCGAGAAACATGGCGACAAGGAGCTGTGGCAGTACTCCCCCGAGGGGCTGCGCATGCTGTTGCGCTCCAGCTACCACTCCATGTGCAAGAAAACCGCCAATACCTGTGTCGCCGCGTTGAATTCCGCGGCGGATGATTTGTCCGGCACCTACCGCGACCTGTTGTCGATCGAGGTGGAGGGGTTCTCCGTCTCGGCGCCATCTGCGCCAAGCTTCCCGCCGCCAGTGTCCTTGGGGCAGACGATTGCCTTGGATCTGCAAAGTTCCTGGTGGAAGGGCTGGTGGCAGCGCCGCAAGGGTTACCGCGCTTATGCCGACAGTTTTTACGAGCTGATCGAGGCTGAAACCGCGCCGATCCTGAACGATATGAAAACCGTGCAGGTTGCTGAAATTCGCCGGATCGCACTGGCGCAGCTTGAGGATTTCCTGCTGGAGCAAGGCGGTATCCTGACCGATGTCAGCAACAAGTCGCAGATCTCCGTGGGCGAGTTGAAAGGCCTGTTTGGCATCACGGCACAAGAAGAGCGTGAAGCTATCTTCGACATTCTGTTCGACGAGTTTTCGGTGGGTCCCGACATTGAAGAGACCGCAGACCCTGACCCGCAGCCTGCACGGCCGACCCGCCCGACGCGCCCTCACTCCAAAGCGTCGCTCAACAAAGGAGAGGCCGCATGAGCCCCACCCGCCGCAAGCCCCGCATCGCCTTGATGGGCGAGTTCAGCGCCGGCAAAAGCACGCTGTCCAACCTGCTGCTCGGCGCGCGTCCCCTGCCGGAGAAGGTCACCGCCACGCGGCTGTCCCCGGTCTGGATGTCGCATGGCACGCAGGCCCCTTACCGAATTGATGTGGACGGCACGCAGGAACCCGTTTCGATCGACGCGCTTGAAAGTATCTCCGTAGAGGAAACCCGCGTGATCCGGCTGTTCTTCGAGGCTGACATTCTGGGCGCCTGCGACCTGATTGATTTTCCCGGCATCTCTGACCCCAACATGTCCGCCGAGGTGTGGCAGCGCGTGTTGGACGAGGTTGACGCCGTGCTGTGGTGCACCCACGCAACCCAAGCCTGGCGCCAGTCGGAGGCCGCCGTTTGGGATACGATCCCGCAGGCTGTACGCGAAAAATCGGTGCTGCTGGTCACCCGGTTCGACAAGCTGATCAACGAGCGAGATCGCTTCCGCGTGATGGCCCGTTTGAACAAGGAAACCCAAGGCCTGTTTGCCGCAACTTTCCCGATCTCGCTGACACAGGCGCTGGATGCAGGCGATAATGAAGAGGCGTTTGAAGCCAGCGGCGGTGGGGCGTTCTTTGGGCACCTGAGCAAGATGATCGACGATTTGGGCCAGGCCGTTGGGCAAAGCCAAACGCCGCGAGCTGCTGCAAGCTCGATCCCCGACGCACCAGACGCCGTGCCGCAGGAGGATATCGCGCCCGCCGAGGCCATGTCGGACGACAGCGCATCACGCATTTCGCCACGCCGTATTCAGCATGCCTCCGGGGCGCGGTCGGACCGCCCGGCGCGTCCGCAAACGAAAGAGCAAGTCATCGACATGATGCGCGCCAGCCGCCCGGTTCCCAAACCGGCCGCCGCGCGGGAGCCGCTGAATAACATCTTCGGCAATAAGCCCGCCATGGCCGCCGAAGACGAGAGCCCCGCGCCCTAGCCTTCCACGAATGACCTTCCCAAACGCCGTGACTTGGATTACCCAAAGGTAGCGGCTGATTTTGGTATGGGATCACGATGGTTCAGGACGCTTTGGACAAGGTGTGCAATGGCACCGAAGGATGCGAGTCCCTCGCCTTTGTTGATCTGTCGACGCGGATGGTGCTGGTCGCCAATGCCGACACTCCCGAAAGCCAAGACACATTAAATCTGCTCTGCGCGGAGGCCGCTGTACTTCTGAACGAGGGCCAGATCGCGATGGCCGCCACCGCAGAGCATGTTCACGTTTTTTTGCGTTCAGCCGCTGACCCGTCGGACGCCTTATGCTGTATCTGCGCGCCCGGCACCGATTTTGCTGCATTCGTCCCAGTGGCGCAGGCCTGTCTGGCCGAAATCAGCGGTGACAGCGCATGAGCGATGACCCACAGCTGAGCGGCAAGATCGAGGCGCTGACGCAAGATGCTGTGTTTGAGGACGGCGCGATGGTGCTGGGGCCTGCCGGAGCACCCGAAACGACGCAAGCCCTGCTGCGCGCCATCGACATGACCATGCTGCCGCGGGATATGGTGTTCGCCGTCGGGACCTCCTTTGTGACGCTGGCGGTCAGCGGCAAACGGGTGCGCCATGTTGCCGACACGTCACCGGATTTGATGGCCGAAGGGCTGGTCGGCCAGACCGTAAATGTTGATGAGGCTGACGCTGTGCAGTCCCTCACCACCGCTCTGCGCGGGCTCTTTGAAATAGAGGGCGTCTTGACGGTGAAGCGACAGACCGCTTCGACGGCTTTGGATGCGGGCTCTGTCGGACTCGGGCAGCGGGGGTTGAGCAAGGTTTTGGGTCCCGCGCCTGCCGCGGTGACAGGCTCTGTGTCGACCTTGATGGGTGATCTTTACGAGGTGCTCGGCGGCTATGCGCAGATCGCAGATGGCGCGATCACGCCCGTCAAAGGGGACGCGGATTTGGCTGCAGCGCTTGAGGCGCTGGGACCAAAATGGGCGGCGGTGTCGCAGGCCCATACGCGGCTGCGCGGCACAGCGGCGGACAGCATCGTAACGCTCGACGGCGTTTTGCCGGGCGGATCACTGGCGCATTTCGTCAGCCTCAAAGGCGCGCAAGTGGTGATGGCCACGGCAGCGGGCAGCTTGCCCGAGGTCGCTTTGGCATGGGTGCGCGCCACACGGTAGGCGGTTGCCCGCCTGACTTGTCCACAGGCGGTTTGCCCATTCTCCAAAAAGACAAGAATACACCCTAATTTTTGCCACTTTTGGAATGAATTTTAGAGGCATGTAAGTTCAGCGCGGCCCCACCTCGGCCCGCCTTATTAAGACGCTATGCTGCAGAGGATATCGACATGCCAATCTCCACATACAAGAATTCGACGCTAGGTGCCTTGGGCTTGCTTGGGGCAAGCTTGCTGCCAGGTTTTGGCGTGGCAGACGAGATCGCCCTGAGCACAGCCGATGGCAGCGTGAATATCGTGGGGGAGTTTGTCAGCTTCGCGGAGGGCCACTACACCGTGCGCACCGATCTGGGCGAGATGCGCGTGGCCGCGGCACAGGTCACCTGCACGGGCAATGACTGTCTTCCGCTCGCGCCGCAGATTAACATTGCCGGGGCAGATGCGGTTGGCATGACGCTGATGCCGCAGCTGCTGGCAGGTTACGCCAACGCCATGAATGCGACGACGCAGATGCAGGTTGAGGGTGCGCAGACCACGCTGTCCCTCGTCGAAAAGGACGGCGTCCCGCTTGCCAATTACCAATTGACCTCCACCAGCTCGGAGGAGGCGTTTGAAGCCTTGCGCACCGGCACCGCAGAGATCGGGATGACCTCCCGCAAAATCTCCGCCACCGAAGCGCGCGGTCTGAGCCGTGCTGGCGCAGGCGATATGCTTGAGCAGGAACATGTCGTCGCTGTCGATAGTGTTGTGGCCATCACCCACCCCTCCAACCCGGTCAGAACGCTGAGCGTCAGCGATCTTGCCAAGGTCTATTCCGGGGCGATTACCAATTGGTCGCGTCTTGGTGGGCCGGATCTACCGATCGTGCTGGTCTCGCGCGAAGATGGCTCTGGCCTGCGCAGCGCCCTTGAAGAGGGTTTGTTCGACGGCAAGCGCGCCCGGATCGCGCAGGATGCGCTGATCGCAAGCGATACAGAGGCCGCGCTTTCCATGGTCAACGCCAACCCCGGCGCTTTGGGCTATGTCAGCTCCGCGTTTGAGGGCGACACGCAGGCGATGGCACTGGTCAATGAATGCGGCATGACACTGACCCCAGACGCGTTCTCCGCCAAGTCCGAAGAATACGCGTTCCAGCGCCGCCTGTATCTTTACAACCGGGGCGACACGCTCAGCGAGGATGCAGCAGGGTTTCTGGACTACGCCACCTCTGCCGAGGCCGACGCTTTGGTGAAGGAGGCCGGGTTTACCAGTTTTGGTATCGCCGTGCGCGCGCAGCCGCTTGACGGCGTGCGGGCCCGTGCGATGTTCAACCCCGACGTGCAAGGCTACGAGATGGAGACCATCCACAAGATGCTTTTGTCGATGATGGAGCATGACCGTCTGTCGACCACCTTCCGGTTCCGTACCGGCTCCACCTCACTGGATGCGCGCGGGGCTGTCGATATGGAGCGGCTCACCAGCTATCTTGAGGCCATGCCTGCCGGCACGAATATCGTGTTCGTCGGGTTCTCGGACAATGTCGGGTC
>CAYXIZ010000030.1:0-3285 GCA_964465485.1 uncultured Rhodobacterales bacterium | reverse complement strand
TTTTCCCCATATACATGATCGGGGAATTACGAATGAAGAATTTGACACGCCGAGATGCCGTTTTAGGGGTCGCGACGTTTGCAGCAGCCGGGATGATGACAAGCTCCCTCGCCGCTCAAACCGCACGACGCGCGGCGAAATTTCAGGTTGCGGGCCAGGAGCCGGAACCGGAAGTTGTAAAAGATGAAATTCTGGTGCCGCCATTGCTCGGCACGGAAGATCTGAAAACACTGATGGAGATCGGCGACCCGCAAATCGTCGACATCCGGCAGCCCAAGGCCTTCCTTTGGAACTACAGCTACGCGGCGGGTCACATCCCGAACGCGGTGAATGTTCCCTTTTCGAAATTCCGCAAACTGTGGAACGACCCGCTCTCCACCCCGTCGGAAGAAGATTTCACCAAATTGGTGCAATCCATGGGGCTCAGCTATGACCGCCCAGTCGTGCTGGTTCATTCCAGCGGCGCCAAGGGCAATTTTGGCTTTGCGACCTTTGCCTATTGGACGCTGAAAACGGCGGGCTTTACCAATATGGCCATCCTCAATGGCGGCATCGCCGAGTGGAAGGCCTCCGGCGGCGAGATGTCCACGGACAAGGTCAAGATCGTCAAGTCCGACACGCAGGCCTTTATCAATGACGAATGGCTGGCGACGCATGAAGATGTTGATGCGGTTCTGGACGGAACCAGCACGGCGCAGCTTCTGGACGCGCGGCCATTGCACCAGATTATGGAGGACGCGTCCCTGGAGGGGTCCTTTACCCTGAACGCCGAGGACCTTGTTGCTGGCAAAAACGGCCAGGCGGCAGATGATCTGTCGATCTTCATGAAGATCAAACAGGCGGGCCTCGATTGGGAATATGACGAGGTGATCACCTATTGCAACAACGGCGCGCTGGCGACGGTCGATTGGTTCATGGCCAACGAAATCGCGGGCATTCCGAATGTGAAAGTATACGGCCATTCGCTGAAGGCACGGCGCAAGGCAGAGAAGGCGAGGCTGAAAAATGGATAGTCTCACCGCACGCACACCCCGAGCAATCAGTAAAAACGCCCCGAAACGCGGGCAATTATGGAGACGCAGCATGTCCCTGAAAAAATTATCCCTTCTTCTGTCCGGCGCCTCGATGAGCGTGCTTCTGGCAGCCACCCCGTCACTGGCCGGTGAGGTCACGCTGACCTCGCCCAATTCCGATACAAGCCTGCGCGGCGAGCTGATCGGGGTTGAGGACGACAAATACGTCATCGAGACCTCCATCGGCACGATGCGCGTGGCCATGGATATGGTGACCTGTGACGGCGACGCCTGCCCGGTCATCGAGATCAACAACGAGATCACTCTTGTCGGCTCCCCGACGCTGACGGATCGCCTGATGCCTGCTCTTCTGGCTGGCTACTCCCTTGCGATCGGCGGCTCTGCGGATATGACCGAAGGCGACGCGAAGAAGCGCGTCTATGAGCTGAATTCGGAAAGCATTGGCGAGGGCGCTTTGACGCTGACCTCCACCGGCGCGACCTCCGCCTTTGAGGCTTTGGTGAAACGCGAAGCCGGTCTGGCGCTGACCACGCGCCCTGCCAGCGAGGCGGAGGCCAAAGCGGCCAAGGCCACCGGCATTCCGGCGCTGCGCGGCGTCGCACATGAGCATGTGATCGGCTATGACGGCCTGCTGCTGGTGACCAACAACAACAATGGCATCCGCGCGATGTCGGAGGCCACCGCAGCGCAGATTTTCTCTGGCAAGATCACGAACTGGTCCGAGCTGGGCGGCGAAGACGCCCCGATCAATGTCTATGTCCGCGAAGAGGGCAGCGGCGCCCGCAGCCTATTTGACGAGATGCTGATGCGGTCCAACCGCGAGAAGGTTTCGCCTGATGCCAACCAATTGCTGACAGATGCCGACGTGGCCGCTGCCGTTGCAAAAGACCCGAACGGGTTCGGCTTCACGTCGATGGTCTATGCCAGCGATACCGTGAAACCGCTGGCCATCGAAGGCGTCTGCGGTTTGCGGACACCGGCGACGAGCTTCACCATCAAAACTGGTGAATACCCGCTGACACGGCCGCTGTATCTGTATTCGGCCAGCGGAACCACCAACGGCCATACTGAGGAATTTGTGAATTACGTGACTTCGGAAGAGGGCCAGAAGATGGTCGCAGCGGCCGGATTCGTGGGGCAGACGATCTCCAGCGAGGCACTGAATGCGCAGGGCACCCGTGTGGCTTCCACGCTGCTGCTGCATGAAGAGGCGAATGGCGATATCGGCTCGATCCGCAACATGCTGTCGATGCTGATGGCCTCTGACCGGCTCAGCACGACCGTGCGCTTCACCCAAGGCAACAGCCGTCTGGACGCCAGCGCGCAGGCCGATGTGGAACGTCTTGGCGAGATGCTGAGCACAGCGGAATACGCCGACAAGGAGTTCTACTTCATGGGCTTCTCCGACTCGGTGGGCCGCGCTGACCTGAACCAATTGCTGGCCCTGCAACGTGCAGAGCTGGTCCGCAAAGCCCTGCTTGAAAAGCACCCGGAGCTGGCCAACCGCATCAAAGCGCGCTCGGTTGGGTTTGGCGAAATCTCCCCGCTGGGCTGCAACGAGACCCGCACGGGTCGCAGCATCAACCGCCGCGTGGAAGTATGGATGCAGGATATCGCGTCGAAAAAGTCCTGAACTAGGGTCTAATTAATTGGAAATGGCCGCCCCTCACCGGGCGGCCATTTTGCGTTGGTGATATGGGGGGACGCCTTTCAGAAGTCCTTTGTCATTTGTTTTTGTGTGTTGCCTTTGCCTGTGCCAATGTTGCGCCATCCTAAGGGAAGGGTCGCGCCATGGCTGACGAGCAACTGAAGGGCTGGAACCACCTGCCCGAGCTTCCGCTGAAGACGTCTCCGTTCTTCATCTGGCCGCTGAACCCGGTTGCGATGGTGAAGTGGTTTTGGAATTCATGGTTCCTGATCACCGAAAAGCTGATCATCGTCGGCCTCGCCTTTGCCTGCTACATCTGGCTTCAGCCCTCTCTTGAGACAGTGCAGAGCTTTGAATGGGGCTGGGTCGCGCAAATGTATCTGCGCAACATCGTACTGACCCTAGTGGTCGCAGGCTCGTTGCATCTGTGGTTCTACACCTACTCCGCCCAAGGCCAGCAGCTGAAGTTTGACCCTCGCCCTCTTATGGTTAACGGGCGTCAGTTCACGCTGGGCGGGCAAGTGCGGGACAACATGGTCTGGACGCTTGGCAGCGGCGTGCTGATCTGGACCGCCATTGAGGCGCTGCTCTTTTGGGCGCTGG
>CAYXIZ010000029.1:10166-21125 GCA_964465485.1 uncultured Rhodobacterales bacterium | reverse complement strand
TTGTGTACGCCCCAAATGACGCAAGAAGGAGAAGGTTAATGGCTGTAGACGAGACCTATGACGGCCCCATTCTGGAGATCGACAAGCTCTCCATTTCCTTCTTCACCCGCCTGCGCGAAATCCCCGCCGTGATGGATTTTTCCTGCACCGTCATGCCCGGCGAAGCCATGGGTCTGGTCGGCGAATCCGGTTGCGGAAAATCCACCGTCGCCTTGGGCGTCATGCAAGACCTTGGCGTCAACGGCCGCGTCGTCGGCGGCTCCATCAAGTTCAAAGGCCGCGACCTTGGCGAGATGAGCGCCGAGGAACTTCGCGACATCCGTGGCAGCCAAATTGCCATGATTTATCAAGAGCCTATGGCCTCCCTCAACCCCGCCATGCGGATCGGCAAACAGCTCATGGAAGTGCCGATGATCCATGAAGGCGTGTCGGAAAAAGAGGCCTATGCGCGGGCTCTGGAAGTCGTCACCGACGTCAAACTGCCCGACCCCGAACGCATGCTCAAAAGCTTCCCGCATCAGCTTTCGGGCGGCCAGCAACAGCGCATCGTCATCGCCATGGCTTTGATGTCGAAACCGTCCTTGCTGATCCTCGACGAGCCCACCACTGCGCTCGACGTGACCGTGGAGGCGGCGGTGGTCGAACTGGTCAAGGATCTCGGCAAAAAATACGGCACCTCCATGCTGTTCATCTCCCACAATCTCGGTCTGGTTCTGGAAACCTGCGACCGCCTCTGCGTGATGTATTCCGGCGAAACCGTTGAAACGGGTAAGATTTCTGACGTGTTCGACGAGATGCAGCACCCCTATACCCAAGCGCTTTTCCGCTCCATCCCGCTGCCCGGCGCGGACAAAAACTCGCGTCCCCTTGTGGCCATTCCCGGCAATTTCCCCCTGCCCCATGAACGCCCTCAGGGCTGCAATTTTGGCCCCCGATGCGACTATTTTGAACCCGGTCTCTGTGACCAATCGCAGATCGACATGTACCCCGTCCTGAGCGGCGACCGGCATGAAACCCGCTGCCTGAAATTCCAGGAAATCGACTGGAACGCGCCGATCACCGCCGCCGCCCAAACCGAAAAACCCGCCCCCGGCGACGTGGTGTTGCGGATGGACAACCTCAAGAAATACTACGAGGTGGCGGCCAACGCGCTCTTTGGCGGCGGCAACAAAAAGGTCGTGAAAGCCAATGAAACGCTGAGTTTTGAGGCCCGCGAAAGCGAAACTCTGGCCATCGTGGGCGAGTCCGGTTGCGGCAAATCCACCTTCGCCAAAGTTCTCATGGGGCTTGAAACGGCAACGGATGGTAAAATCCTGCTAAACAACGCCGAAATTCAAGACACCCCGATCGAGGAACGCGACACCAAAACCATCTCCAACGTGCAAATGGTCTTCCAAAACCCGTTTGACACGCTGAACCCGTCGATGACCGTCGGCCGCCAGATCATCCGGGCGCTGGAAATTTTCGGCATCGGCGACACGGAAAAAGCCCGCGAAACCCGCATGCTGGAACTCCTCGATCTGGTCAAATTGCCGCGCGAATTCGCCACCCGCATGCCGCGCCAGCTGTCAGGCGGTCAAAAACAACGCGTCGGCATCGCGCGTGCTTTTGCCGGAGACGCCAAAATCGTGGTGGCAGACGAGCCCGTCTCCGCCCTTGATGTGTCGGTGCAGGCGGCGGTCACCGACCTGCTGATGGAGATCCAGCGCGAGAATAAAACCACGCTTCTCTTCATCTCCCACGACCTGAGCATCGTGCGCTATCTGTCTGATCGCGTTATGGTTATGTATCTTGGCCATGTGGTGGAAATGGGCACGACCGATCAGGTGTTCCAGCCGCCCTACCACCCCTATACAGAGGCGCTGCTCTCAGCCGTGCCCATCGCCGATACCAGCATCGAGAAGCAACATATCGTACTTGAAGGCGACATCCCGTCGGCCATGAGCCCACCTCCGGGCTGCCCGTTTCAGACCCGCTGTCGCTGGAAGGACCAAGTCCCCGGCGGGCTCTGCGACAAGGAGGTGCCCCCCGTGCGCCACCTTGCCGAGGGCCATCAGGTCAAGTGCCACCTCTCGGACGAGATCCTCTCGCGCATGGAGCCGGTCATCAAAATCGCCGCCGAATAACCCCATATTAAGGTTAATGCGCGCGCTCTCTCCAAAGAAAGCGCGCCCCTACAGGCTTCATCTTGGCAAAAATATGCATTGGCGCATCAGAGCCCGTATAGCGCTCCGAATTTAGCGTCGAGATAGTCCAGCAAAGGGGCCTCTGACGGCTCAAACCCGCAAGCCGGCCGGATCGTGTCCCGCGGCTCCCGCAAGCCGCCAAATTGCTGCAAGTTCTCCCGCAACCACCCCGTCGCCGCGCCCGTGTCGCCCTGCGCCAATTGCGCGTCCAGCGCAGGCATCGCCTCGCGCAGGCTCTGGTACAAGCACCCCGCATAGACATTGCCCAGCGCATAGGTCGGGAAATAGCCAAACAGCCCGAAGGACCAATGCACGTCCTGCAACACGCCGTTTGATGACTTATCCACCGCCGTCCCGAAATCGGCCTCAAACCGCGCGTTCCACGCCTCTTCCAGATCAGCGACCTCCAAAGAGCCGTCAATCAGCTGCCGCTCCAGATCAAAACGCAGCATGACATGCAGGTTGTAATGCACCTCGTCGGCCTCGGTCCGGATATAGCCAGAGCCCACACGGTTCACGACGCGGTAGAACATGTCCTCATCCGCCACGCCGAAATCGCCAAACTGGTCGCGCATCTGCCCGTAGAGCCAGCCGGTAAAGGCCTGCGAGCGGCCCAGCTGGTTTTCATAAATCCGCGACTGGCTTTCATGCACCCCCATCGACACGCCCGCCCCCAGCGGGGTCAACTCATAGGCGCGGTCAATGCCCTGCTCGTAGCAGGCATGGCCGACCTCATGGACCGTGGAGTAGAAGCAATTGAACGGATCACGCGGGCTGGTGCGGGTGGTGATGCGCACATCCGTCCCGGAGCCGGAGCTGAACGGATGCACCGCCTTGTCAATCCGCCCGGTGTTCAGGTCATAGCCAAAGGTCTTGGCCAGCAGCGTCGACACCGCCAGCTGCCCCGCCTCGTCAAAGTCATGGTCCAACGGCGCAGGGGCCTCGGCCTCCAACACCCTCGCGCGCAGGTCCACCAGACGCGGCCGCATCCGGTCAAACATGCCTTGCAATTCCGCCCCGGTGATGCCCGGCTCATAATCATCCAGCAGCGCGTCATAAAGATCGCCGCCCGCGGCCAGACAGGCGGCCTCCTCACGTTTCAGGCGGATCATCTCAGTCAGCACCGGCACGAAGCTGGCAAAGTCGTCAGCCGCCCGTGCAGCGGCCCAGATGCCCTGCCCTTTGGACGTGTGGCGCGCAAGTGCTGTGGCGAGCGTCGCGGGCACTTTTGTGGCCCGCTCATAGCTGCGGCGGATATGGCGCAGCTGCGCGCGCGCCACGTCATCCGGCGGCGCGGCGGCCTCCAGCAAATCACCCAGCTTGGCATTGGTGCGCCGCGCATGCAGCACCTCTTCCAGGGCGGCCATTTCCTCGGCACGCAGCTCAGCCGCGCCCGCTGGCATCATGGTTTCCTGATCCCAGCCCGTACGCCCCGCAACAGAGCCCAAAGCCTGTGTGACGCGCTCATAGGCCATCAATTGTTCATAGGCGGTCATGCGGTTCCCCTGACAGATTGTTCGCTTGGATACATGGTAAGAAAGCGCGCGCGCAGGATCAGGCAAATCAGCACCACGGCGCCAAATTGATGCACCAGCGCCAGATGCACCGGAGCCGCATAAAGCACCGTGCCAATGCCCAGCACCATCTGGCCAAACAACATCACCGCCACCCAGTCATAGGCCTGTTTGGTCGCCCGGTTGCCGGAGCTGCGCGAGGCCCGCCAGACCACCAGCCCAAAGATGAAGACGATATATCCCAGCAGCCTGTGGTTGAACTGCACCAGCGCCTCGTTCTCGAAGAAATTGACCCACCACGGGCTCAGCTCGAAGGCCAGCGCCGGGAAGACGTCGCCGCCCATCAATGGCCAATCCGTATAGGTGCGGCCCGCATCAATGCCCGCGACCAGCGCGCCCAGAATGACCTGCAGATATGCGGCATGCATCAGCCCGGTGACCATGCGTTTCAGACGCGGCTCGCTGTGGCGGCGGGCCTGCATCAGCTGCGCCTCCGTGCGGCCCAGCTTCAACACATACCAGCAGATCAGCCCAAGGATCACGAAGGCCAACCCCAGATGAATGGCCAAACGATAGGAGGCGACGTCCAACCGCGTCCCTTCCAGCCCGGAGGAGACCATCCACCAGCCAATCACTCCTTGCAGCCCGCCAAGGCCGCCCAGCAACAGCAGACGGCCTGTCCAGCCGGTAGGTATCTGGCGGCGCAGCGCGAAAGAGGCAAAACCCAGCGCCCAGACCAGCCCGATCACCCGGCCCAGCTGGCGGTGGCCCCATTCCCACCAGTAAATCACCTTGAATTCTGATAGGCTCATCTGGCTGTTTTGCAGCTTGAATTCGGGGATTTGCTTGTATTTCTCGAACTCTTCGTCCCAGACCTCCGCGCTCATCGGCGGGATCGCTCCGGTGACGGGTTTCCATTCGGTAATCGACAGCCCTGAATCGGTCAGCCGCGTGGCGCCGCCCACCGCGATCATCAGCACAACCAGCGCAAAGAGCACCATCAGCCACACCCGGATCGCGCCCCGCGCGCCGGGGCGTTTGGCGCGGTCAATCACGCCTGCCGATGTGGCGGGTTTCTCGGCAGAGGACACTTCCTCGAAGATCGAACGTTTTTCGGCCATTTTGAGCCCCCTCTTTACGTCACCTTAACTTAAAGCTGCCATGACAGCGCGGCAACTAGTCGTCACGGGTTTTCCAGCGCACAAATTGCCGCAACATGCCGTGGAAGATTTGCACGTCCTGCGGCGTCAGCGGCATCCGCGACAGCATATTGCGCAAATGCAGCTTCATCGACGCGGCTTTGGTTTCGGGAAAGAAGAACCCGGCCACGTCCAGACGCTGCTCGAAATGCGTATAAAGCGCCTCGACCTCATGCTGGGCGGCTTGCGCGATCTCGGGCACCTCGATCCCGCCCGCATCCGATTGCCTCCGCCACTCATAGGCGGTCAGCAGCACGCATTGCGACAGGTTCAGGGAGGCAAAACCGGGGTTCACCGGCACGGAGATAATCGCATTGGCCTGCGCCACATCGCTGTTCTCCAATCCTGCACGTTCCGGCCCAAAGAGCACGCCGACCTTCTTGCCCTCTTGGATCATCGCGCGGGCCTCCGCCATAGCGATCTGGGGCGTGACGACGGGCTTGGTCAGATCGCGGCTGCGCGCCGTGGTGGCATAAACGTAATCAAGGTCTCCCACGGCCCCCGCTACGGCATCATAGACACCGAGCTGATCCAGCACCTTCGCCGCACCCGAGGCTGTGGCCGTCGCCGCCGGGTTCGGCCAGCCGTCGCGCGGGTTGACGAGCCGCATATGCTCCAGCCCGAAATTCAGCATCCCTCGCGCCGCAGCGCCAATGTTTTCGCCCATTTGCGGGTCCACAAGCACCATGACAGGCTGCGGGCCGTCCCAGTCAGGTTGCGCGTTGTGATCGGTGCCGGACATGACTGTTCCCCTTCGTTCAACGCGGTTTACGCGAGCACCCGCCCCCCCTGCAATGCCCTTGTGAGCCCGCCTGCCGGAGGGTAAGACATGGCCCAAAGAAAAGGCCCGCACATGACCCATTCCCCAGACGCCCAAGAAGACGGCCCGCAGGCCCCGCAAATTTATCTGATCACCCCGCCTCAATTCGAGCTGTCCAGCTTTCCCGGAATCCTGTCAGGCTTGCTGGACGGCATCGAGATCGCCTGTGTCCGCCTCGCCATGGCCTCAACTGAGGAAGACGAGATCAGCCGCGCCGCCGATCTGTTGCGCGAGACCTGCCACGCCCGCGACGTGCCGCTGATCCTTGACACGCATGTGAGGCTGGTCGAAAAGCTGGGCCTTGACGGCGTGCACCTGACCGACGGCGCCCGCACCGTGCGCTACGCCCGCAAGGAGCTGGGCGCGGATGTGGTGATCGGTGCCTTTGCGGGCGCGTCGCGCCATGAGGGGATGAATGCGGGCGAAAGTGGCGCGGATTACGTGGCTCTGGGGCCACTCAGCGACACCGGGCTGGGCGCAGGCGCGCTGGCCGCGCGTGACGATTTTCAGTGGTGGTCTGAGATGATCGAGCTGCCCATCGTGGCCGAAGGCGGCCTCACGCTGGACACTGTGGAGGCTTTCGCGCCTTTCGCCGACTTCATGGCCATCGGCCCCGAGATCTGGCCCAGCGACGACCCGCTGGAGGCACTTAAGACTCTGACGGCCCCAATGCGGTAAAGCCGCTCCGCACGGCCTCCTCGCAGGCCACAGAAAGGGTCTTGCGATCGGCAAATTCCGCCACTTTGAAAGGCGCGTGAAACGCCAATGAAATCCGCCCCTGACGCGGTGCAGCCAGCACTTGAAGCAGATGCGGCGCGAACTCCATATCGCCCCACCAGCAGTAGAAACGCGCGGGCGCATGGGGCGGCGCAAAATAGCGCAAACTGACCGGTTGAACGGAGCTGATCGCCCGCAGATCGTCACTGAAGAACGCCGCGAAGAGCGTTGATTTAAATGGCAAAACCTGTTGTCCATCGCTGCTGGTCCCCTCCGGGAAGAAGAGCAATTTATGGCCTGCCTGCAACCGGGTTTCAAAAGTGGTTTTCTGCGCCCCCGCATCCCGCGCCCGGCGGCGAATAAACACCGTGCCCACCCCGCGCGCCATCCAGCCGATACCGGGCCAGCCCGCGACCGCATCCTTGGAGACGAAATACACCTGCTGCGCCGCGTTCAGCGCAAAAATATCGAGCCAGGAGGAATGGTTGCAGACCACGCCGCCGGGATGCCGCATCGGGGTGCCTGTGACCTTGAACCCAATGCCCATCACCCAAAGCGCTGATCGAAACACGACCCGCGTGATATGCGGCGTCACTGGGCGATGCTCCCCGAAAACCGGGCGTTCAAAGAGCCGTATCAGCATGAGCAGTGCAAAGCCGCCACATACCAGTATCGCCAACGGCACGCCCCGCGCCACCACGCGCAGCCAGCCTGCAAACCGCGGAGGCGCAAACTCCGGCTCAGGTGCCTCCCGCCATGTCACGGGCGCGGCTTTGTATAAAGGTCGCGATGCTTGGCGGACATCCGCGCCGTGTCGAGCACCAGACAGACGTCAACCGTATTGAACGCGGTATCAATATAGGCCCCGTCGCCCACCACCCCGCCGAGCCTGAGATAGGCCTTGATCAAGGACGGCACCGCCTTCATCGCGGCGGGACGGTCCACGGCCTGCTTCGCCAGCAGATCCATCCTCTGGTAGCTGCGCGCCTTGGGGCGCAAATCGGCAGGTGCCAGATGGGCGTGATGCAGATGCGACAAGGGCTGCGCAAGCGCGGTCGGATCGGTGCCGTGAAAGCTGGCCACGCCAAAGAGGATTTCAATCTCATGCTCCGCCACATAGCCCGCGAGCCCCTGCCACAGCTGAAACATCGCCGTGCTGCCGCGATAGGCCGGATCCACGCAGGAGCGCCCCAGCTCCAGCAGCTTGCGCCCCGAGGCCAGGAGCGGCGAGAGGTCATATTCGGTGTCCGAATAATAGCGGCCCAAGCGCTGATACTGCGCGGCGCGCATCAAACGGTAGACCCCGATCACGTGGTCCCCGGCCTCCGGATCGCGGCTGGGGTCAACCAGAATAAGCTGGTCAGTATGGGCGTCAAACGCGTCGCGTTCGATGCGGGCGGCATGGTCCACATCCGGGCCGTTTCCGCCCAGTTCCTCAACGAAAACACGGTAGCGCAGCCGCCCGGCCCCGCGGATATCGTGCGGGCTTTGCGCCAGCCGCAGCTCAAACTGAGAGGCGTTCTGCATCACGAAATTCTCTGTCCGACCCATGATTTTCGTCCCAACGTCATTAACGAAAAAGCTTGCCAGCAGGCCCTGCCCCCGGTTTCATGAGCCCTATTCAGCGAAACGTACCGCACGACCTGCCCCTTACTCCGCCCGTTGCTCAATTGTCAGCAACACCTGGGCCCCATTGATTGTAACCTTGCCTTGATGCTCAAAATTAACTGTTATTTTACCGTTTATGTTAGATTGAACTTGTCCAAGCCCCCAATCGGGCGCGTCCGGATGCGTGACCAACATGCCCGGCTCCAACAGAGAGTTCAGTTCTTCCATCATGGCACATTCCCCTGGACCAGATCACATGGCTATTGACCTCAAAGACAGCGCCGCGCTGCTCGGATCGCGTATTTGCCATGACCTTATCAGCCCTTTGGGCGCGATCAGCAATGGGGTCGAGCTGTTGACCATGTCCGGCGTGGCCAGCTCGCCCGAGATGAAGCTGATCGAGGAGGCCGTGGCCAGCGCGAATGCGCGGGTCAAATTCTTCCGCGTGGCCTTGGGGGGCTCGACCGGCGCGCAGATGCTGGCGCGCTCCGAAATCCTGAAATTGCTCGATGGTTGCTATCGCGGCGGGCGGTTGACGGTGCGGTGGGAGCCGCCCTCGGACCCGTCGCGCACGGAGGCAAAGGTCGCGTTTCTGGCGCTCATGTGCATCGAGACCGTGCTGCCGCAGGGCGGCAACATCGTCATCAACGCGGATCGGGGCAATTGGCAATTGCAGGCCTACGGCCCCGCCATCAAGTTCGAGCCAGAGCTCTGGGCCAGCCTGACACGCGACAGCGATGTGGCGATCGGGTCCGCACAGATCCAGTTCGTCCTGCTGAAAGAAGCGCTGAAAGCCATCGGTCAGCCGCCGCAAGTGGGCCATTCAGACAGCGCGGTGTCCTTGCGTTTCTAAAGTGCGTGCAGCGTGTCGCGAAAGCGGCGCATGTTCTTCTGATACCCCAAGGCGGACGCCGCAAGCCCCTGAATTTCCTTGTCATTTAGCTCCCGCACCACCTTGCCCGGAGCGCCCAGAACCATAGAGCCATCGGGGATGGTCTTGCCCTCCGTGATCAAGGCCCCGGCCCCGATCAGGCAGTTTTTGCCGATCACCGCGTTGTTCAGGATCGTGGCCCCCATGCCGACCAATGACCCGTCGCCGATGGTGCAGCCATGCAGCATGGCCTTGTGGCCGATGGTGCAGCCTTTGCCGATGGTGAGCGGGCATCCCATGTCGGTATGCAGCACGCAGTTTTCCTGAATGTTCGAGCCTTCGCCCACAAAAATAGCCTCGTTGTCGCCGCGCAGGGTGGCGCCGAACCAGACGGAGGTGGCGTCTTGCAGGGTTACGAGGCCGATCAGGTTGGCGTCCGGCGCGACCCAGAAATCGCCGCTTTCGGGCAGTTCAGGCGCGTTTTGCCCCAATTTGTACAAACTCATGTGCCCCGTTCCCCAAATTGTACATTTAGCCCTTCCACAAAACTGTCGAGGTTGGACTGTCTGGTGCGGCGCAAACGCTCCGCCGTTAAGATCGCTTTCAGCTGCTCCTCGCTTTCAGGGATGGACCGGTTGACGATACAAAAATCATACTCGCGCCAATGGCTGATCTCGTCGGCACTTTTGGTCATCCGTTCGGCGATGACAGCCTCACTGTCTTGTGCGCGCATCCGAAGCCGCTGTTCCAGCTCGCCGATGGAGGGGGGCAGAATGAAGATCGACAGAATGTCGCCGATCATGTCGGATTTGTCCTTGATCTGCTGGCCACCCTGCCAGTCGATGTCAAAAATCACGTCCTTGCCGTTCTTCAGCGCGGCCTCTACGGGGCCAAGGGGGGAGCCGTAGAAATTCCCGAACACCTCCGCATATTCCAGCATCTCGCCATTGGCGACCATCTGCTGAAACTCTTCACGGGTGCGGAAATCATATTCGCGACCGTCTTCCTCGCCGGGGCGCGGGGCGCGGGTGGTGGCGGAAATGGAGAAGCTGATCGAAGGGTCCCATTTCATCAGCAGTTTGGAAAGCGTGGATTTGCCTGCGCCGGAGGGCGAAGACAGGATGATCGGGATGCCGCGTCTGGTGGCCATCTGGGTCTACTCCACGTTCTGGACTTGCTCGCGCATCTGATCAATCAGCGCTTTGAGGTCAAGGCCCACGCGGGTCAGCGCGGTGGAGCCGGATTTGGAACAGAGCGTGTTGGCCTCCCGGTTGAACTCCTGCATCAGGAAATCAAGCTTGCGCCCGACAGCGCCGCCTTCGTTTAGCAGCGCGCGGGCCGCCGCAACATGGGCGCGAAGACGGTCTATTTCCTCCGTGACATCGGCTTTTACGGCGAGCATGGCCAGCTCCTGCGCAACCCGGTCGGGATCTGCGCCATCGGTATTGGCCATGATTGCGGCAAGATTGGCCTTCAGCGTGGCCGCAACCGCGTCTTTGCGGTCATGGGCCAATTGCGCGGATTGGTCTACCAGCGCCTCGACCGCCGTCAGACTGTCTTCGAGCAGGGTTTGCAGTGCCTCCCCTTCGCGGCGTCGCATGTCGATGAAATCAGCAAGGGCCGCGTCAAAGGTCTCGAGCACATCCGCCTCGGGCGGGATCGCGCTGCCTTCGTCGCCTGCGCCAATGACGCCGCGCAGGGACATCAGCTCTGCGGCGGAGACGTCGCGCAGCGCGAGCCCTGCGGTGCGCGCGCGGGTCTGGGTTTGGAGGATCGCCTGCATATAGCCGTCCAGCGTGTCTTCATTGAGATGCACCGCCTGCGCGCCGGCCTCTTGTTCAGTGCGCAGGGAGACGTTTACATTGCCCCGTTGCAGCGCCTTTTGCAGCCGGGTTTTCAGCGTCTGATCAAATCCCGTCATCCGCTCAGGCGCGCGGACGCGGATATCGAGCCCCTTGGCGTTCACGCCGCGTATCTCGACGGTCCAGGTCACGGCCTTGCTGGCCCCCGAGCTAGACCCTGAGCTGGCCCCCGAACTGGCCCC
>CAYXIZ010000029.1:0-10066 GCA_964465485.1 uncultured Rhodobacterales bacterium | reverse complement strand
CTGGCCCCTGAGCGCGCCGCAAATCCTGTCATTGACTGAACCATCCGGGCCTCCCCCTGTTGTCGCGTCTCTTTAACCATAGTGCCGGGGCCAAGAGCAATGAGCGCCACACGGGCGCTGTTAACTGATTAACACTTTCATAAGGTGCAATTTCATTCAAATGCGCCATGTTAGGGTTTCGTTAAGCCCTCGCAACTAGGCCTGATGCTATCTTGAGTGTTGCGAGCCGAAGAGGCGCCCTTTGTGGGGAAGGAGGCCGCGCAGTTTTTGAGGTACCAAGATGTCGTTCGACCCGAAGCCCCCCACGCCAACCCATCCGGACCGGCCCCGCGCAATCCCGCACAATATCCTCGAACTCGGACCCTATCAAACCGCCATGACCCACCCGCCGCTTGCCGAGATCAGACGCTATTGGGACGAGCTGCGCGCCGGGCGTTTGATGCCGCTGCGCGCGGAGGTGGACCCGCGCGATATGTCTTCTTTTCTTGAGTGTTGCTTCATTCTGGATCGCAAGACCGCAGGGGATGTGCGGTTCCGCGTGGCGGGGATGGCATTGAATGATCTGATGGGGATGGAGCTGCGCGGAATGCATCTGCGCTCCGTGATTGAGCCAAATGCCCGCGCGCAATTCAGCGCGTCTTTGGAAACGATGTTCGACACGCCTGAGATCCAGGAGTACCAGCTGCGCTCCGCCCCGTCGCATGCGCCTGCGCTGACCGCCCGGCTGCTGATCCTGCCGCTGCGCGACGACAAGGGCGATGTGACCCGCGCCATGGGATGTCTGGCAACGCAAGGCATTGTCGGCATCCCGCCGCGCCGTTTCACCGTGGATCAGGTGGCGTGCACCTCGCTGCTGACAGGGGCCAGAGTTAACCATGAACCGAGCGTAAACCACGAACCGAGAGGTGACCATGCCCCCAAAGCGCCCGCCCTCGCAGGGTTTGCGGAACGCGCCGCGCCTTTTGAGCCCGGCCCTTTTCCCAAGAAAACAGGCCCTACAGGAACCGACACGCCAACCGGCGTGCCGTATCTGCGCATTGTGAAGTAGCCCCTAGACCGCCGCGCGGTTCTGCGTGTTGGCGCGGTCTGACAGCTCTTCGGCGACCAGAAAAGCCAGCTCCAGCGATTGAGACGCGTTAAGGCGCGGATCGCAGGCGGTGTGATAGCGATCCGACAGGTCCTCGTCCGTGACGGCCCGCACGCCGCCGGTGCATTCGGTCACATCCGCGCCGGTCATCTCGAAATGCACGCCGCCGGGGACGGTGCCTTCCGCCTTGTGCACGGCGAAAAATTCACGCACTTCGCGCAGCACGGACTCGAAGGGCCGGGTTTTGTAGCCCGACGAGGATTTGATCGTGTTTCCATGCATCGGATCGCAGGTCCAAACCACGTTGGCGCCCTCTTCCTGAACGGCCTTGATCAGACGCGGCAGATGCTCGCCCACAGTGCCCGCGCCAAACCGCGCGATCAGCGTCAGGCGGCCCGGATCATTCTCAGGGTTCAGCGTGGACATGAGCGATTTGAGATGCCCGGTGGTCATGGTGGGACCGCATTTCAGCCCGATCGGGTTCATCACGCCTTTGGCGAATTCCACATGCGCGCCATCGGGCTGCCGGGTGCGGTCGCCGATCCAGATCATGTGGCCGGAGCCTGCCAGCCATTTGCCCGACGTGCTGTCGACACGGGTCAGCGCCTCTTCATATTCCAAAAGGAGCGACTCGTGGGAGGTGTAGAAATCAACCGTCGCCAGCTCGGCGTTGCGCGCGGAGGTCAGCCCGGCGGAGGCCATGAAATCGAGGCTGTCCTGAATGCGGGCGGCCATTTCGCGGTACTCGGCGGCCTGTTCCCCTTCGGTGAAGCCAAGCGTCCAGGAATGCACCTGATGGATGTCAGCATAGCCCCCTTTGGAAAACGCGCGCAGCAGGTTCAGCGTGGCGGCGGCCTGCGTGTAGGCTTGCAGCATCTTGGCCGGATCCGGGATGCGGGCCTCCGGCGTGAAGTCCAGCTCGTTGATGATGTCGCCACGGTAGCTTGGCAGCTCCACCTCGCCTTGGGTTTCCGTGTCTGCGGAGCGCGGCTTGGCAAATTGCCCGGCCATACGGCCGATTTTGACGACCGGCACTTTGGCGCCGTAGGTCAGCACCATGGCCATTTGCAGCATCACCTTGAACGTGTCGCGGATGCCGTCGGCAGAAAAATCAGCGAAACTTTCGGCGCAATCGCCGCCCTGAAGCAGGAACGCCTCCCCCCGGCTGACGGCGGCCAGCTGTTGACGCAGCGTCCGCGTCTCGCCGGCAAAGACCAGCGGCGGATATTTGGCCAATTGCGCCTCAACAGCCGCCAGTTTCGCCGGATCCGTATAGGTCGGCATCTGGATGCGGGGTTTGCTGCGCCAGTCGGTCTTGGTCCATGTCTGTGCCATGCGTCTTGCTCCGTGCATGTTAGCGGAAACTTGAATGAACGCCCTGTTTAGAGCGCATTCCGGGTCTTGCCAATGTCGAAAACTCGTCTAAGGGTTGTCCATCGCCCGACAGGCAGAGCCGTGCTGTGCTGCCGTCAATGGGTTGCATGGATTGGGAGGTCGATGTGACAAATCTCAGCGCGCTTACCGGACGCCCCGAGGAGGGGCTCGCGGCCACGAAAGGCCGCTATATTTTCGTGCTGATGGAGCATTTCACGATGCTCAGTTTTGCCGGAGCCGTCGAGGCGTTGCGCATTGCCAACCGGATGGTGCCGGGCAGCTATGAGTGGCGATTGGCGGGCGAAGGCGGGCAGGCCGCGACCTGCTCGGCGGGGATCAGCTACGGGCTGGACATGGACTTGGACGAATTGCAGCGCGACGACACTGTGCTTCTCTGCGGCGGCGTCGACATTCAGGGGGCGACCACCAAAAAGCTGCAAAACTGGCTGCGCCGGGAGGCGCGGCGCGGCGTCAGGATCGGCGCGCTCTGCACCGCCAGCTACACATTGGCCAGCGTCGGCCTGCTGGACGGCAAGCGGGCCACGATCCATTGGGAGAACCAAGACAGCTTTGCCGAGGAATTTGAGGAGGTCGAGCTGACCAAATCGGTTTTCGTTATTGACGGCAACCGGATGACCACGGCCGGCGGCACCTCCTCGATTGATCTGATGCTGCATATCGTGGCCAATGATCTGGGCGAGGACGTGGCCAATATGGTGGCCGACCAGCAGATTTACAGCTCGATCCGCACCGATCAGGACCAGCAACGCCTGTCGATCCCGACCCGGATCGGCGTGCGCCATCCCAAGCTCAGCCGCGTGATCCAGATGATGGAGAGCAATATCGAGGAGCCGATCAGCCCCTCCCTGCTGGCCAAGGCGGTGGGCATGTCCACCCGGCAGCTGGAGCGGCTGTTTCGGCGCTATCTCAACCGCAGCCCGAAGCGGTATTATATGGAAATCCGGCTGCAAAAGGCGCGCAACCTGCTGATGCAGACAGATATGAGCGTGATCAACGTGGCGCTGGCCTGCGGCTTTGCCTCGCCCTCGCATTTCTCCAAATGCTACCGCGCGCAATATGACACCACGCCCTACCGCGAGCGCGGCACCCATGCGGCACGGGTCACGGCCAAGCCCAGCTAGAGCCTAAGCGCCACGGTTGAACTTTACGCGCTAAACCAGCCATTTTCTTGCCAAGTTTTGCCGCCATACTCGCGCCCGAATGCCCTGTTCAGGAGCAAATGAGGACGGCAGAGGTGAGTGGTTCAAAGAAGATACTGCGTTTCACGCGGGTGAAGAACAAGCTGATGGGGACGTTTCGCTCCCGCAGGCCTGCGCAAGATCCGCCCGCCCCCCCTGCCGCCGAGGCACCCGCACCCAAAGCCGCCAAGCCCGCGCCGGTCCTGGTGGAGACAAAACAGGCGAAGGAGGCGCGCACCCCGCGCCGCCGGACCCGCAAAAGCGGCTCCTTTGACGCATTTGCCAAACATGTGGAATCCGCGCGAAGGCCGGACGGCGACAGCTAGACTCGCCGCAAGGCCAGAACCGCGTTCAGCCCCCCGAAGGCAAAGGCGTTGGACAGGACCACATCGACTGTTGCCTCGCGGGCCTCATTGGGCACCACATCGAGCGCGCATTCGGGATCGGGTTCTTCATAGCCAATCGTAGGCGCAATCACCCCGTCTTTCAGCGCCATGATGCAAGCCAGCAACTCAATCGCGCCGGTGCCGCCGATCACATGGCCATGCATCGACTTGGTCGAGGAGATCATCAAATTGTCCGCATGCGCCCCGAACGCGTCGGAGACCGCCGCGCATTCGGTCTTATCATTGGCGGTCGTCCCGGTGCCATGGGCGTTGATATAGCCGACCTCGGACGGGTCAACGCGCGCGTCTTTCATTGCCCCCGCAATGGCCCGCGCGGCCCCTTGGCGGGACGGCATCACGATGTCTGAGGCATCCGAGGTCATCGCAAAGCCCACGACTTCGGCCAATATTTCCGCGCCGCGCGCCTTGGCAAACTCGTAATCCTCCATGACGAAAACCGCCGCCCCCTCGCCCTGCACCATGCCGTTGCGATTGGCACAAAAAGGCCGGCAGGCGTCTTTGGACATGACGCGCAGCCCTTCCCATGCCTTGACCCCGCCAAAGCACAGCATGGATTCCGAGCCGCCCGTGACCATGACCTTGGCCATGCCCGAACGGATAAAGTTGAACGCCTGCCCCATCGCGTGATTGGACGACGCACAGGCCGTGGCGACGGTGAAGCTCGGGCCCTTGAGGTTGTAATTCATCGACACGTGGCTGGCCGCGGCGTTGTTCATCAGCTTGGGCACCACGAAGGGGTGGACTCGGTTCTTGCCCTCTTCATAGACGGCGCGGTAGTTCTCATCCTGCGTGTTCAGCCCGCCGCCGGAGGTTCCAAGGATGACGCCCGATTGCGCGGCCAGCTCGCCTTGGAAAACCAGCCCGGCCTGTGCAATGGCCTCCCGCGCGGCATGCAGGGTGAACTGCGTGAAGCGATCATAAAGTGCTATTTCCTGACGGTTGAATTCCGATTGCGGGTCAAAGTCATGCACCTGCCCGCCGATCTGGATGGCCAGCCGGTCGACGTCGCGGATATCAAGCGGGCCAATGCCGCAACGCCCCTCGCGAAACGCCTCGAACGTGCCTTGGGCCGAGCTGGACAGCGCGTTGATCGTGCCCTGCCCGGTGATGACAACCCGGCGCATCGCCTAGCCCTTTTGCTCCGCCACGAGCCCCTCGACCGCCGCGATGACGCGGGCCACGCTGGAGACGTCAAAGGCACTGTCTGTCGGGTCATTGGCGTTGAACGGCACGGAAATGTCGAACGCCTCCTCAATGGCGAAGATGCTTTCCACGAGACCCAGCGAGTCGATGCCAAGATCCTCCAAAGAGGCCTCCATCGAGATGTCGGACACCTCAAGCACCGCCTGCTCGGCGATGATCGCGACCACCTGATCTTTTACGCTGGCTGCCATGTCCTGTGTCGTCCTTGCGGCTCTGTTCGTTCTGCCCCGCATGTAAGCGGCTTTGCGCGATTTTGCGAGGGGCTATTTTTTGTCTTCGCTTGTGTTCTGCGCGGCGGTTTGCTGCGCCTTCATGAAGCGCGGCAGGCGGCGCAGCGCCTTTTGGATGTCGACATGGGTTTCCATTTTGACCGCCGGATAGCCCAGCACCACCCGGCCCGCGGGCACATTGGTGAACATCTTGCTGCCGCCGCCCGCAATCACGTCATCGCCGATGAAGATATTATCCGACACCCCGCATTGCCCGCCCAAGACCACCCGGTTGCCGACCTTCACCGACCCCGCGATCCCGACCAGCCCGCAAAGGAGGCAATCCGTGCCGATCTGCACGTTATGGCCAATCTGCACCAAATTGTCGATTTTGGAGCCGTTGCCAACCTGCGTGGCGCGGATCGTGCCTTGATCAATGGCCGCATTGGCCCCGACCTCCACATCATCGCCGATCACCACCCCGCCCAGCGAATGGATGCGGGTCCAGCTTTGCTTGGCCGCGCCGCCGGTGTCCCCCAGAGATTTGCGGGCGTTCTCCACGGCGGATTTCTCCGGCGTCACGAAGGAGAACCCGTCCGAGCCGATCACAGCGCCGGGTTGCGCAATGAAGCGGTCGCCAATGGTCACGTTATGGCCGATGCGCACCCCCGACGAGAGGAGCACATCCGACCCAATCGACGTGCTATGCGCGATGCTGACATGGGAGGCGATCCGGGCGTTGGGACCGATGCGCACCCCGCGCCCGATCACAACCAATGGGCCGATAGCGGCCCCCGCGCCGATCTCGGCGCTGTCGTCGATGACGGCGCTGGGGTGAATGCCGGGGGCAATGTCGGGGCCTGCATCCAGAAGCTGGGTGAGGCCGGACAGCGCATAGCGGGGGCGCGCGGCGAAGATGGCGGCCTTCAGGCCAAGCGCCTGCCAATCCGCCCCGTCCCACAGCATCGCCGCCTGCGCGGAGCCTTGTGCAAGCCCCTCGCCATATTTCGGGTTCATCGCCACGGCAAGCGCGTCGGACGCCGCCGTTTCCGGCTCGGCCACATGGGTGATGGACAGCGCGCCGTCGCCCTCAAAGCGGGCCCCAAGCGCGGTTGCAATTTGTGAGATGGTGTAGCTCATAGGCAGGCCTTCGCGTTGACGCGCGGGGCCATGAGATAGCCCCGCCCCTGCGCAATGGTTTAGGCCGAAAGCTAGGCCAAGGTAACCCCTGCGTCCGTCAGAGCGGAGAAAATACGCTTGTCGCGCCCATAGACATCGCCGCGATACTGCGCCTGACCTTTGGCATCCACCCAAGCGGTAAAATAGGACAGATGCACCGGCAGCGGTGCGGCCAGATCCACGCGGCGCTCCTTGCCGGTGCGCAGCTTGCCCTGAAAGAAGCCCTCCGGGTCGCGTTCCTGCGCGGAGAGCAGCGCATAGGCGAACTCGAACGGCTTATGCACGCGGACGCAACCATGCGAATAGGCGCGGGTCTCATGGCCGAACAGCGATTTGGACGGCGTGTCATGCAGGTAGATGTTGTATTTGTTGGGGAACATGAATTTCACCAGCCCCAGCGCATTGGTCTGCGAGGGCGGCTGTTTCATCGAATAGGGGAAGGTGCGCTCGTTATATTTGGCAAAGTTGATGCTGCCGCGGTTCACCGGCTTGCCGTTGCGCCCGATGATCTGGATATGCTGCACCGCGCTGCGGTTGCGCTGCAACATGGGCAGGTATTCCTTGGTCGTGATCGAGCGCGGCACATACCAGGACGGGTTGATGACCATATGCTCCATCACGTCGGAAAACTCCGGCGTCTTGCGGTCTTCATCGGTCTTGCCGATCACCACGCGGGACCGGAAGGTTGAGCGGCCATTCTCGATGATATCGACATGGAAATCCGGCAGGTTCACCCAGACATGCTTTTTCTCAAACGGCTCGCGCACCCAGCGATTGCGCTCCATGGCGACGAGGATCTGGCCCAGACGATAGTCAATATCGCGGTTGATCTCGCGCATTGTGCCGGCACCGGCGACGCCGTCGGTGACCAGCCCGTGGGAGATCTGGAACGTCTGCACCGCATTTTGCAGCGCGCGGTCATAGGTCTGGCTGGCGGAGCGGCGCAGGAACCCCATGCGGATCATCCGGTTGCGCAGCTGCACCACAGCGTCACCGCTGCTGCCGGGTTTCAGGGCTTTGGCCCCAACACGCTCCCCCCAGCCGCCTGAGGCCATCAGCTTTTCAAGGCGACGCTTTTCTTTTTGCAGGCGCACATATTCGGGCTTGCGCGGGGCAAGACCTTTGAGAAATTTCACCGGGTTCGCGGCGGCGAAATCATGCAAGGTCTGGGTGCGGTCATAGCGCGGCACCTCGACAACGATGGCGCTGTCGATATCGGCCGGATTAACGACGCCGGAGCGCATATCATCCGCATAGTCCAAAAACAGGCGCGCGGCCTCCACTTCGGCCAAGCCGCGGGCCTTGGCGGTCTGCGCATTGCCAAACACCGCCCTCAGCGCAGCTCCGTCATAGCGACCAGCGGGCAGGCCGTGATCATTGACCGAGGACAAGGCACGCAGCAAAGCGCCGCGACGGCGGCCATCGGCTTTGGAGACAAAAATCGGTTTGAAATCGCGCGCTCTGTAAAAGGCCGCGATCTGAGGGTCGGCAGAGCTGGCCTCCGCAATGGATTGTTTCATTGCCGTTACGGCAGCGTCTGCCCGCCCGAGGCCCAGCCCCGGCAAGACCAGCGCAGCGGCGCTGGCAGAC
Source organism: uncultured Rhodobacterales bacterium (assembly GCA_964465485.1). Lineage (GTDB taxonomy): Bacteria > Pseudomonadota > Alphaproteobacteria > Rhodobacterales > Rhodobacteraceae > Litoreibacter. The sequence goes on along the minus strand of CAYXIZ010000029.1, from coordinate 1,818 downwards.
AGCATTTTTAAGGTCAGACGACGCGTAAAAAGAGCACTCATTGTAGTCCCCGGCATTTTGGCAGCAGTATATGGTGTCTATTAAAAATCCTTCGCCGGTAAAGTCCACTCACAAAAACCTGTTCTACCCCGCTTTTCTGGCGACGTTGCCCTATGGGCACCCCGCTGAAAATTCGATCAAACGCCGCAATTTGCGCAGATTTTCGCTCATTATCAAGTTTTTTAACAGGTTCGTGAGAGACTACCCTTGGTCCAATTGGCCAGCTGTGCCATAAGGCTGCCATCTGGGGAAAACTTTTACGTGGTCGCCTGCAGCGGCCGGGGCAAACGGGACAGACATCACATGACGAAGAGCAATTCTGTGAGCGTCACACGGCGCGCTCTCCTAGGTGCATTTGCGGCGACAGCGGTGACAGCCGCTCCAGTATATTCAAGCGCCTTCGGCTTTCTGCGTGGCGCAGGCGACATTCGCCGGATCAAGATGTTCTCTGGCCGGACCGGTGAGACGATCGACATGATCTACTGGATCGAAGGCGAATACATCAAGGAATCCCTCAAAGAGGTGAATTACTTCATGCGCGACTGGCGTCAGGACGCCGCCATCTCGATGGACACGCGCACAATCGACATCATGTCGGCGGCCCACAATCTGGTCGATGCCAATGAGCCCTACACTTTGCTGTCTGGCTACCGCTCCCCCAAGACCAATGCGATGCTGCGGTCCCGGTCGCGTGGCGTGGCCAAGAACTCCCTGCATATGAAAGGCCAAGCGGCCGATCTGCGGTTGAAGTCGCGCTCTGTGGGTCAGTTGGCCCGTGCCGCCGCCTCCTGCTCGGCAGGTGGTGTCGGGCGCTATTCCGGCTCCAACTTCGTGCATGTGGATTGCGGCGTGGTCCGCAGCTGGGGCCGGTAAGGCGTCACGGCATCCGAGCCCTCCCAAAGCCGCCTTCCGGGCGGCTTTTTCTATGGCTGATCGTTTTTTGCGGGCATAGCCCGTCTGTGCAATTCTTTGAAAGCGTCTCCCGATGAATGATGTTGTGCTGACCCTCAATGCCGGCTCCTCCAGCCTGAAATTCGCGCTGCACCGCGTGGATGACCCGCTGGTGCCTGTGCTGCGCGGCAAGGTCACCGGGCTGAAACGCGCGCCCGCGTTTTCGCTGAGCGTGCCGAAAGACGCGGGCCTGCCCCTGCCCGCCCTTGATCCGGCCTGCACCCATGAGGAGGCGACGGTGATCCTGCTCGACTGGCTCGGCACCCATGCCGCGCAACATGCGATCAAGGCGGTGGGGCACCGGGTGGTGCATGGCGGCACAGTGTTTGATGGGCCTGCCCGCGTCGACGCAGCCAAGCTTGCCCAGATGGCAGAGCTGACCCCGCTGGCGCCCTTGCATCAGCCCCACAACCTTGCCGCGATCAGGCTGATTGCGGAGCGCGCGCCCGCATTGCCGCAAGTGGCCTGTTTTGACACCAGCTTTCACGCGACCCAGCCGGAGGTGAACCGGCTCTTCGCCCTGCCCTATGAGATGTCCCAGCAGGGCCTGAAGCGCTACGGGTTTCACGGGCTTTCCTACGCGTTCATTGCCTCCACCCTGCCCGACCATCTGGGCGCGCGGGCCGATGGCCGTGTTGTGGTGGCGCATCTGGGCAATGGGGCCAGCCTCTGCGCGATGAAGGACCGCCAAAGCGTGGCGACCACGATGGGGTTCACCGCGCTGGACGGGCTTGTGATGGGGCGGCGTTCCGGGCGAATTGATCCCGGCGTCATCCTGCATCTGGTGCAGCAACGCGGCATGAGCGTGCCCGAGATCGACGCGCTGCT
>CAYXIZ010000028.1:0-21150 GCA_964465485.1 uncultured Rhodobacterales bacterium | reverse complement strand
CCGAACTTGGCGCAGACAGTGGCGGTGGCCACGCCGTGCTGGCCCGCGCCGGTCTCCGCGATGATGCGGGTCTTGCCCATGCGACGCGCCAGAATGATCTGGCCCAGCACATTGTTGATCTTATGCGCGCCCGTGTGGTTCAGCTCGTCGCGCTTCATGTAAATCTTGGCACCACCCAGATGCTCCGTCAGCCGTTCGGCGTGGTAAAGCGGCGAAGGCCGTCCGACATAGTGCTTCCACAGAAAATCCATCTCGTCCCAGAAGCTCTGGTCGGTCTTGGCGTGCTCATATTGCTCTTCCAGCTCAAGGATCAGCGGCATCAGCGTCTCGGAAACGAACCGCCCGCCGAAATCGCCAAAACGGCCCTGCTCGTCAGGGCCGGTCATGAAGCTGTTGAAAAGATCGTTGGCCATGCGCATGCCTCCCCTGATGGAAGCTGCATCTTCATAAAAAATGGGCCGAGCGCAAGCCCGACCCATCGAATTCGTAATGATCTGCGCGCTTTAGGCGCGGCGGCGCATGAAGGCCAGCAGACCGAAGCCGCCAAGCAGCAGGGGAAGCGTGGCCGGGACCGGCACAGCTGAGATACTCGTCACCGGAGTGAGAGCGCTGCCACCGTTGCTGGGGATCAAATCCATGATGTCGAAGCCGCCCGTCCCGCCGCCTGAGCTGCTCACGGAGGCGGAAACAGTCTGACCAAAGCTCGAGCCCGAGGCCCCCGAAAAGAACGCGCTGCCAGCATTCGAGCCCGAGCCGAACAGCTGACCGAGCCCACGTATCTGCCCGATAGAGTAAATTGGCGTATTTGGGTCTTGTGACCTGACACCACCAAATCGGTTCCGTTCACGAAAAATGGACCGCGATTGCGTCCGCAGACGTGATGCCCGGACAGATTCTGCGTTCAAGCGCCACGTCCCGCCAGAGGGGGAAAGGGTTGCACTTGAGCCCACGGAGGATACCGGGGCAGCGACAGCCGGTGCCGAAAGCGCAATCACGGCAGCAGCGATAAGCGAAAAGCGTTTCATGTTCATAATCCCTTCTACGTCAGCGGAGCCCGCCGATCTTTAACTCTTGGTTAAGGAGTAAAGGGAATTTGGGGCGAAAATATGATGGAGTAGGCAGGGTATTGTTGCATGGCTCAAGACGGTCTTGAGGTATTTTCTCTGATTTTGCTTGCTTTGGCGACAGTCCGACACCCTTTCGACATTATTGCCATTGTGGCGCTGACGTGGTTTTCTTTCGCCCCTCCGAAGGAGCACATGCCGGGCTACCGCGCCGCCTTTACGAAGGCGCTGATACGCTCAGCCGATTTGACGCCCGGCGCCGATTCGACGCCGGAGGAGACGTCTACCTGAGTGGCCCCGGTCAGCCTGATCGCCTCCCCAACATTGTCCGGGGTCAATCCACCGGCCAGCATCCAAGGCACGCCCCATCTGCGCCCCGCAATGAGCCGCCAGTCAAAGGCCAGCCCGTTCCCGCCGGGCAGGTCTGCGTCTTTGGGCGGTTTTGCGTCAACCAGAAGCTGGTCAGCCACGTGGCCATACTCGGCCAAGGCGGGCAGGTCACTTTCATCGGCCACACCAACTGCTTTCATGACAGGCAGGCCGAAGCGGTCTTTGATCTCGGCCACCCGGTCGGGCGTTTCTGCGCCATGCAGTTGCAACATGTCGAGCGGGACCCGCGCCAGCAGCGCGTCCAGCGCGGCGTCGCTTGCATTGACCACCAGTGCCACTTTGGCAATGCCCGTTGGCACCTCGACGGCAAGCGCTTGTGCTGCATCAAGGCTGAGATGGCGGGGAGATTTGGGGAAGAAAACGAACCCGACATATGCGGCACCTGCTTTTGCGCAGGCCACAACGTCCTCGGCGGTCCCGAGACCGCAGATTTTCACCCTGATATCAGACATGGGGTAGCGTGCTCAGTTGGCGTCCAGAAGTGCCAGAACTTCGTCCTGCCCTTGCGACTTCTCCGCGCGCATGCCGCGGACCTGACGGGCCAGCTTTTCTTTCTCGCGCTTTTGCAAACGGGCTTCGGCGCGGTGCTTGTGCTCGCGGAACCATTCCCAGACAAATCCGATCAGCAGGCCGACCGCGATGCTGGCAAAGATGATGATGAAAAGCGGCATTTCATATTGGAATGGCTGACCCAGATAGGCGGCCATTTCTTCGGGCAGCAGCTTGATGCCGACCACCCCGCGATTTGCCAATGCAACAACCAGAAGACACAGCCCGACGACTGCCAAAAACCCGTAACGCAAATACCGCATAAAACGCTCCTAGCTTGCTTTTCCATTGAGACGGTCACGCAGCAGCTTGCCCGTTTTGAAGAACGGAACATGCTTCTCCTCGACATGCACCGCTTCCCCCGTGCGGGGATTACGGCCCACCCGAGGCTCGCGACGCTTGACCGAAAACGCGCCAAAGCCGCGCAGTTCGACCCTGTTGCCATCGGCAACGGCATCAATAATTTCTTCGAATACAGTATTCACAATTCGTTCGACGTCCCGTTGGTAAAGATGCGGGTTCTCGTCAGCGATCGTTTGGATCAGCTCAGAACGGATCATAAAAGTCCTCCCCAGGATAAAAACAGCAGGAGAGTGACCCCCACGCTCTGAGGACTATAGGCCGAATAAACGTGCTGATGAAAGGGATTAGGTGGCGCTTGGCGGGGAATAACCCCCCAGATATCCCCAAAAAAAACGCCGATATTGCAAAAATGGCGGCCCGTGATCGGGTTTTGAGGGCGCTGCGAATGCAACGCGGTGCCGTTACGGCACCCGATTCGGAAACTTCCCGATTGGAAGACTCGAAGGTGGCGTGAAACGAAAAACGGCCCCGCCTGAAGCAAGCGGGGCCGTTTCAAAATCATATGCGCGATGGCTTAGTCGTCGTCGCTTTTCAGAGCCGCACCAAGGATATCGCCCAAGGATGCGCCGCTGTCGGAGGAACCATACTGCTCCACAGCTTCTTTCTCTTCCGCGATTTCGCGTGCCTTGATGGACAGGCCCAGCTTGCGGGTCTTGGCGTCCACATTGGTTACACGGACGTCCACCTTGTCGCCGACGCCGAAACGCTCTGGGCGCTGCTCGGCACGGTCGCGCGACAGATCGGAGCGACGGATGAAGGACTTCATGCCCTCATATTCGACCTCGATGCCACCATCCTCGATGGAGGTGACCTCAACGGTGATGATCGAGCCGCGCTTGACGCCGTCAACAGCCGTGTCGAAGGAGCCGTCCATTGCTTTGATCGACAGAGAGATACGCTCTTTCTCGACATCCACTTCGGTGACGATGGCCTTGACCATGTCGTTCTTGTGGAATTCGCCCAGCGCGTCTTCGCCCCGGCCTTCCCATGTGATATCGGACAGGTGCACCATGCCGTCGATGTCGTTGTCGAGACCCACGAACAGACCAAACTCGGTGATGTTCTTGACCTCGCCTTCGATCTCCGTGCCGACAGGGTTGTTCTCCGCGAACACTTCCCATGGGTTGCGCTGTGTTTGCTTGAGACCCAGCGACACGCGGCGCTTGGCGCTGTCGATTTCCAGCACCATGACTTCCACTTCCTGAGAGGTGGAGACGATTTTGCCGGGGTGCACGTTCTTCTTGGTCCAGGACATCTCGGAGACGTGGACAAGACCTTCAACACCGGGCTCAAGCTCAACGAATGCGCCGTAATCGGTGATGTTGGTGACGCGGCCCTGATGGGTGCTGTCGAGCGCGTATTTGGCAGCGACCGCATCCCATGGATCGTCCTGCAGCTGCTTCATACCAAGCGAGATGCGGTGCGTCTCTTTGTTGATCTTGATGACCTGCACCTTGATCGTCTCGCCGATGGTCAGGATTTCGCGTGGGTCGTTGACCCGGCGCCATGCCATGTCGGTGACGTGCAGCAGGCCGTCTACGCCGCCAAGATCGACGAATGCGCCGTACTCGGTGATGTTTTTGACCACGCCGTCAACAGCTTGACCTTCGGTGAGGTTGCCGATGACTTCGGCACGCTGTTCAGCGCGCGACTCTTCGAGAATGGCGCGGCGGGATACAACGATGTTGCCACGGCGACGGTCCATTTTCAGGATTTGGAATGGCTGCTTGAGACCCATAAGAGGGCCCGCGTCGCGCACAGGGCGCACGTCCACCTGAGAGCCCGGAAGGAACGCAACCGCGCCGCCCAGATCCACAGTGAAGCCGCCTTTGACGCGACCAAAGATGGCGCCTTCGACGCGCTCTTCGTCTGCATAGGCTTTTTCGAGACGGTCCCACGCTTCCTCGCGGCGCGCTTTGTCGCGACTGATGGAGGCTTCGCCGCGTGCGTTTTCGACACGGTCGAGGAACACTTCAACCTCGTCGCCGACCGACAGGTCAGGCGCTTCGCCGGGGTTTGCAAATTCTTTAAGGTCGATCCGGCCTTCCATTTTGTAGCCGATATCGATGATGGCCTGACCAGCTTCAATTGCCAGTACTTTGCCTTTAACGACAGACCCTTCGTCGGGTGTGTCCATCTCGAAGCTTTCGTTCAACAGTGCTTCGAATTCGTCCATAGATGCGTTTGTAGCCATGTGGCGTGGGTTTCCTAATCAGTGGTTTATGTGGGCCATGCGGTTGTCTCCGCCGGTCTTTGGGTTTCGGGTTGGTCCTCAGGGTGATCAAAACGGAAGAAGGGCCGGAAAACCGACCCTGCCCGCCTTGAGGTTGTTGCCACCCCTTCGACAGGCGCGCGTATAGCGTGGGTGCGGAGAAAGGGCAAGTGGGCATGGCAGCCAGAGGTCCGGCCTATTCCGTGACCAGAAACTCCACAAACTGCGTGGGCTTGTTTCGCTTGCCGTTATTGTCTGAGACCATCACAACCCGCAGCCCGTCAGGCGCATCCCAAAGCGAGAGGCCTTCGAGATTGCCGTATTCTCCACGCGGGCTGGTCCACAGCACTTCGCCTTGCCCCAGTGCACCCGGCGCAAAGCGGCGCAGCTGGTTTTGCCACAACAGGCCCAGCACCAGCTTGCGCTCCAACAGATAGAGAGCGCCATCCGCGTCAAAATCCGCGCCGACAATGGCAAACCCGTCGCTTGGCGCAATCTCGCCCGCGATCTGCCACGTCTTGCCGCGCAGCACATAGACCGGAAAGACGCCATCCAGCGGGTTTTCGGGGAAGGTATAAAGCGTGCCATCCGGGTGCAGCGCTAATGCCTCCAGCTGTCGGTTGTCGGACATGCGCGCAAAGTCGGGGTGGTCCTTGATCCATTCGGCGGAGGCCGTTGCATCGGCATAGCGCGACACATGCGCCCAGCGCTCGAACGACACCCAGAAGCTGCCGTCATCCGCCATGGCGAGGCCTTCCGCATCCGCCTGATCCCCCGTGCGCCGCGCCGCAACCGGCATGCCCTTGTCGCTCAACAGCGGCAGGATGGTTTCGACCTCAACTCCCGACAGAGTGCCATTATCGCGGGTCAGGCGGCCTTGCATGAACCAACCGCGATCCCCGACAGCCGAGAACCCCAACCCATCCGGGTTCATCTCCAGCCCCGAGACGCCGATGAGATCCTCAGACATCCACTCGATTGTTGCCTGATGCACGAGCCCATCTGCAAAGGACAATGTGGCCGAGCACAGCGCGACGGCCAAAAGCCCCAGGCGGGTGCATGTCTGAGAAAGCGTGGTTTTCATACCTCCGCCAAATGCGCCAAAGCGGCGGGCATGACAACCTAGATTTCCAGGCGAGGACTGTTTCGCCGCTCACAATCGCTAAGCGGCATAGCAGCGGCCACGTCTTCGGAGACTAATCCAAGACCCTGCGGATCGTCGCAATGGCCTCGTTCACCGCCTGCGGGATGCTCATGTCCGATGTGTCCAGCACAACCGCATCCTGAGCCGCCCTGAGCGGCGCGGCCTCGCGCTCGCTGTCACGCGCATCGCGGGCCTTGAGATCAGCCAGCACGCCCGCGCGGGTCACATCATGGCCCTTGCCCGACAGCTCCTGAAAGCGCCGCTCGCCACGCACAGCGTCGGAGGCGGTCACAAACAGCTTCACCTCCGCCTCGGGGCAAATCACAGTGCCAATGTCGCGCCCGTCCAGCACGGCCCCGCCTTCACGGCGCGCAAAGGCCTGCTGAAACGCGACCAGCGCCGCGCGCACATCCGCCATCACCGCCACTTTGGAGGCCGCCTGCGCCACTTCGCTGGTGCGCAAATCGTCCCGCTGCAAATCCTCTGGCCGCAGGTCCTTTGCGGCGGCCACCGGATCCTCCCCGGCCAAGACACGGGCCCCCGTAGCCCGGTAGATCAACCCTGTGTCAAGATGCGCAAAGCCAAAATGCGCCGCCACCTGTTTGGAGATCGTGCCCTTCCCCGCCGCTGCCGGGCCATCAATTGCAACTGTAAAGATCATCGCCCTGCCCTTGCTGTCTGCGCCCATCATGCGCGTGGGTCGCCCTGCCGCCAACTGGTGATTGCAGCCGCCCCTGCCAGACACAGGGCCGCAAATTTCACCCGTGTCGCCAGATTGATCTGCGCGGCCAGTTGCCCCTGCCGGTCGTTCGGCTCCGCGTTGATCATCTGTGCCATCAGCGTGTTCTCCGTCAGATCGGCCAGCCCGAAGCCGAGGCCGAACGTCAAAACCAGCCACCAGAACCTGCGCGGGCGCAGCAGGCGCGCCACCAAGGCCAACAACGCGGTCATGCAAAGCAGGAACCCGAAATCCAGCGGCCGGTAGGTGCCGTTGAACAGCTCCCGCCCCTCAAAGCCCAACGCGTCGCGAAAGGCGAGTATCTGCGCCTCCGAGGCACCAAGCGGGTTGAGGTCCGGCACCTGCCCGGCAAAACCCAGCCGGATATAGGCCACATAGCTCACCGCCCCCAGAAACACGGCCGCGACCACCGCAAGGCGTTTGAGCACGCCCAGCTCGGTCATCTGTTGTCGCGCCGGATCGCCGCCCCAAGCTCGGTCATCAGGCTTTCAAAGATCGGGAAGGAGGTCGCAATCGCACCGCCATCGTCAATTTTCACGGGGCTGGCTGCGGCCATCCCGAGACACATGAAAGACATCGCAATGCGGTGATCGAGATACGTGGCACAGGTGCCGCCACCCGCCACACCGATCGGCCCCAGCCCGTGCACGGTCCAGCTGTCCTCGGTCTCATCCACCTCAACGCCATTGGCGCGCAGCCCCACAGCCATGGCATCAATGCGGTCGCTTTCCTTGACCCGCAGCTCCTTGACGCCCGCCATATAGGTTTTGCCCTGCGCAAACGACGCCACAACAGACAGGATCGGGTATTCATCAATCATCGAGGCCGCCCGCGCCGGAGGCACGTCGATCCCCTTCATATCAGGCGAGAACCTCGCGCGCAGATCAGCCACCGGCTCGCCGCCTTCCTCGCGCTCATTCTCGTAAGTCAGGTCCGCGCCCATCTCGCGCAACGTGGTAAAGAGCCCCGCGCGTGTCGGATTCAGGCCAATATTGGGGACCAGAACGTCGGAGCCTTCCACGATCAGCGCCGCGCAGACCGGAAATGCCGCCGAGCTTGGGTCACGCGGCACCACAATACTCTGTGGTTTCAGCTCGGGCTGGCCGGTCAGCGTGATGACCCGGCCCACGTCGGTTTGTTCCACGCTGACCTCTGCGCCAAAACCTGTCAGCATCCGCTCTGTGTGGTCGCGGGTCGCCTCTTTCTCAATCACCACTGTTTGGCCCGGCGCGTTCAGACCTGCCAGCAGCACCGCCGACTTGACTTGTGCCGAAGGCATCGGAACCGTGTAGCGCACGGGCACCGGTTCTGCGGCCCCGATCAACGTCATCGGCAGCTGCCCGCCCTGACGCCCGTAAGCTTGCGTGCCAAACAGCGCCAGCGGATCGGTGATCCGCCCCATGGGCCGCCCATTCAGCGAGGCATCCCCGGTAAACGTGGCCACAATCGGGGAGGTCGCCATCGCCCCCATGATCAACCGCACCCCGGTGCCGGAATTGCCGCAATCAATCACCTGCTCCGGCTCGGCAAACCCGCCGACACCCACTCCATGCACCGACCATTCGCCGCCGCCGTGATTGATCACATCCGCCCCGAATGCCTGCATGGCTCGGCCCGTGTCCAATACGTCCTGACCTTCCAGCAATCCGGTGACGCGGGTCTCGCCGACGCTCAGCGCGCCAAGGATCAAGGACCTGTGTGAAATCGACTTGTCCCCCGGCACATGCGCGGTCCCCGCAAGCGGGCCGGATTTGGACGAGGTCATCGGAATGGGGTCACCGTGGGAGGACATAGGGATCTTTCAAAACTGTGTTGTTCAGCGTGATAAACCAGCCGCGCGGGGCCGTCCATCTCCCCCCATCATTGCTTCAAAAATACTCCGGGGGAGCCGCAGGCGGGGGCAGAGCCCCCACAAAAGCATCGCGCGCGCCGCAGGCGCTCCTTTGGCTTACAATCAGCTGGCTCATATCCGGCGAAAAGTCATGTAATGCGGGGTGCGACCCTCACGCAGCGCCTTTTGCTCGTAACGCGTCGAGAGCCAGTCGCCCCAGGGCGTGCGCCAATCCGACGCGCGCTCACCAAGCCATTCAAACCCGGCGCGGGGCACCTCTTCCATCGTCTGGCGCACGTAATCCTTGATATCTGTCGCCACACGAAACTCCGCGCCCCGCGCCATGACGCGGTGCAGCGGCTCAAGATGCTCAGGCGTCACGAAGCGCCTGCGGTGATGCCGGGCCTTGGGCCATGGGTCGGGGTAGAGCAGAAACGCCTTTTCAATCTGACCGTCCGGAAGCACATCAAACAGGTCGCGCGCGTCGCCGGCATGGATCGCAATATTGGGCCGCGCCTCGCGGCGTAGTTTGCCCAGCAGCATCGCCACGCCGTTGAGATAAGGCTCACAGCCGATGAAACCGATACCCGGGTAAAGCTTGGCCATGTGATACATGTGCTCACCCGCGCCAAAGCCGATCTCCAGCCAAATGGGGCGGTCGCCGAACCGTGCGGCCAAATCCAGCGGCGTGCGGTCCGGGTTCTCTTCCCAAGACACGGAACCGGGGCTGAGCCCCGGCAGGTCTGTTTCCAGCCACTCCAGCTGATGCGGCTTGAGATTATGCCCCTTCAGCCGCCCATAGAAATTACGCCACGGGGCGCCGCTGGGATGGGTGTCACTCATCGCATCAATCCAAGAGGGCGCGCAGGCCTAAACGGCCCGCTTCAGTCCGTCTACAAGATCTGTCTTCTCCCACGAGAAGCCGCCATCCTCCGCCGGGTTTCGGCCAAAATGGCCGTAAGCAGCAGTGCGTTGGTAGATCGGGCGGCGCAGGCCCAGATGCTCGATGATGCCGCGCGGTGTCAGATCCATACAATCGGCAACCGCCTTTTCGATAGCGGCCTCATCCACGGTTCCGGTGTCATGTGTGTTGCAATAGATCGACAATGGCTTTGCCACGCCAATCGCGTAGCTCAGCTGGATGGTGCAGCGCGAAGCCAGCCCTGCGGCCACCACGTTCTTTGCCAAATAGCGCGCGGCATAGGCCGCCGAACGGTCCACCTTGGTTGGGTCTTTGCCCGAGAACGCGCCGCCGCCATGCGGGGCGGCACCGCCATAGGTGTCCACGATGATCTTGCGTCCTGTCAGCCCGGCATCGCCATCCGGCCCGCCGATGACGAATTTGCCCGTGGGGTTCACGTGCCATTCGGTGGCGTTCGAAATCCAGCCGTCGGGTAATGTGGCGCGGATATAGGGCTCGACCACGTCGCGCACGTCTTGAGAGCTCATGGTCTCGTCAAGATGCTGCGTCGACAGCACGATGGAGGTCACGCCCACCGGCTTGCTCCCTTCATATTGCACCGACAATTGCGATTTAGCGTCGGGACCAAGCTGCGGCACTTTTCCGGCATGGCGCGCCTCGGCCAGATTGCGCAGGATCGCGTGGGAATACTGGATCGGGGCGGGCATCAGCTCAGGGGTCTCGGTGCAGGCATAGCCAAACATGATACCCTGATCGCCCGCACCATCTTTGTCGACGCCTTGCGCGATATGGGCCGATTGCGGGTGCAGCAGATTATCGAATTTCAGGTTCTTCCAATGGAAGCCTTCCTGCTCATAGCCAATATCCTTGACGCAGCCGCGCACAATGTCCTCGACCCCCAGCATGAACCCGTCCAGCTTGTCGCGGCTCGACAGTCCCACCTCGCCGCCGACGACCACGCGGTCCGTCGTGGCAAAGGTCTCGCAGGCCACCCGCGCCATTTCCTCTTCTTTCAGGAAGGCGTCCAGGATTGCGTCCGAGATGCGGTCACAGATTTTGTCAGGGTGACCTTCGGAAACGGATTCCGAGGTGAAAAGGTAGCTGTCTCGTGCCATGAAAAGCGCTCCGGTGTTTGCTGCTTTGCCACGTCAGGAAGCCGTTGTGGCAAATTTTATTTGTCAGGGCCTAATGGCCCTAGGCGGTCAGGTCAATCGCGCAATCTTGGCGGGACGACACTCGCCACAATCAGCAACGCCAGCAAAATGGCGGCGATGCCCCAATCCTGCACCTTCGAATAGAGTGTTGGTGGGCGGGCGCCCGGCAGGGCCACGTCCAGATAACCCGCCTCGTTGAGCGGTGTTTCGCGCAGCACGCGACCGCGCGCGTCAATTGCCGCCGTGATCCCGGTATTGGCGGCGCGCACCAGCCCCAAGCCCTGCTCCACCGCGCGCAGCTTGGCTTGGGCGAGATGCTGGTAAGGGCCGGATATATTGCCGAACCAAGCGTCATTGGTGATTTGCAGAATAAAATCGGGCCGCTCGGCGGTTTGCAAATGGCGCGGGAAGATCAGCTCGTAACAGATCAGTGGCAGGGCGCGGCCAATTCCGTCAATCTCGATCAATCGCGGCCCCGGCCCGGTGCCGTAGCCCGCCCCGTCACGGGCCGCCAGACCGTTGATCCCGAACCGCGCCAACAGATCGCCCAGAGGGACGTATTCGCCAAAAGGCACGAGGTGGTGCTTGTAGTAGCTGTCGGCCCGTCGGCCTTGGGCGTTGAGGCTGACAAGTGTGTTACGGTAGGTCCCATCGACCACGTCATTGCCGCCAAACACCAGCGGCACGCCTTGGGCGGCATCGGCGATGGCCTGAATGGCAACCTCCGCGCGGTCCAGACGGGTCGCCAGCGCGGTTTCGGGCCAGATGATCAGGTCGATTTGTTGCTCCGAGGGTTCGCGGGTCATGGCCAGTTGCCGCTCGAAAAACGTTCCGGCATGCGCCGGGTCCCATTTCAGATGCTGGGCGGCGTTTGGTTGTACCAGCCGCACGGTTTTGCCCGTCTCCGGCGCGTCCGGTTGCGTCAGCACAAACGCGCCGTAGCCCCAGCCGCCCGCCAGCAGGCCCACTGCCAAGGCCACGCCAAGCGCGGGGCGCGAGGTCATCACGGGCAAAGCGGAGATCGAAAGGGTGAACAGCGTCAGCAGCCCTGCGCCACCGATGGCTGCAAGTTGCAGCACGGGGTGTTCCGTCCAGATGTGGCCGATCATGGCCCATGGAAAGCCCGTCAAGATCAGGCCGCGCGTTATCTCTGCTGCGCACAGCAACAGCACCGCGAACGGCACCTGACGCGCCGCGCCGCCGCGCCAATGCGCCAGCCCGAAGGCCAGCCCCCAAAACAGCGCAAACCCGGTGGAGACAAAGAACAGCGCAAACGGGGCCATCCAGCCATGGCGCGGTATATCGACCAGAAACGGCTCGATGATCCAAAACAGCGCCAGCGCGAAATAGCCGGCGCCGGCAGTCCAGCCAACCCATGCGGCGCGCTGCCATGACTGCGCTTGGCGCAGCAGCACAAACACCCCGGCAAGTGCGGGCAAGGAGAGCCACCAGAAGTTCCACGGGGCCTGCCCCAACGCCGCCGCAGCGCCCAGCACGAATGCTGCCACGGCGGTCGCGGCGCGGCCAACGGGCAGCTTTGGGGTCATTCAGCCGCGACGCCGGGCAGCCGCACGCGGATGCGCTTGATGCGGCGGGGGTCGGCATCGACAATCTCGAACTCGGCGCCGGAGGCGTGCTCGATCACCTCGCCCCGCGCAGGCACGCGGCCCGTCAGCAAGAAGACCAGACCTCCAAGCGAGTCTATCTCCTCGTCCATCTCCTCGTCCGAGAGGCGCAGGCCGATCTCTTTTTCGAACTCTTCCAGCGGGGCGCGCGATTGCACAATGTAGATGCCGGGCTTTTCCAGCCGGAAGGTGGCGGCCTCTTCCACATCATGCTCGTCCTCGATCTCCCCGATCACCTGTTCGATCAGGTCCTCGATGGTCACCAGCCCGTCGACGCCGCCATATTCGTCAATCACCAGCGCCATATGTTTCCGGCCCGACTGCATCTTCTGCAATAGCACGCCGATGGGCATCGAAGGCGGCACGAAAAGAACCTCGCGCACCAGCCGTTTTAGGTTGAACTTAGCCCGGCTGGCCCCCTTGCCGTTGAACCCGTGTTTCAGCGCCAGATCCTTCAGGTGGATCATTCCGATGGGGGTGTCCAACGTCTCCTTGTAGACCGGCAGGCGGGTCAGGCCGCTGTCGCGGAACACTTTGATCAGCTCTTCAAGGGCAATATCCGATGGCACCGCAGTGATGTCGGAACGCGGCACGGCGACGTCCTCTACCCGCTTGGAGTAGAGGTTCATCACGCCCAGACCGGGCGTTGCGATCCGCGGGACGTCTTCCGGGGTGTTGATCACCTGTGATTTGCCTTTGGAGGGGGCGAGCGCCCCAGTGAGCCGTTCGAACAGGCCGGGCCTGCGGGTTGCGGCGTCGCTTGTGTCGTCCTGCGCGCTTGGCGCTGCGCTAGACGATGCGTCGGTGTCTTGGCCCATGGATCCTTTTCCAAAAATACGGCCCGGTCTGACGCGGGCCACGATGCTGTCAGTATGGGTCTGGAACACCCAGATTTGCAAGTATCTGTGTCTCGAGCGTTTCCATCAATGCGGCATCTTGCGCACGCTCATGGTCATAGCCCAGCAAATGCAGAACGCCATGCACAATCAGGTGAGTCACGTGATGCTCGAACGGCTTGCCCTGCGCCTCCGCCTCGCGGGCGCAGGTGTCGTAAGCGATGGCGATATCGCCAAGCTCCGGGTCGCTCGGGTCAGGCGGCGTGGGTGTGCCCCCGTCTTGCGCGGCAGCACGGTCCTCTGAAGGCCAGCTGAGCACATTTGTCGGGGTTGGCTTGTCGCGAAAGGAGCCGTTCAGCTCGCAAATCCGCGCATCGTCGCAGCCCATCAGGCTGATCTCGAACGCGGGCGAGAGATCCAGAGCGCTCAGCACGGCGTCGCAGGCGCGCTGGGCCAGTGTGTCCAGCCCCGCCTGCGTCCAGCGCGTGTCTTCGATAAGGGTTTCAAGCTTTGCCATAGCTGCGCGACAGACCGCAAAAGCGGCGGCGGGTCAACTGGTGGCGGCCCGAGCTTAGCCGTTTGCGGCAGCCAGCGCTTGGCGGCGGCGGATGGTGCGGATCATCACGACGTAAAAAATTACCACGCCACAGGTAAAGGCGGAGCCAATCAGCAGCGGGACGAGGTTCGCGTCAACATAACCAAACATTCGATATTTCCTCTTTAGAACAGATGATTCAGGCTGCTAAAGGCAAAATACGGCGAATTTTCGGCACTTAGCTTTGGGTGGCCTCAAATTTCTCATATGCTTCAATTATGCGGGCCACCAGCGGGTGGCGCACCACGTCCTTAGAGGTGAAATAGTTGAAGGCCACGCCCTCTACACCCTTCAGCAAATCTTCTGCGTCGCGCAGCCCGGATTTGACGCCGCGCGGCAGGTCCACCTGGCTGCGGTCCCCGGTGATGACCATGCGCGAGCCCTGCCCCAGACGGGTCAGAAACATTTTCATCTGCATCGTGGTGGCGTTCTGCGCCTCGTCCAGCACCACGAAGGCATTTGACAAAGTGCGGCCACGCATGAAGGCCAAAGGCGCGATCTCGATGCGCTTTTCCTCGATCAGCTTGGCGCTTTGCTTGCCCGGCAAAAAGTCGTTCAGCGCGTCATAGAGCGGCTGCATATAGGGGTCGACCTTGTCCTTCATATCGCCGGGCAGGTAGCCAAGCTTCTCGCCCGCCTCCACCGCCGGGCGGGACAGGATGATACGGTCCACCTCGCCATTCAGGAATTTCGACACGCCCACGGCGACGGCCAGATAGGTCTTGCCAGTGCCCGCAGGCCCGATGCCAAAACCCAGCTCGTTGTTCATCAAGGATAAAACATAGTCCTTTTGCGCCTGCGTGCGGGGCTCAATGGTCTTCTTGCGAGTCTTGATCTCGACGGTGGCGCCTTTGAACATCTCGATCTGGTCACCATCCTGCGTGCCGGTGCCTGCGTCGCTGCCGCCCATGCGCAGCTCGGCTGTGATTTCCGCCGGGGAGACTTCCTTGCCCGCTTCCAGCCGCACGTAGAGCGCGTTCAGCGCGCGGGCGGCCTCCTCGCGGGCCTCGCCCATGACGGCAAGCTGGTTGCCTCGCCGCACAATCTGGACGCCAAGCATCGATTCAATTTGGGTCAGGTGGCTGTCAAACTCGCCGCATAGATCAATCAGCAACCGGTTGTCAGGATATTCGAGCACAAGCTCATGGTCCGGGGTATCCGCCTGAGGCGGCGTCGATGCGCTGAGGGTCAATCGGTTCTCCACATGTTGGCTGCTCTTATGCTGCCAAGTCGCATGGGTGGGCGCAAGGCATGCAATCGCAAAACCCAAGGGAAATTCATGTCCGTTGCAATAAAAAAGGCCGCAGTTTGGGGCTGCGGCCTTTGAGAATGCTCATCAAAGCGACAGTTAAATATTGTCGCCGATATCGGCACCCCCTTTGTAGTTGCCCACCGCGTAGCCGGGAGGGGCGATGCCGGAACAGACGGGTTTGCCGTTGCGGTCCAGCCGGGCCGAGAGATACCCCTCGACGCCATCGTCGATAATCCAGTGGTCGCAGCCACGCGGGTCCACCCAGATGCCAGCCTGCAACTCGCTCAGATCGCCGCTGCCTCGGCCGAAGTCACGGGTCGTGTCGCCGCCGTTATTCTCGCAAGCAGCCAACGCCAGAACGCTCAGCCCTGCAAAACACATTTTCTTCATCACGCAATATCCCCCAACATGTCTTCAGTTCTTGCGGCCGCGGCACACAGGGCGTCCGTCGCGGCGGACATGCGGGGTCATGTAGCCCTCAAACCCGTCGTCAAAGACCCAGTGCTCGCAGCCATCCGGGTCGACCCAGATTGTCGGAATGTAGCGCTCCGCCCTGATCACACGGCGGCTTTTCGTGTTTCCCTTGCTCACTGTGCCTTGGGTGAAGCCGTCCTTGGTGATGATGAATTCCTGCTGTGCGGAGCTTGGGGAGGTGGAGACGACAAGTGCCACAGCAGCGGCAGCGCATCCTCCCAAAATGGCCTGCAGGGGTTTGGGCAATCTGTTGCTCACAACACGTGTCCTTCGCCTGATCTGTCTCTTATTTTACACCACGGGTTGCCGTTACAGCACCGTGACCCTCGACATTTAGGGGAGAGTAACAAATTTAGGAGAGAACTAAAGCTCAAATCACCACATATGGGTGAAAATCCGGATGATACGCGCTATTTCGCCAAAATGCCCGTAAGCGAGTTGGTCATCGACTTGCTGATGGAGACCCGCTGCACGGTCCCGATCATCTCCTCCGGGGCTTCGCAATGGACGGCGTGCAGGTAGTCGGATTTACCGATCAACTGCCCGTCCTGACGGCCTTTTTTCTCAAACAAAACATGCACATCACGCCCCACCATGGCGTCTTGCGTGGCATATTGCTGCGCGCTGAGAAGCTCTTGCAGGCGGTGCAGCCGCTCCGTCGCAACCTGCGCTGGAACATCCTCTTTCTCCGCCGCAGGGGTGCCGGGGCGGGCGGAGTATTTGAACGAGTAAGCCTGCCCGTAATGCACATCGCGCACCAATTGCATCGTGGCCTCGAAATCTTCATCCGTCTCACCCGGAAAACCGACGATGAAATCGCCTGAGAACATCAGATCAGGGCGGGCGTCACGGATGCGGGCAATAAGCGCGCGATATTGGTCTGCCGTATGCTTGCGGTTCATCGCCTTCAGGATCCGGTCAGAGCCAGATTGCACGGGCAAATGCAGATAGGGCATCAGCTTGTCGCAAGTGCCATGCGCCTCGATCAACGCGTCATCCATGTCATTGGGGTGCGAGGTGGTGAACCGAATGCGCTTCAACGCGTCAATTTCAGACAGCTCCCAGATCAATCCCGCCAGCCCGTCTTTATGGCCGTGATAGGCGTTAACATTCTGACCTAAAAGGGTAATTTCGCGCACGCCGCGTTCGGTCAGAGCTTGGGCCTCCTTCAAGATACGCGCCGCCGGGCGCGACACCTCGGCCCCGCGTGTGTAGGGCACAACGCAGAAGGCGCAGAACTTGTCGCAGCCTTCCTGCACGGTCAGAAAGGCCGAAGGGTTGCGGGCGGGCAGCACGCGTTTGGGCAGGTGGTCGAACTTGTCTTCTTCGGGGAAGTCCGTGTCGAGCGCCTGCTGACCGCTGCGCACCTGCTCCATCATGGCGGGCAGACGGTGATAGGTTTGCGGGCCCACGACCAGATCCACCATCGGCTGACGGCGCATAATCTCCGCTCCCTCCGCTTGCGCCACACAGCCCGCGACAGCGATTTTCAGATCGGGTTTTTCGTCATGCAACGGCTTCAGACGGCCCAGATCGGAATAGACCTTCTCGGCCGCTTTTTCCCTGATGTGACAGGTGTTTAGCAGCACCATATCCGCCTCGGACTGATCCTGCGTTTGCTCATACCCGTCGGAAGCCAGCGCCTCGGCAATGCGCTCGCTGTCATAGACGTTCATCTGACATCCATAGGTCTTGATGTAGAGCTTCTTGGAATCAGCCATCGGAGCACCTGTTGCGGGGGTTGAACGGGCCTCTTACTAGAGGTGCGGCAGTCTTGCAATTGATGCGGCGATGCCCTTTGCTGCGGGAAAAGAAAAAGCGAGTGAAACCCGCGATGCGCTACCCCTCCTTGAAGATTTTTGCCGATGCCGCGCCCAAGGCGCTGGCTGCAAAGGGGCCGTTTGCGGTTGTGCTTTTGGAGGATGAAGCGGAGGTCGACAGCACGATCCAGCATTGCCTGAGCGCGGGCTTCTCGGACGTGATCGTGGCGGGCCATCCGGAGCTGTTGCCCAAGGCGGATGACGGCCTGCATCTGGTGGCGCTCGACATCCACGAGCAAGGCGCGTTTTGCGACATGGTGAACGCGGTTATCCAAGTAAAACCAACGTCTTGGATACATTATTGCTATAATGCGGAGTACCTGTTTTTCCCGTTCTGCGAGACCCGAAACGTGCGCGAATTGACGGAGTTCAACAATGAGGAACGCCGCGACACAATCATGACTTACGTGATTGACCTTTATTCCAACGATCTGGGCCAGCACGCCAATGCCGTGTCGCGGGAGCAGGCCTATTTTGACCGCGCTGGCTATTACGCGCTGCAACGGGTCTCGCAGGACGGTAAGCCATTGGAAAGACAGCTGGATTTCTTCGGCGGGTTGCGCTGGCGGTTTGAGGAGCATGTGCCATGGCTCAAGCGGCGCATTGACCGGGTTGGGATGTTCAAGGCCCATTCAGGGCTGAAACTGCAGGAAGATCACACGTTTAACGACGCGGAATACAACACCTATTCTTGCCCGTGGCACCACAACATTTCGGCCACGATCTGCTCGTTCAGGACCGCTAAGGCTTTGATAACAAACCCCGGTTCCAAATATGCGATCCCGCATTTCTGGTGGAAAGGGTCCGAGAAATTCCACTGGAATTCAAACCAGTTGATGGAGCATGGGCTGATGGAGCCGGGCCAGTGGTTCTAGACTGTGGTTTTAAGCTGCGGCTCTGGGCTAAAGCCCCGCGATCCGGGTCAAACATCGGTGCAGGACTTCGCGCTCGTTTTCGGTGAATTGCCCCACCAATTCCGCATCAAACCGGCGGGCCGCGTCATAAAGATCGGCAAAGGCAGATTTCCCGGTTTTGGTGAGCTTGAGCAGCTCCAGACGGCGGTCTTGCTCCAGTGCTGATTTTACCAAAAATCTGTTCTTTTCCAATGCACTAACAGCCCGACTGACCTTGGTTTTGTGCAGACGCGCGCGGCTGCAAATCTCCTTGGCGGTCATCGGTCCATAGCGGCCCAGATGGAACACCACACGCCATTCGGTGCGCAGCATGCCGTAGCGGTCTTTGTAATAGGATTGGAAGGTCAGGCTCGATTGCTCGGCGGCGAGGTTCAGCAGGTAGGGGGTGAAATCCCGCAGGTCAAAGGGCTCAGGTTCGGTCATCCACGCATCTTATTTCAAAACAGTTACAAACGCATCCAATTTTCGCTGTTTGGGACAAAATGGGACAAAATATTTTGGACCATTCCCCAAAATGTCCCAAAGCTCCAACCCGAATTTCTTAACCTTTCGGCAATAAAAAACGCGACCCCTTGGGAGGAAGGGGCCGCGTGCATCATGTCAGGCTTGGGGGAGGGTTAAGCCGCGACAGATTTCTTGGATGTCTTGCCTTCGATCGCCTTGGTGGCGCTGCCGGCAATTTCGATGGTGCGCGGTTTCAGCGCCTCTGGAACCTCGCGAACCAGATCAATGTGCAGCATGCCGTTTGTGTGCGACGCGCCGGTCACGCGGACATGGTCGGCCAGGTGGAACCGCTTCTCAAAGGCGCGCGTCGCAATGCCGCGGTGCAGGAAGCTGCGCTCCTCCTCGTCCTCGGCTTTTTTGGCCGACACGATCAGGGCATGTTCGCGCTGCTCGACATTCAGATCAGCGTCCGAGAACCCGGCGACGGCAACCGAAATACGGTAGGCGTCTTCGTCGGTTTTCTCGATATTATAGGGGGGGTATGTGGAGTGATTGACCTCGGAGGTCAGCACCCGGTCCATCAGGTCAGCCACGCGGTCGAAGCCAACAGTTGCACGGTACAGGGGAGCAAAATCATAAGCTCTCATGGGTCGCATCCTTTCGAAAAAGCAATGTTCATATGTGACAGCCTTCCAGCATGGACAGGCCGTTTTGTGGTCTTACGGACCCTGTTTCGGCGTCCGTGGCATAGATGTGGGGATGGTTTTTGGCGGTTCAAGAGGCCGGTTGCGAATTTTCCGCGCAGGCCTTTAGGGCTTCACGAAACGCGCACCTGAGGGTTGCAAACCGCTTTGAAACACAAGCTTTTTCCCGCCCTTTGGCGCGGCTGTGGCCCGTGTGGACAGCTGCCCCATCAGGTCAGACAGGGGCCCCGCCACGCCCACGGTGATGGAGACCGGGCGCGCGTCCCATTCGGCCTTGGCCGACACGATGGAGGAGATCACGGCGCGGCCGTCCTCCTCGATAAAGACCGGCGCGCCGGAGGAGCCGAAATCTACCGCGCAGGAGGTCACATAGACGCCCTGATCCTTGGCCAGCACGTGGCAGGTGTCTTGCAGCGACGGTGCGTTGGCGCGGTTGCGGGCATAGGAGACGACTTTGAGCTGATGGCCACGCCCGACGCGCGGGCCGGTGCTAAAAGGCTTGATCGACGGGTGGCGGATCGGTTGGTCAAGCTGCAACAAGGCGATGTCGGCGCCGACGCGCTGCTCCTCGTCGCTGGTGCGGTGTTGGTAGCTGTCATGCACAACCGTCTGCCGCACGCCGCGATAAGCGGAGGCGCGACCGCCCTGCCAGCCTGCCAGAAATTCGATGCTGTTATCCTCCGCCCGTTGCCCGGATTTCGTGTCAAACAGGCAATGCGCCGCCGTCAGCACCAGATCGGGCGCGATCAACGTGCCGGTGCAAAACCCGGTCTTGCCGATATTGAGCCGCCCCACGCCCTGCCAGCTTTTGCTGGCCTCAAGCGTGTCGAGCGACTGAAGGGAGGAGCTTTCCTGCGCGGCAAGCGGGGTCGCGGCCAAAACGGCGGCACAAAGAAGTTGAACAAGGCGCATTGGGCGGGCTCCGGCACGAAAGTGTCACTCACCCTTAAAGCGTGGTTTGGGCGAAATTGCGGCCCCTAGATTAACGCAGGCGAGGAATGTCGCTGATCTGTGGCTCATCCGTCATAGCTTTGGGCTTCGGCCCGCCGGTGGCCCAGTCAAGCAGCTCAACCGTGTGCACAATCGGCACTTGCGTGGCGGAGCCGATCTGCATCATGCAGCCGATATTGCCCGCCGCGATGACGTCGGGGTTTTTGGCCTCCAGCGTCTTGACCTTGCGGGTTTTCAACTGGCCGGAGATCTCGGGCTGCATCAGGTTATACGTCCCCGCGCTGCCGCAGCACAGATGCGGGTCGGCGGGTTCCACCACGGTAAAGCCGGCTTTCTTGAGCAGGTCCTTGGGGTAGGTCTTGATCTGCTGGCCATGCTGCAAGGAGCAGGCGGCGTGGTAGGCGACGGTCATGGGCTCCACTTTGGCGTTGACGTCCAGTTTCATCAGCACCTCGGAGACGTCTTTGGCGATGCCCGCGACTTTGGCGGCTTTCTCGGCCAGCTTCGTGTTGCGAAACATGTGGCCGTAATCCTTGACGGTCGTGCCGCAGCCAGAGGTGTTGATCACGATGGCATCCAGCCCGCCATTGTCCATTTCCCGCGACCAGGCCTCGATGTTTTTGGCCGCCGTGGCGTGGCTTTCATCCGTCTTGCCCATGTGATGGGTCAGCGCGCCGCAGCAGCCCTGCCCCTCTGGGATCACCACCTCCGCGCCCAAGCGCCTCAAGAGCCGGATCGTGGCGTCATTGATATCGGTGTTCAGCGCCTTTTGCGCGCAGCCCGTCATGAGGACCACGCGTATTTTCTGAGCGCCCTCGGCGGCAAAACTCTGCGGGTCGTCATTGCGCGACACGGGCGGGATGGTTTTGGGGGCCATCGCCAGCATCGCCTTCAGCCGCGCGTCGGGCATCAGGAAGGCAAGGGGCCTGCCGATCTTGGCGCCAAGCAGCGCGAGGCGGAACCGGTTCGGGTAGGGCAGGATCTTGGCCAGCACCCAGCGCAGGGCGCGGTCAGACAGGGGGCGCTTATAGGTGTTTTCGATATACTCGCGGGCGTGGTCGACCAGATGCATGTAATGCACCCCTGACGGGCAGGTGGTCATGCAGGCCAGACAGCTCAGGCAGCGGTCGATATGTTTGACCGTTTTGTCGTCGGGCACCCGCTCGT
>CAYXIZ010000027.1:0-21235 GCA_964465485.1 uncultured Rhodobacterales bacterium | reverse complement strand
CCCGCGACACTTTTTCCACCCCTGCGACGGGTTGCAACATTGCCCTGCCCGCTCCGAGGCACTAAACCAGCACATGACGCCCGGATTCCATTTGGATACCTCTTGGACATGGGCTCTTGTCGAGACTGAATTACAAAGAATTGGGAGACACCCATGGCGGACGCAGCCATCGAGGGACACGATCACGACGAGCGGGGCTTCTTCACCCGTTGGTTCATGTCCACCAACCACAAAGACATTGGTATTCTATACCTGTTCACCGCCGCCCTGATGGGCTTCATCTCCGTTGCTTTCACCGTCTATATGCGGCTCGAGCTGATGAACCCCGGCGTCCAGTATATGTGCCTCGAAGGGGCACGCTTCATTGCTCAAGACGTGGCCAATTGTACGCCAAATGGCCACCTCTGGAACGTGTTGATCACTGGCCACGGCATCCTGATGATGTTCCTCGTGGTCATCCCGGCGCTGTTTGGCGGCTTTGGCAACTACTTCATGCCGCTGCAAATCGGTGCGCCTGATATGGCCTTCCCGCGGATGAACAACCTGTCCTACTGGATGTATGTGGTCGCCTGTGCGCTGGCCGTGGCCTCCCTGCTGACGCCGGGCGGCAATGACCAGCTGGGCTCCGGCGTGGGCTGGGTGCTCTATGCGCCGCTCTCGACCTCTGAGGCCGGCATGTCGATGGACTTCGCCATCTTCGCCGTTCACATGTCGGGCGCGTCCTCCATTCTGGGCGCGATCAACATGATCACCACTTTCCTCAACATGCGCACACCGGGCATGACGCTGCACAAGGTGCCGCTGTTTGCGTGGTCGATCTTCGTGACCGCGTGGTTGATCCTGCTCGCCCTGCCCGTTCTGGCTGGCGCCATCACCATGCTGCTGACCGACCGCAACTTCGGGACCACCTTCTTTGACGCCGCAGGCGGCGGGGACCCGGTTCTCTATCAGCACCTGCTGTGGTTCTTCGGGCACCCGGAAGTGTATATCGTGGTTGTGCCGGGCTTCGGCATCATCTCCCACGTGATTGCAACCTTCTCGCGCAAACCGATCTTCGGCTACCTGCCGATGGTCTACGCGATGGTCGCTATCGGCGCGCTGGGCTTCGTGGTCTGGGCGCACCACATGTACACGGTGGGCATGTCGCTGACGCAGCAATCCTACTTCATGCTGGCCACGATGGTGATCGCGGTGCCGACAGGCATCAAGATCTTCTCATGGATTGCCACGATGTGGGGCGGCTCGATCGAGTTCAAAACCCCCATGCTCTGGGCCTTCGGCTTCCTGTTCCTGTTCACCGCAGGCGGGGTTACCGGCATCGTGCTGAGCCAAGCGGGCATCGACCGGGCGTATCACGACACCTATTATGTGGTTGCCCACTTCCACTATGTGATGAGCTTGGGCGCTGTGTTTGCCATCTTCGCGGGTATCTACTTCTACCTGCCGAAAATGTCGGGCCGGATGTATCCTGAATGGGCAGGCAAGCTGCACTTCTGGGCCATGTTCATTGGCGCAAACATCACCTTCTTCCCGCAGCACTTCCTTGGCCGCCAAGGCATGCCACGTCGCTACATCGACTACCCGGAGGCCTTCGCCTACTGGAACTACGTCTCGAGCTGGGGCGCGTTCCTCAGCTTCGCGTCCTTCCTGTTCTTCATCGGCGTCATGGTCTGGACCCTGGGCTGGGGCCGCCGTGTGACGGAAGCCAACCCGTGGAACGAATATGCCGACACGCTGGAATGGACTTTGCCGTCCCCTCCACCGGAGCACACATTCGAAATCCTGCCAAAGCAGGAAGAGTGGGATAAGGCGCATCACTAAGTGCCCATCCAACGCATAGACCTTACTGGAAGGGCCTCGGATTACCCCGAGGCCCTTTCTACATATAGCGACACGACGCCCAAATGGCGGGTGCTGCTCTACCCGCACCGCTCCCTGCCCGCGACGGGGTTTGTTTGGGTGATCGTGCTGCTCAGTGCCGGGCTGGCCCTGCCGCTGCTGGGCGTGTTTGGCACCAACGTGCTGTGGGGCGTTCTGCCCTTCATGATGCTGACCGTGGCGGCCACATGGTATTTCATCATGCGCAGCTACCGCGACGGGCAAATCGTGGAGGAGCTGTCTTTGTGGAACGACCAGCTGACCCTCGTCCGCGTGGAGCCGAAAGGCGCGCGCAAAGACTGGCAGGCCAACCCCTACTGGGTTCAGGTCGCGGAACGCGACGAACCGGTCAAACACTACCTGACACTGAAAGGCGGCCCCCGCGAGGTCGAGCTGGGCGCGTTCTTATCTGCCGATGAACGGCTGGAGCTGAAAACCATGCTGGAGCGCGAAATCCTGCAACTGGCCTGAGGCCATCGCAGCTACCCCAGACGCGCCTTGACCATCGGGCCCACGGCCCCAAAGTCGATCTGGCCGGTATATTTGCCCTTCAGGACCCCCATCACCTTGCCCATGTCGCGGATTGAGCTGGCCCCTGTGTCCGCGATGGCCGCCTCTACAGCGGCCTCGGTCTCCGCCTCGCTCAGCTGCGCGGGTAGGTAGTCGTTGATCACCTTGATCTCGGCCTGCTCTCGCTCCGCCAGCTCTAGCCGGCCACCCTCTTCATAGGCTTTCGCGCTTTCCTGGCGTTGCTTGACCATCTTGCCGAGGATCGCAAGGATATCGGCCTCAGACACCTCGCCGCCCGCCTCGCGATTGGCAATCTCACGGTCCTTGATGGCCGCATTGATCAGCCGCAACGTGCCAAGACGCATCGTGTCCTTGGCCTTCATCGCCTCTTTCAGCGCGTCGGTGATTTCGGTGCGTTTGTCTTTCGACATGAGCAAGCCTCAAAGCTGTTTCAGAACGCGGCGTTCTAGCCTGTTGCGGCCTGTATCACAAGGGCGGATCGGCCCCACTTGCGAAAGCCCGTGACGGCGTCGAGTTGCGGTTGACCCCACCTGCCCCGCTCCTTAGGTTCCGTCAAATTTCGCCAAAATCAGCCCCGAGAGGAATCGCTATGACCTCGAAACCAACCGCTTGCCTTGTACTGGCCGATGGGACGGTCTTTTACGGGATGGGATTTGGCGCGGCAGGCACCTGCGTGGCCGAGCTGTGCTTCAACACCGCCATGACCGGCTATCAGGAGATCATGACCGACCCCAGCTATGCGGGCCAGATCGTGACCTTCACCTTCCCCCATATCGGCAACACCGGCGTCACCGACGAGGATGACGAGACCGCCGACCCGGTGGCCGCCGGGATGGTCGTCAAATGGGACCCGACCGAGCCGTCCAACTGGCGTTCGCAAGGCGCGCTGAGCGACTGGCTGTCGCGCCGGGGACGCATCGCCATTGGCGGCGTCGACACGCGCCGCCTGACCCGCGCGATCCGCGCCCAAGGCGCGCCGCATGTCGCCCTGCAACATGCGCCGGACGGGGTGTTTGACCTTGAGGACCTGATCGCCAAGGCCCGTGGGTTCAAAGGCCTTGAGGGCCTTGATCTCGCCAAGGAGGTCACCTGCGCCCAAAGCTACCAATGGGACCAGACCCGCTGGGCATGGCCCGACGGCTACGGCACGCGGCAAACGCCCGGCCACAAGGTTGTGGCGATTGATTACGGCGCGAAACGCAACATCCTGCGCTGCCTTGCCTCGGCGGGCTGCGACGTCACGGTGCTGCCCGCGACGGCCACCGCAGAGGATATTCTGGCGCATGAACCCGACGGCGTGTTCCTGTCCAACGGCCCCGGCGACCCGGCCGCCACCGGCGTCTACGCGGTGCCCGCGATCAAGGAAGTCCTCAAGCAAGACATCCCTGTTTTCGGCATCTGTCTGGGTCACCAAATGCTGGCACTGGCACTGGGGGCCAAGACGATCAAGATGAACCACGGCCATCACGGCGCGAACCACCCCGTGAAGGATTACACCACCGGCAAGGTGGAGATCACCTCGATGAACCACGGCTTCACCGTTGATACGCAGACCCTGCCCGAGGGCGTCAGCGAAACGCATGTGTCGCTGTTTGACGGCTCCAATTGCGGGATCAAGCTGGATGGCAAGCCGGTCTTCTCGGTGCAATATCACCCGGAGGCCTCTCCGGGGCCGCAAGACAGCTACTACCTGTTTGAACGCTTCGCGCAGGCCATGGCCGACCGCGCGGCGTGAGGCATAAAAGCGCGCCCTAAGCCTTTGTTAACGCGGATTTAACCATGTCCCGTCACCCTGAGCCAGAGTTTGGTCTGAGCCAGAGTGACGCCCACGATGAACGCCCCGCTTTTCCATTTGCGCGCCTACCGCGCCCCACGCCATGAGGCTGTCACCCTGTCTCCCGCGCCCGCCCGTCTTGGAGAGGTTCTGCTCGACACCGGCGCGCTGACCGAGCCGCAGCTGACCGCCGCCCTGCGCGACCAGCGCAAACAGGCCGCCCCTTTGGGGGAGATCGTCGTCGGCGCAGGCATGGTCAGCCGATCCGCCATCACCCGCGCCCTGTCGCAGATGCATAGCACGGCGATCCTTGACCTCGACAACGCCCCACCCGACCCAAGGCTTTCCGGCGTGCTGAGCGCAGATCAGTGCATCGACAACAAGATCGTCCCATGGCGCAGACAAGGGGCCACCACCATTTTCGCCTGCGCCCACCCCAACAAAGCCGCCGAGCTGCTGCGCAGCCTGCCCCGCGAAGTCCAACCCGCCCGCGCCGCTTTGGCCGATGAGCGCCAACTCGAACGCGTCATCGCGGAGCAATTCCCTGAGGCCCTGAGCACTCGCGCCGAAACACGCACCCCCGCCGCGCAGAGCTGCCGGGGATGGTCGGCGCAAAAAGGCGCGCTCCTTTGCGCCTTGCTGCTCGGTTGCGTGCTGCTGGGCCTGTTTGCGCCGGTTGGCACAGCACTGTTCTGGCTCGCCACCGCCTCGTTGCTGATCAACACCCTGCTCAAGATCGCCTGCCTTGCGCGCGCGCCGCGCGGGGCCAGGCCGGTCACAGGCTTTGCGCATCGCCCCTTTGCCAAGGAAGGCAGGCTGCCCAAGATCTCCATCCTCGTGCCGCTTTACAAGGAGGCCAATATCGCGGCCTCCCTGATCCGCCGCCTGAGCAAGCTGGACTACCCCGCGCCGCTGCTGGAGATCTGCCTGATCACCGAGGCCGATGATCATGTCACCAAACGCGCGCTGCGCGACATCAAGCTGCCGCAGGGCATGCGCGCGATCAACGTGCCAATGGGCACGCTGAAGACCAAACCGCGCGCGATGAACTACGCGCTGGATTTCACCTCAGGTGCCGTGATTGGCGTCTATGACGCCGAAGACGCCCCCGACCGTGACCAGCTTTACAAGGTGGCGCGGCGCTTCGCGGCCTCAGACGAAAAGCTGGCCTGCCTGCAAGGCATCCTGAGCTTTTACAACCCGCGCGCGGGCTGGCTGGCCCGGTGTTTCAGCTTCGAATATGCCGCGTGGTTCCGGATCATGTTGCCGGGGCTGCAACGGCTGGGTTTTGCAATTCCCTTGGGTGGCACCACGCTGTTTTTCCGCCGGGACGCGCTGGTCTCGCTGGGCGGCTGGGACGCCCATAACGTGACAGAGGACGCCGATCTGGGCATAAGGCTGGCCCGCCACGGCTACCGTTGCGAGATGATCGAGACCGTCACCCATGAGGAGGCCAACAACCGCCTGTGGCCATGGGTCAAGCAACGCTCCCGCTGGCTGAAAGGCTACGCGATGACGTGGTGTAGCCATATGCGCCGCCCGCTGCGGCTGTGGCGCGATCTGGGCCCATGGAAATTTCTGGGCTTCCAGATCCTGTTTCTAGGCACGCTCGTCTCCTTCACGCTGGCGCCGATCCTGTGGTGGAACATGGGATATATCATCACCGCAGGCGCCCTGCCGACCGTCGGCGGGCTGGCCCCCACCCAGATGGAGCAGCTGGCACTGCTCTTTATCGCCTGCGAGGTTCTTACACTTGGCCTGTTCGCTTTCGCCCATTCCAAGCTGACCCAACGCCCCGCCCTGCTCTGGGTCTTCACGTTGCCCTTCTATTTCATGCTGGCCACGCTGGCCGCCTATAAAGGGCTGCTCGAGGTGCTGTGGAAACCCTATTTCTGGGACAAGACCGAGCACGGGGTCAGCGACGCGGAAAACGAGCTAGAGATCAGTCTGGGCGTCGATCTGGAGCCGCGTTTTGTAAGCAACCGAAAGATGGTCGCGTAGCGCCTTGGAAGCCGCCTGCGCGTCGCGGGCCTCGATGGCCTGCACGATGCTCAGATGCTCGTCCAACGCCACCACCCCGCGCCCGTCGACAGCCAACGAGGTCGTCGCCAGCAACGCCATGGAGCGGTAGACAAGATCAAGCTGCTGCACCAGATAGCGGTTATGCGACGCGCGGTGCAGCTGGCGATGGAACCTGCGATTGGACTGCGACAGCGTCGCCGGGTCGTCCAATATGGCGCGGTCCTCTTCGATCATGTTGTAAAGCACGCTGATCTCCTCAGGGGCGGCATGCTGCGCGGCCAACTCGGCGGCGAGGCCTTCCAGCGCGCCGCGCACGGCGTAAAGCTCCGCCATCTGGTCATGATCGAGCGAGGCCACAATCAGCGAGCGGCCGTCGCGGGCCAGAAGCGATTGCGTCTCCAACCTCTGCAACGCCTCGCGGATCGGCGTGCGGGAGCCGCCAAACCGGGTGGCCAGCTCGCTTTCCACCAGCCTGTCGCCGGGCTTGTAGATGCCCACATCAATGGCATTCAGGATCGCCTTATAAGTCGTACTCTCTACCGGTTTCGCCATTTAGTCTCGTCCACGCATCGCTTGTTCACTGTCCCGCCCAGACGCTAGCCACCCGCAGGCGCAGCGGCAAGCATTTCCGCCTTTGCCTCACGCGCCGCGCGCCCTAGGGTCGCGCCATGAAAGATCACTTCTCACATGTGACCACGTGGGTCTTTGACCTCGACAACACGCTCTATCCGCCAAGGATGCGGCTCTTTGATCAGATCGAAGCGCGCATGGTGGCCTATGTCATGAGCAAACTGAACGTGGACCGCGCGGAGGCAGACCGGCTCAGGCGGGTCTATTGGCGCGAGTACGGCACCACCTTGGCCGGGCTGATGGCCGAGCACGACCTCGACCCGGAACCCTTCATGGTCGATGTGCATGACGTGGATTTCTCCATCCTCACCCCGGACCCCGTGCTGCGCCAGCGCATCGCGCAGCTGCGCGGGCGCAAGATCATCTACACCAACGGCTCCGCGCCCTATGCGGGCAATGTGCTGGCCGCGCGCGGGTTGGACGGGTTGTTTGACGACATTTACGGCGTGGAGCATGCCAGCTACCGCCCCAAACCCGAAGCCGCCGCCTTCGAGCAGGTCTTTGCCCGCGCCAAGCTTGAGCCCACACGCGCCGCGATGTTCGAGGACGAGGCGCGCAATCTGGCCGTGCCGCACGCGCTGGGCCTGCGCACGGTGCATGTCGCCCCCGACGCAAAGCCCGCCGACCATATCCATCACCACACCGACGACCTGAGCGGCTTTCTGGCGCAGGTGGTGGATTAGCGCTTGGCAGCGGGCGCAGGCAGATTAGGTTTCAGCCCATGAAAACTCAGATCATGATATCGGGCGGCGGGGTCGCGGGGCTGACCGCCGCGTGCCTCTTTGGCACCAATGGGTTTGACGTCCTCTGCGTTGATCCAACCCCGCCCGTCACCGAGCGCGAAGCGGAGGGCGCCGACCTGCGCTCCACCGCGTTTTTGCAGCCCTCTGTGCAGGTGTTGGAACGCGCCGGGCTCTGGCATCAACTCGCGCCCTTTACGACCCCGCTGCAAACCATGCAGATCGGTGACGCGGGCGATGACGGGCAGTTGCGCAACGCGCGGGCGTTCGACGCCAGCGATATCTCCGAGCTGCCCTTTGGCTGGAACCTGCCCAACTGGCTGATCCGGCGCGAGCTGGTGGCGCGGATCAAGACCCTCACCAATGTCGATTTTCGCCCCGGCGTCAGCACGCAGCGTATGCTGGCCCGCACTGCGGGCGCGAAACTGTGGCTCAGCGACGGCACACAAGTGGATGCCGAGCTGGTCATCGCCGCCGACGGGCGCGGCTCCCCCCTCAGGGAGGCGGCGGGGATCGAGGTCAAAGCGATCCGTTACGGCCAGATGGCGTTGGCCTTTGCGGTCACCCACCCAATTGCGCACGGCAATGTCTCGACAGAGATCCACCGCAGTGGCGGGCCCTTCACGCTTGTCCCGCTGCCCGATCACGAGAGCCTGCCTTCTTCAGCCGTCGTGTGGATGGAGAATGCCGACGCCGCGCAAAAGCTCTTTGAGTTGAACGAAGACGCATTCGAGGCCGCCATGTCTGAGCGGTCCTGTCACTTACTTGGCCCGCTGAAACTGGCCTCAAGACGGTCCATCTGGCCGATTATCAGCCAGATGGCCTCCCGTTTCTCCGCCAAGCGCCTCGCCTTGGTCGCGGAGGCCGCGCATGTTGTGCCGCCCATCGGCGCACAAGGGCTGAACATGAGCCTCGCTGATCTGCAAACCCTGCTTGATCTCAGCGCAACGCATCAGCTGGGCAGCTCCGAGATGCTGGACGCCTATGACCGCGCAAGGCGCAATCAGGTGGGCTTGCGCGTCAAGGGCATCGATCTGCTCAACCGCACCTCACGGGCGGAGGCAGACTGGCTTCGTGCGGCGCGCAGCTGGGGCATCGGGGCCATTCACGACGCAAAACCCATCCGCACCGGGCTGATGCAATTGGGTCTGGGCCTGCGTGACTGAAGCCTAAAGCACCTTATCGGCGGTCGCCTTGAACCGCGCCAACGTGCCCTCAACGTCATAGAGCTTGTCCAGCCCAAAGAGGCCGATGCGAAACGTCCGGTAATCCTCAGGCTCGTCACATTGCAGCGGCACGCCTGCGGCAATCTGCATCCCCTCCCCCGCAAATTTGGAGCCGTTCTGCACCGCCGGATCGCTCGTGTAGCTGACCACCACACCCGGCGCGCCAAACCCGTCAGCGGCCACCGACAGGATGCCTTTCGACTTCATATAGGCCCGCACCCCGTCCCCCAGCGCCCATTGCGCCTCGCGCAGACGTTCAAACCCGTAATCCAGTGTCTCGATCATCGTGTCGCGAAAGGCGCGCAGCCCGTCCGTAGGCATGGTGGCGTGATAGGCATGGCCACCGCCTTCATAGGTCTCCATGATGCCCAGCCACTTTTTCAGATCCACCGCGAAACTGTCCGACGTCGTGCTGTCGATATGGGTGCGGGCGCGCTCAGACAGGCATACGATCCCGGCACAGGGCGTGGCCGACCAGCCCTTTTGCGGCGCGGAGATCAACACGTCCACGCCCGTAGCCTTCATGTCCACCCAAGCACAGCCCGAGGCGATGCAATCAAGCACCATCAACGCGCCAACCTTATGGGCGGCCTCGGCCATGGATTTGATATAGTCATCGGGCAGGATCACGCCCGCGGAGGTCTCCACATGCGGGGCGAAGACCACGTCGGGTTTTTCCTCTGCGATGCGGGCCACCACGTCCTCGATCGGCGCAGGTTGAAACGGCGAGCGCGTGTCATTGCCCGTCTGGCGCGCCTTCAGCACAACGGCCTCCGAGGTCAGCCCGCCTGCCTCAATGATCTGCGACCAGCGGTAGGAGAACCACCCGTTGCGCACCACCAGCGCCTTCTTGTCCCGCGCAAACTGGCGGGCCACGGCCTCCATCCCGAACGTGCCGCCGCCGGGGATCAAAACCACCGAATGCGCATTATAAACCTCTTTCAGCATGGTGGAGATATCGGTCATGACCCCCTGAAAGGACTTCGACATGGAGTTGAGCGAGCGGTCCGTGAAAACCACGCTGAATTCTTCAAGACCCGTTGGGTCAACAGTGTCGAGCAATGCCATGTTCACGTCCTCCAATGTGTTGCGCCTTGATATGCAGCGCGGCTGGGGGATGCAAAGCCTATCTGGGTATACAATCAGGCCTAGAGCGGCCCGGTCAGCCGCTCCTCGCTCAAGAGCACATTGGCCTCCACATTGCCCACGCCCGGCAGCGTCATGACACGGCGGCGCAGCACGCGTTCGAAATCAGACAGGTCACGGGCCACGACGCGCAGGCGGTAATCATAAAGCCCCAGCACATGCTGCACGGTCTGCACCTCCGGGATAGCGGTCACGGCGCGCTCGAAATCCTCCAGCGACACGCGGCCCTTGGTGGCCAGCTTCACGCCCAGAAACACAGTCACACCAAAGCCAAGCTTTTGCGCGTCGAGGTCAACCCGGCGGCCCATCAAAATGCCCTCATCCTGCAACCGCCGCACTCGCCGCCATGTGGCGGGCTGGCTGAGCCCAAGCGCCTTGCCCAGCGCACCCGCGCTTTGGGTCGCGTCCTGCGCCAGCGATTTCAGGATCGTAAAATCCGTAGCATCAAGGTCCGTCATATCGGCAAGGTCTCGGAGGATTTTATGGTCGCCACATGCATCAAGGCCTCCAGCTCCGCGATATGGGGCAGCGTCAGGATTTGGTTGCGGTAGAGCGCCTGATAATGCGGCATGTCGCGCGCGATCACCGAAAGACGCACATCGACCACGCCAAGAAAGGTCTGGATCGCGATGACCTCGGGGATTTGGCGCGCGGCGGCCTGAAAATCGTCAAAAGCGCGCGGTTGCGTCTTGTCGAGCGTAAAGCGCAGCGACACTTCCACGGCATAGCCCAAGGCCGCCCAGTCAATCACCGCATGCTGGCCTTTCAGCACGCCCTGCCGGGTCAATTTGTCCAACCGCCGGGTCGCGGTCGCGGGCTGCATCGCGCAGCGCTCCGCAAGCTCCGAAATCGGGGCCTGAGGATCGGCTTGCAGCTGCCGCAAGAGGCGTCGGTCAGTGTCGTCCAACATGATTTATCCGTATACGGCATTCTCGGCGAATAGAAACGCCTAAAATAAGATCAATAAACATCACTTCAATCTGTAAAACCGCTCGCAACTGCGTAGATTGCCTTCAGAAACCAACCCAACAGAGGAGCGCCCATAATGCGCGTTTACTACGATCGCGATTGCGATGTGAACCTGATCAAAGACAAGAAAGTCGCCATCCTCGGCTACGGCTCGCAAGGCCACGCCCACGCGCTGAACCTGCGCGATTCGGGCGCGAAAAACCTTGTCGTGGCCCTGCGCGAAGGCTCTGCCTCCATCGCGAAAGCCGAAGGCGAAGGCCTGAAGACCATGGGCATCGCCGAGGCCGCCGCCTGGGCCGACGTCATCATGTTCACCATGCCCGACGAGCTGCAAGCCGAGACCTACAAGAAATACGTGCATGACAACATCCGTGAGGGTGCCGCGATTGCATTTGCCCACGGCCTGAACGTGCATTTCGGCCTGATCGAGCCCAAAGAAGGCATCGACGTCATCATGATGGCCCCCAAAGGCCCCGGCCACACCGTGCGCGGCGAGTTCACCAAAGGCGGCGGCGTGCCGTGCCTTGTGGCTGTGGACCGTGACGCATCGGGCAAAGCGCTGGAAATCGGGCTGTCTTACTGTTCCGCCATCGGCGGCGGCCGCTCCGGCATCATCGAGACGAATTTCCGCGAAGAATGCGAAACCGACCTCTTCGGTGAACAAGCGGTTTTGTGTGGCGGCTTGGTCGAGCTGATCCGCATGGGCTTCGAGACGCTGGTCGAGGCTGGCTACGCGCCTGAAATGGCCTATTTCGAATGTCTGCATGAAGTCAAACTGATCGTGGACCTGATCTATGAAGGCGGCATCGCCAACATGAACTACTCGATCTCGAACACGGCGGAATATGGCGAGTATGTCTCCGGCCCGCGCGTGCTGCCATATGACGAGACCAAGGCGCGCATGAAGGCGATCCTGACCGACATCCAGACCGGCAAATTTGTGCGTGACTTCATGCAGGAAAACGCCGTGGGCCAGCCCTTCTTCAAGGGCACGCGTCGCATCAATGATGAGCACCAGATCGAAGCCACAGGCGAGACCCTGCGCGGCATGATGCCGTGGATCTCTGCTGGTAAAATGGTCGACAAAACGAAGAACTAGGAACGCAGGCGGGGTCCGCCCCGCCCGTCAAAAAGCGGCCGCGCGCGGGTAAAACAGCGCGCGGTCGTTTTACGTCAGCTGCCAGGGCCAACAGGGTTCGGCCCCGGACCATCTTTGGCCAAGCTCGATTTCGGCGCATTCGGGTCGTCCATACGGTCCTCCACGCGCTTCTTGCTCCACAGAGCGAAACCAATAACCAAGGCGAATGTGACGATGGGCAAAGCCCAGATCAGGGGAAAGTTCTCCATGGCAAATCTCCTTTTCAAGTGACACGGCCCCGGATGATCCGTAACCGTCAATTGCAGAGCCAACGCCGCCGCAAAGCCGGAGGTTCCGGGACATTTTGGCGCAGCCGCGCAACAGGAGGGCCGCCATGACCGCATCAACGACACAAAGCCCGGGGCTCATGAACTGGCTGACGCTGGCACTGCTGGGCCTCATTTGGGGCGCGTCTTTCATGTCGATCAGCGTGGCGCTGGACGGCGCTGGCCCTTTGAGCGTCGCTGCCATTCGCCTGATCATTGCCGCCGTCACTTTGCTGGCCGTGGCCTTCGCAATGGGGCTGCGGCTGCCGCCTTTCAATCAGCGCAAGCTGTGGCTCTGCATCATCGGGATGGGGCTCTTCACCAACGCGGTGCCCTTCACGCTGCTCAGCCTTGCCATTCAGAACGTGCCTTCCGCCTTTGCCGGGCTGACCATGGCCGCCGTGCCGCTGCTGGTGCTGCCGCTTGCGCATTTTCTTGTCCCCGGAGAGGCCATGACCCGTATCAAAACCGCCGGCTTCGCCCTTGGCTTTGCCGGCGTTCTGGTGCTGATCGGCGTGACCGATCTGTTTTCCGGAGACGGCGCCGGCTGGTCCCGTCTCGCCTGTATCGGGGCCGCGTTTTGCTATGCCATCGGGTCGATCATCACGCGCAACGCACCGCCCGTGCACCCGCTGGCCTATTCCGCAGGCGGGCTGCTGGTCGGCGCTTTGATCATGCTGCCCGTGGCACTCGGCCTTGAGGGGCTGCCGGGCGCGATGACAGGACCCGTCTGGGGCGCGCTGATCTATCTGGGGCTTGGCCCCACGGCCTTGGCCACCATTTTGCTGGTCCGCGTGATCCAATCCGCAGGCCCCAGCTTCATGAGCCTCGTGAATTACCAAGTCCCGGTCTGGTCCGTCATCTTCGGCGTCACCTTCCTCAATGAAACGCTGCCCGCCAATTTCGTCATCGCTCTGGCCCTGATCCTCGGCGGGTTGGCCATCAGCCAAGCGAGCCAAAAGCGGCTGGGCCGCTACCCCTCCGCATGAGTGAGACCCCCACCCCGCAAAACCCCGGCCTGACCAATTGGCTGCTGATCGCGACCTTGGGCGTGACATGGGGCGCGGCCTTCATGCTGGTCCGCCTGTCGCTTGACGGCTTCGGCCCTTGGAGCGTCGCGGCGGGCCGCACCCTTTTGGGCGGCGCTGTGCTGTGGGTGTTCGGTGCGGCCTTGGGTCAGGGGCTCAACACCATCCCCTCGCGGCGTGGTTGGGGCTTTGCAATCGCTGTCGGCCTTGGCGCCATCGCGCTGCCGTTTTCCCTGCTCAGCTGGGGGCAGCAATTCGTCCCCTCAGCCTTTGCGGGCGTGGCCATGGGCGCGGTGCCGCTTTTGGTGCTGCCGCTGGTCGCCATCTTTTCCCCCGAGGAGGGCATCGGCCCCCGCCGTGTCATCGGCCTGATCCTCGGCTTCATCGGCCTCGCGATCCTCTTGGGCAAGGAAGCCGTCTCCCCGTCGGGCAACACGCTCGAGGGTGCGGGGCGCATCGCCTGTCTGTGCGCCGCCGCCTGCTACGCCTGCGGGTCGGTGACAACGCGGCGCGCGCCTAAAATGCCGCCCCTTGCCTTCGCCACCGCCTGTCTGCTGGTGGCTGCCTGCGTGCTGGTGCCCATCGCACTGATCACCGAAGGCATCCCGACCGCGTTCCCGCCCGGCCCCACCGCCGCATTGATCCTCGCCGCTTTACTGCCCACAGCCGCCGCCACCGTGATCCGGGTGCGGGTGATCACCACGGCGGGCAGCCTGTTCATGTCGCTGACCAGCTATCAAGTGCCCGTCTGGTCGGTCATTTTCGGGGTGGTTTTGCTGGGCGAGGCCCTGCCTCCACAGCTTTTCGTGGCGCTTGGCCTGATCCTGCTGGGCATCGGCGTCAGCCAGTCACGCGCCATCGCGGCGATGCTGGCCGACCTGAGGCAACCGCGCTAAACCGCCGCCTCAACCGCGTCGACCACCGATTTCACAACCCTTTTGAGCTGCGCGTCATCCTCGCATTCCGCCATCACGCGGATCAATGGCTCGGTCCCGGATTTGCGGATCAGCAAGCGGCCTGCCTTGCCCAAATCGGCCTCTGCGGCGGCAATGGCTTGCTTGACAGCCTCGTCATTAAGCGGCTGTTTGCCCGCCCCGAAACGCACATTTTGCAGCATCTGCGGCACCGGCTCAAACTGCTGCACCAGCACGGAGGCCGGTTGCCCCGTTTGCACCATCGCAGCCAGAAACTGCAGCCCCGCCAGCAACCCGTCGCCGGTTGTGGCGTGGTCCGTCATGACGATATGGCCCGATTGCTCTCCACCCAGATTGAAGCCGCCTTCCCGCATCGCGGCGACCACATGCCGGTCGCCAACGGCAGTGCATTCCAGCCGCAACCCTTGGGTCGCGAGATGACGCTCAAGGCCAAGGTTCGACATCACGGTCGCCACCAGCGTGTCGCCCTTTAAGCGCCCGTCCTCCGACCAGCGGCTGGCCAGCAGCGCCATCAACTGATCACCATCAGCCACTTTGCCGGTTTCATCCAGCACCATCACCCGGTCAGCGTCGCCATCAAGGCAAATGCCCACATGCGCGCCATGATCAAGGATCGTCTCGGCAGCCAGCGCCGTGTCGGTGGAGCCGCATTGCTCGTTGATATTGAACCCGTTGGGCGACACCCCGATCGGCACAACCTCCGCGCCCAGCTCATAAAGCACTTCCGGCGCGGCCTTATACGCGGCCCCGTTGGCGCAATCTATCACCACTTTCAGCCCGTCCAGCCGCAGCCCTTGCGGGAAGGTCGCCTTGACCCGCTCCACATAGCGCCCGCGCGCATCGTCAATCCGCTTGGCGCGCCCGATATTTTGCGGCTGCGCGGGCAGGATTTCACCCTCAAGCAACTGCTCGATCTCGCTCTCCGCTGTGTCCGATAGCTTGAACCCGTCCGGCCCGAAAAACTTGATCCCATTGTCGTAATGCGGGTTATGCGAGGCGGAGATCATCACCCCCAGATCGGCCCGCATGGAGCGCGTCAGCAAGCCCACAGCAGGCGTGGGCATAGGCCCCACCAGAAACACATTCATTCCCGTCGAGGTCAGCCCCGCCGTCAGCGCATTCTCCAGCATATAGCCGGAGCGCCGCGTATCCTTGCCGATCACCACGCGGTGGTCATTGCCGTCCTGACGAAAATACCGCCCCGCCGCAGCCCCCAGCTTCAACGCATGCTCGGCCGTCATCGGGAAGGTGTTCGCCCGCCCCCGCACGCCGTCCGTTCCAAAAATCTTGCATGTCATTTTTATTCGTCCTGCTCTTTGTTCAGCATCGCCGCCCACAGCGCGAAGGCTTGGGCATGGGGCTCTATATCATGAGCGCGGATGATCTGAACAGCCTGCGACAGCCCATTTAACGCAACGGCCACCGAGCCCGCCGCACGCCGGGCCGGTTCCGGCGCATTGCCAATCGTGCCGATAAATCTTTTGCGCGATACGCCCAGCAGCACCGGGCATCCCAGCCCGTGAAACAGGCTTAGCCCGCCGATCAGCGCAAGGTTGTGCTCCGCCGTCTTCCCAAAGCCAATGCCGGGGTCAATGATCAGCTGGTCGCGGCTCAGACCGGCCTCCAGCGCCATGGAAACCCGCTCCGCCAGATAATCATAGACATCCAACAGCACGTCATCATATCGCGGGTCCTTTTGCATGCTGCGCGGGTCCCCCTGCGCGTGCATCAGACAGATCGGAGCACCGGATTCTCTTACAACATCAATCATCTGCGCGTCGAAGCTCAGAGCGGAGATATCGTTGAGCATGTTTGCCCCTGCCGCCAAAGCCCCGTCGGCCACCGCCGCCTTCCGGGTATCAATGGAGATCGGGAGCGCGATCCCCGCCTCTCTTAAAGCAGAGATGATCGGCGCGGTGCGCGCCAGCTCTTCCTCAGCAGGCACCAGCACCGCGCCGGGCCGGGTAGACTCGCCGCCCACATCAAGCATCTGCGCCCCTTGCGCCACCATCTCGGCCCCGTGGGCGCAAGCCGCCTGAAGCGTGTCGAACTTGCCGCCATCCGAAAAGCTGTCCGGCGTGGTGTTGAGCACCCCCATCAGGACAGGACGCTCATAACTCAGCCCCACCGGGGCCACGCGCTTGGCGCACAGCCTGTCCCGTAGCTCCTGCGGGAGCACCGAGGCAGGCAAAATCTGCGACGCCTCCCTGCGACGCAGGACCTCGACCCGGTCAAACCAGATCCGCGCATGCCCCGCCAAGGGCAATGCCCCCTCTGGACGCGCAGCATCTGTCTGGGCGAGAGGTCGATAGCAGGAGGTCATAGAAGCCCCGTCACGTCGCAGCGGGTCCGGTCCATGTCAGCATGTCGCGCGCCGAAAACTCCTGCGCGAACCACCGGGCCAGAGCCTCTGCATCAATACCTGCAAGGTCCGGCTTATCGGTCGCGTCCAAAACAATTTTCGAGGGGGCCCAAACGCTGATCTGCCCCTGTCTCATGGCCCATTCCAGCTCAGTTCTGGTGCTGACCACGACGCAGCGCGGGTCCCGGGCGGCCAGTACCCAAGCCTGCTGCTCAAGCGCCAGAAGATCAATGCGGCGCTGGGAGGCCGGGTGGCCGGCCTGAAGCCGCTCCGCCGCGTTTTGGCCCACACAGAGGATCACCGGCGCGCCCGCGTCAGACAGGTGATCCAGCCGCTGGGACAGATCCGGCCCGGCCACCGCAGCGGCATCCAGATAGACCACGACAGGGTGGAGCAGCTCCGGCTCTGCAATCTCGACCGCCTCGCGGTCGCGCACGATCTCGACCCCCAATGCGCCGGGGCCACGGTCCAGTTTCTCGATCCGCACAAACACCCGTCCGGCACGCGGATCAGCCAGAATGCCTTCGGCAACGCGCTCTGCAAGGGTTTCCAGCAGGTTCAGCCGCTCGGCGGCAAGTTCGCGGTCAATCGCGTCGGTGATGGTGTCATAGCTCAGGATGCGGTCCACATCGTCGTCCAGCCCATCCGGCAGGCGAACTTCGACGACCACGTTGAAACAAATGCGCTGGGTGGTCCCCCGCTCCGCCTGAAACGCGCCAATCTCCACCTCGCGGATGTGATCGCGCAGAGAAATGCGGTCGCGCAGCTCGTCGCTGGTCGCCGCTGCGCGCTCGGACGGGTGGGCAAAGGCCAATTTGATCTCAGAAGTCATCAGACGCGCCTTTCACAGCTTCAAGCGTCGCCTGAATACCAGCCCGGCCCTCCAGAGTCGCGGAGAAACCCGAACCCCTACAGCCGAAAAGCGAACGGATCAGCTGGGTTTGTAAAAGAGATGCACCCCAAGCCGGGTCGTGCGTTGGAAGGAGCGCGCCCAGCGCGGGTTCACAGCCGTGGTGTGATAGAACAACGCACCACCCGACAGGTTGCGCGGCGCACCGTCAAGCATCATGCGGGCCACTTTGCCGACGCGCTTATAGGCACCCGGCTCGTTGATATTCTCAGGATAGCCATCACACGTATAGCTGAATTGGCAGGCGTGTTTGCGGCCCGTGCCCTGACGGATCACGCCGCAGACGGTGTTCGGAAAGCGCTTCGATTCCACACGGTTCAGGATGACCTCGGCCACAGCGATCTGGCCTTTGAGCGACTCGCCGCGTGCCTCGAAATAAAGCGCCTCGGCAAGGCATTGCCACGCCGCCCCGCCAGACGCCGTGGGCCGGGCGTTCAATTCATCCATGCTATAGGTCAACTGCCCTGCGCCAACGGGCGCCTGTCCTTTCACCTGCTTGGAGATCAAGGCTGCACGATCACTGCGCAGCTGCCCTTTGCGGGAGTTGTCCGTGCGGATCATTTTCAGAAAGCTGTCGCTGATCACGCCGTTGCGGAGCACTTCAAAATTCGGATTACCAGAGCTCGTACCGGCCCCGCGGATGGTCTCTTCGGCCTGCCCCATGACAGGCGCAAGAGCAAGGGCGCCAGCCAGGCTGGCGCGCATCAACACAGTCTTAACACTCATGAACTTCTTCCCACCTTATGCACTGCCGGCCCACACCGGCAAAGCGCCGCCCCCCACGGGTGCGCATTCTGTCTTACGTTCCAATTCGGATATAGAAGTTCTGTCAGTGAGCGTCCACCGGACCGGCAAAACCCCGCCTATCAGGTTTTGAAGCCCATTGTTTTCAAGGAGCTACCGAGAGCGCCCTTATTCAGGGACAAATGAGGATTCCTCAGGAAAGTCCAATCCGTCATCCTCAGGACGCGGATCACGAATCGCAAGATGGGCCGCCGCAAGCCGGGCAACGGGGACGCGGTAGGGTGAACAGGACACGTAATCGAGACCCAGATCACGGCAAAATGCGATGCTTTCAGGGTCGCCGCCATGCTCCCCGCAGACCGACAAAACCACCTTGGAGCGCACGTTACGGCCCCGCTCGCTGGCCAGAGCCAGCAGCTCCCCGACCCCGTCGCGATCCAGCGCATGAAACGGGTCCTCCGGGAAGACGCCCTTCTGCACATAGTCCGACATGAAGCGGCCCGCATCGTCGCGCGACAGCCCATAGGTCATCTGCGTCAGGTCATTGGTCCCAAAGCTCAAAAAGCTCGCATGGGTCGCGATATCGCCTGCCCGCAAGGCCGCGCGCGGCGTCTCCACCATGACGCCCAGCCGATAAGAGAGCGTCTCCCCCGTCCGGGTCATCACATCCGCCGCCACCGCATCAATGCGCGACTTGACCAGCTCGACCTCCCGCTTGGCCGAGACCAATGGGATCATGATCTCCGGCACAACCTCCGGGTTATCCTTGGTGCGCGCCTGCAAAGCCGCCTCAAAAATCGCGCGCGCCTGCATGTCGTAAATCTCGGGAACAGTGATCCCCAACCGCACGCCGCGCATGCCCAGCATCGGGTTGAACTCCGTCAGCGCCTCAATGCGGACCTGCACTTCCTTGGCGCTCAACCCCATGGCCTCCGCCATCTCCTTGATGCCCTGGCGGCCGGAGGGCAGGAACTCGTGCAGCGGCGGATCAAACAGCCGCAGACAGACCGGACGATGCGCCATGATCGTGAAAATCTCCGCAAAATCATCGCGTTGCATGGGCAAAAGCCGCGCCAAGGCGGCGGCCCTGTCTTCGCTTCCCTGCGCGAAAATCGCCTCCCGCAAGACCGTTAGACGATCCTCGGCAAAGAACATATGCTCGGTGCGGGTCAGCCCGATACCTTCCGCCTCAAACATCCGCGCAACCGTGGCCTCCGCAGGGGTGTCGGCATTCGCCCGCACCCCAATGTCACGGTAAGCATCTGCCCAGCTGAGCAAGGTTTCCAACGGCCCGCCGATACCCGCTTCAATCAGGTCCAGCTCGCCCGCAAGCGCTTGCCCCGCCGTGCCATCGAGCGTGATCACATCGCCCGCGTGAAACACCCGGCCATCTTTGGTGGTCAAAGTCTTTGATTTTGCATCAATTTCCAGATCAGACGCGCCGGAAACACAAGGCAGGCCTAGCCCGCGCGCGATCACCGCCGCATGGCTGGTTTGTCCACCGCGTTCGGTCAAGATGCCCCGCGCCGCATGCATGCCACGGATGTCCTCCGGCGCGGTTTCACGTCGCACGAGAATACAGGATTCCCCTCTTGATTCAGAGGCTTGCGCGGCGGCGGCGTCAAAGACCAGCTTGCCGCTAGCGGCACCGGGGCTGGCCGCAATCCCCGTAGAGATCACGTCTCGCTTGGCATCAGGATGCACCTGCTGGTGCAGCAAATCCGAAAGTGCCTTGGGCTCGATGCGCAAGACGGCGTCGGCCTGCGAGATCACCTCGTCATCTGCCAAAGCCACCGCCGTCGCCACCTGAGCCCGCGCGCTGCGCGGGGCCACGACCGCGTCCAACAGATACAATTTTCCGCCTTCCAACGTGAAATCAATCTGCATTTCCTCGCGCAAACCTTTGCGAGCTACGGCCCCCAACTTCCTGAGTTCATTGAAAATATCAGGCTGGCTCTCTTGCAAAGACGGGCCCCGCTCATCGCGGGTGAGATACATCGCATCCCCCTCCCCACTCAGCGCGTCACGGCCCTGAGACTGGCGCATGTAACGGCCCGTATCTTGCGGCTCGCCGGTCTCCGAATGCACGAACTGCATCACGCCAGCGCCGCTTTCGCCTTTGCCCAATCCGAAGGCCATGCGCTGCACGACGAGGCCCAGACCGGCGTCTTCGGGGGCGCCGTTGGACATGCGCAGGAGGCGGGCGGAGGTGCCTTCCCAAGCGCGGGCCATGGATTTCAGCACCTCGAACACTTGTGTCTCTATCTCTTGTGGGAAGGCCTCGTCCATCTCCTGCTCATAGGCGTCATAGGCATTTTCTACTGTTAAATCAGGGGCATCGAACATGTCTTCATCCAGACGCGCCACCTCGATGGCGTAGGAGCGGATGAATTTCAGGTGCAAATCATGGGCGGCGTTGGCCCCTAAACGGGAGGCGAAAAACGCTTCATTGGCGCGATTCATGCCTATATTCAACACGGTAGACGGGCCGCCCCATTCGGGCTCAACGGGTGAGGAACGGACCGACAGCACGGGCCAGCTGCCGAAATTGTCCAGAAGGGCTTTGAGGTCGGGGCGCTGGCCGGCGGCTATTTTGCGCACCAAAGGGATCGAAAGTGCGACCGTGTCGGGGACCGGCATGTCCAATCTTATCAATCTTTGCAGACACTTAGCACGCGCACCGTGCAGCCTGCGACTGATCGAGGCCGTCTGGGTGATGCGTTCAAAATTGATCGAGTCCAACATGGCGGAACACCTTATACTGCGTCGCAGCATAGAGGCATGAAACTGTCAAACAACCGTTACATTACGGAATTTGGGACAGTGTGTCCCAATTTCGGGCGAGACGCGCTCTGACGCCATTTCGGGGCGTTTTGTACAAAATGGGGCAAAACTTTTCGGGCCAAAACCCAAAATGGGGCAAAATATTTGGTTAA
>CAYXIZ010000026.1:0-22242 GCA_964465485.1 uncultured Rhodobacterales bacterium | reverse complement strand
GATCGAGCTCACCTACGACCCCGCAAAACCCCTCTATTCCCTCACCATCAGCCGCGCCGACCCGCTGCCAAAGGTCGAGCCTTTCGTGATGCGGTTCAACGGTCCCGCCGGTCGGGTGATCTCCACCGACCGGCACAGTTTCAGCAACGACACCACCGCCGTCACGGCGCAAGACAGAGGCTTCGGAAACGTGCTGGACGGGCTGCAATTCAACGACACGGCGGAGGCAATCCTGGGCAGCACGACCCTCACCTTCGCGCTGAAAGGTGCCGCAGAGCCAGTTGCAGCCTTCAGGGCATGCGACGTCGCAGCGGGCGCGTGACCTCCGAGTTTATTGCCGCCTTCGACGCGCTGCCTTCCGGGAGCTTTAAGGCTCAATTCGAGGGCCGGCCTTACGTTGTCACCAAGTCAGCCTTGTCCAAGGGCAA
This sequence comes from uncultured Rhodobacterales bacterium, assembly GCA_964465485.1. Classification (GTDB taxonomy): domain Bacteria; phylum Pseudomonadota; class Alphaproteobacteria; order Rhodobacterales; family Rhodobacteraceae; genus Litoreibacter. The sequence goes on along the minus strand of CAYXIZ010000026.1, from coordinate 21,814 downwards.
AGCGCAGAAGCTGGTGGCAGAGGAACTTGGGGGCGCGGATTACATCTCCTTGAACCTGTACCGCCTTGCGTCGGGGCCGTTGCTCAAACCCTGCGAGATGCCCAGGCAGAAAGTGGTGACCTTCGTGCTGGGATTGACGCCTGACGAGCGGACCACGCGCAGCAAGGTGACATAGGCCTCAAGGCTCGCGAGACGGCGTCATCACAAGGGGAGCATCGGGCGCATGCTGAGGGTCGCGCATAAGGGTGGTGGCGTTTAACGGGCTCGAAACCCGAATCGCGGAACATGGGGTCAGACACTGATGGAGACCCAGATTATGCCAGAGACCGATCCGCTCGCCCTGCGCCACGGGGTGTTAGTTGCCAGCATGTGGGCTCAGATCGGGGAGGCCCGAAAGCTGGCCGCGCGCCCGTTGAGCCAAGGGGCCGCTGCAATTCAAGTCCGGCGCATGCGGCATTTGAAAACTCTTATCAGGAAAGCCCACCGGCTTGAGATGCAACGGCAGGAGTTTTCGACACCTGCGATTGATGGCTGGTTCATGCCGCTGGAGGATACGCTGAACAGGGCGGAGGTCTTCTTTGAGCAGGTGGTCGCCAACCGGAAGCTGGCGACCGCGATGGTAAGTTAGAACGGGTTATCAACCCGACCGACGACATTGACCCGCCCGCTGACGGCGACCGGCCATGTCAGCCAAGCCTCCGTGCCATTGGCGCCCTGCATCACATCGGCGTAGCTGGCCACATATTCGCGACCATTGCCAGTGTTTCGCAAGGGGCCATGTGGCACGATGCCGGTCACGTTGCGCAGCAGCCCGCCAAAAGGCATCCATCCGTCAAAGTCACAGGTCCATGTCTGCAATGGCGTGTTTTCAGTAAATTGCAGCATCATCGGGCTGGCCGTCCACTGCCCCACCGCGTGATAGGTGTTCCCGGTCCACTCGATGTTGCGCATCCTGTTCACGTCAAGCGACGCGATGCTGTCATCCACCGCGTCCACTCGGTCAATCGCACCATCAAGCGCCTTGAACGTGTTGCCCGTCACTGTCAGGCCATTGATGAAATGCCCGGGCCCGTAAGGTTTCACCACAATAAACCGGAACCAAGGACCAGACCGCGCGGAGGTAAAGATGTTGCCGATGATCGAGAGGGAGCCAAAGCTGAGCTCGTTGGATTGATCGGGCTCTGCGTCATGCTCGTTGCTCCACTCGATGAAGCAATTATCGATGTAGTTTGAGCTGATCACGATCTTTGAATTGGCGCGTGTCAGAACCAGCCCGGCCTTGCGGCTGCCATTTGGTACATCGTCGCCTTGGAAGAAATGATTGCCTTGGAACATATGGCCGGAGCCATGCACCACGGCCCAATGACCCCATTTGGTGGCCCGGTTGTCGCGAATTTTGCAGTCATTGGCGTTGATATTGTACCCGATAACCTCACGGTCCTGCGCCAAGAGCGCCTGCTCGTTCGAGATGAACTGGCACCGGTCGATCATCATGCCCTGGCACCCAAGACCAATGGACGTGATCCCGCGATCCTTGGGGCGATTCAAATAGCAGTCGCGGAAATGCCAGATAAGTCCCGCCTTGGCGATCATCACGCAGCTGGCCAGCCCGTCCCCGCGAAAGTCGATATCGGAGATGTTGAACTGTGAGACATATTCGAACCCGCTGAAATCCAGCAAGTATTTGAACCGTTTGAACGTGTAGGTCTGGGTGCCCACTGCGTCATAAAGCTCTTCGCTGATATCCAGCGTTTGGGCCGAAACATTTCGCGCAGTGACGTAGACCTCGCGACCGACGCCATTGCCTTCGATCAAGCTGCCGACGGCGATATTTGCGACATTGTTCACACCTGAGAGGCGGCGCTTGTTTGACAATTGATAGGTCGCGGAACTCGTGACTTCTTCGGTATCCCATGACGTGTCAGGGATCGCGTCGAACTGCCCGTTTCGGATGACGCGGCGCTGGGTGAACGTGTCGACGTCGGCAACACAGGCCTGCATGTCGATAGGCTCGCGTAGTCCGATCGAGCGTCCACACAGATCCAAGCTGTCATGGGTCGATTGTTTCAGAAGGGCTTGGAACGCCTTCTTGAAGCCCAGCACCTCTTCACCAAAGGCGCTTGCGTAAGTGTCAAAGTCAAAGTTCTGCGACAGCGCGAGGTATTTGTCGTCGGGCATCGTCACGTTGCCTTGAAACCGTGTACGGCTTTCAAACGTGACGCTGTCGGCAAGGTAGAACGTGCCGCCGGGCACCAAAACCTCCCGGCCGCTTGCCGCAGCATCTGCGGCCTCGAATGCGGCGACATTGTCGGTGACACCATCACCGATCGCGCCATAGTCGGTAACGTCCACCCAGTCCATCAGGGTGCGCAGGAAGGCGGAGGTGATGTCAGTGATCTCAATGTCATCCACGCGGATAACGCCGCCATTTGCCCCGGTCAGATCAATGCCGAAATGGCCGTAGAGCGCCTGCGCCCCCCATGCCAGTGTCACGCCGGGGCGCGCACCAGTGCCTACAATTGCATTGATTTCGGTGACGTCGCCGTAGCTGGTCAATGTGGTTGTCGGGCCAACTGTTGTGACCCCCGCCACCTCAACGCCGCCAGCGCCACCCGCAAACCCGGCGATGCGCACCCCGGGCAAATTGCCGGAGACCGCTTTGACGCGGGCCTTGATCTGCAAGTAGCAGCCGGGCAGCAACGGTGTTTCCCCCATGAAGCGGAGCGTTTGGGTCGCTTCGGTTTTCTGAATTTCCAGGCAACCACCAAAATCTTGGTCCGCCGGAACGAAGGCCGCCGAGGCGAAGCCGTCATACGTGCCGCTGCCCGGTGTGCCGTCGCCACGTGACCACACGTCCAACCCATTTTCAAAAGGAGGCGGCGTCAAAATCAGCCCCTCGGTAATCGCCTTGTTCATCAAAATCCCTTTCATCCAATAAACAGGCGCGCCGGCGCGTCACAAAACGGCCCAGCGCATCGCACAGGGCCGGGTTTTCACCCGCTTTCATGACATCTCTGATGGAAAATGCCGGACACGCCGTCCTGACCGCCGAGAGCGTTATCAGGACAGGCTTAAGGCCCGGTTAAGGAAGGGATGAACAGAGCCCGCAGCCGCAGCTAGACCGCGACATCAGGCTGTTCTACCGGCTGGACGCCGTCGATTTGCCATCCCGTCGGGGTCTTGATCATGAAGTACTCTAACACTGTCGGCACCCCGTTGGCGTCCCGAAAGAGCACAGTTTGCGAGATGCGACCGCCGACATCCTTGAACTCAAGAAACTGAACCTCGGATGGGCGCCAGACCATCGGGAACCCGTTGCGCACCATTGCTCCAAATCGGTCAGGTGACCCAAAAAGCCGCTTGATCGTGGGAGACGCGTAGGTGAAAGCCTTGCTGAAGTCGTCTTTCTGAAACGCATCCAATTGGCTTTGGATGGTTTGCGTGACCTCACCCGATCTGGCGTCTTGGGCCAGCCCCGGCATGATCGACAGTGCCAGCATCAGCACAGCGGCAAACAGGTGTTTCATCAATGCTCTCCTTAATACAGGTGAAACAACCTAACGCGGATCGGCTCAACGTCCAGTAAACTCCGTCAGCTGATAAGTTCACCTTTTAGTGCTTGGTCGATCAAGGCAATGGTCTCCTCCACACCGTACAGAGCGATAAATCCACCAAAGCGAGGGCCCTGAGATGCACCTAGAAGGACTTCATAGAGCGCCTTGAACCAGTCACGCAGCGGGTCGAACCGCTCACGGCCACAGGCGAAAACCACTGATTGCAATCCCTCGGCATCCAACCCGCCATCCCAATCGACCAGCTGTGCGCGAAGGTCCAAGAGTGCCTCGCGCTCCAGCTCCGTTGCCGCGCGGTACGTTTTGGCCGGCTTTACGAAATCGTTGTAATAGGCCACCGCGAACCCCGCCGCCTGATCCAGATCAGGATGCGTTTGGGCTGACGCCTCAGGCGCGTAGCGTTGGATAAAGCCCCAAAGCTGGTCTTTGCCTTCGGCATTCGCCACCGATGCGAGGTTCAACAGCATGGAGAACGGCACAACCATATTTGAGGCCGGGACGTTGTGCCCATGAATGTGGAAAACCGGGTTCGCGAAACGCTGCTTGGCGTCCTGATCGGCATAAGCGCGCAGTTGTTGGTGATACTCGTCCACCGCCTTTGGGATCACATCAAAATGCATCCGCTTGGCGGTCTTAGGTTTTTGATACATGAAATAGGACAGCGACTCTGACGACGCATAGGTCAGCCATTCGTCGATCGATACGCCGTTGCCTGTTGTCTTGGAGATCTTGTGACCGTCGGCATCGAGGAAAAGCTCATAGGTGAAATGCTCAGGCTTACGGCCTCCCAAGATTTGGCAGATGCGATCATAGATCGGCGTATTGGTGGAGTGATCCTTGCCATACATCTCAAAATCGACATCGAGCGCCGCCCAACGGGCACCGAAATCGGGCTTCCATTGCAGCTTCACATTGCCGCCAGTGACCGGCAGCGTCCATTCGCGCCCGTCTTCATCGTCGAAGGTGATTTCTCCCTTTGCCGCATCGACATGCTTCATAGGCACGTAGAGCACCCGGCCCGTTTCAGGATGGATAGGCAGGAAAATCGAATAGGTTTCACGCCGTTCTTCGCGCAGCGATTTCAGCATCACCTCCATCACCGCATCGTATTTTTCAGCGGCGCGCAGCAGCACCTCATCGAACTTGCCCGAGCGGTAGAATTCGGTCGAAGAGATGAATTCATATTCGAACCCAAACGTGTCAAGAAAGCTGTTCAGCTTGGCGTTGTTATGCGCGCCAAAGCTGTCATGCGTCCCAAAAGGATCCGGCACGTCTGTCAAAGGGCGTTGCAGGTGTGGCTCAAGAAGCTCTGGGTTGGGCACGTTGCCCGGCACTTTGCGCATTCCGTCCAGATCGTCCGAGAAGCAGATAAGCTTGGTCGGGATGTCCGAGATTACCTCGAAGGCGCGGCGGATCATGGTTGTGCGTGCGACCTCGCCGAAGGTTCCGATATGGGGCAGGCCAGATGGGCCATAGCCGGTCTCGAACAGCACATAGCCCTTTTCTGGCGCGCCCTTGTCGAAGCGTTTGAGCAGCTTTCTAGCCTCTTCGAAGGGCCAGGCTTTTGAGGTCATTGCAGCGTCACGCAGGTCGGACATGGGGCAGACTTTCCAAAAAAGGGTGGTGCGGCCAAAGCGCACCTCGGTCCCGCTACCTATTGTGCCGCCCCCCACAGGTCAATATTCTGCAGCGCAGTAACTCCTTTCGAAAGTCAGCAACATGCCAGCGGATGCACCCGCACTGTCGTCCCTCGACTGCCTGGTCGCGATCATGATCTCAGTGTCCATGTCAGATGCGACGATGCGCACATCGGAGCTGGTGACCATCCAGCAGGTGGTCAACCATCTGCCCATCTTTGCTGAGTATGACGTGGATCGGATCAACAAGGTCGCGCAAACCGTGATGGACCTGTTCGAGGAGGAAGACGGATTGGATGCGCTGCTCGGTCTGATCCGCGACGCGCTGCCTGCTGAGCTGCGCGAGACCGCCTACGCTTTGGCATGTGACGTTGCCGCAAGTGATGCCCATATCGGCCAACAGGAGTTGCGGCTGCTTGAAGAGATACGCTACGAGCTAGATATTGACCGCCTGCATGCCGCCGCGATCGAACGCGGTGCGCGAGCGCGATACATCACGCTTTAGGCGCCGTCGCCGTCAGCAGCGTGCACCACGAACCAACGACGGATCAGCTTTTGTTGCATTGTCTTGGCGCGGCCGTTCCAAGACCGCGCACCGCGGGGCCGCTCACGTTGCTCACGCGTAAGCTTCTCACGACGGGCCTCGTCGGAGGCGAAAATCGCGAAGACCAGCTGGCGTCCGTCTTCCATATCAATATAACCCGCCAGCCCGCTGACGAAGTTCAGCGTCCCTGTTTTGGCCATGACCTTCACGGGCCCGTTCTCGATCGGAGCACCGGACGGGTCACGTACGGCCAGCTCCTTTAAAATTGGCAGTAAGGTGTCGCGGGCCCCTTTGGCGGTGAGGGCACGCACCATGTCTTGCGCGGAGGTTGTCGTCTTATCGCCAAGCCCTGAATGATCCACGAAAACCGCGTTACGGGTTCCGGTGCGCGCATGCGCCCATTCCGACATTGTCCGCCCCGAGGCCCTAAGCGTGCCTGCCCCGCTGGCGGTGAGCCCGACAACCTCTGCCGTCAAGTTCGTCGAAAATTTGAGCATGCCTTGGCATATTTCGTCCAAGGGCGGGCTCAGATGCTCTGCGAATTTTGTCACATTTTCCGGAACGGATTGCGTCAGCTCGGCCTTTGGCAGCTCGATGCCATGGCTGCGCGCCAGCGTACGGAACACATCGCCCGCGTAGACTCCGGGCCTGCGCACCGGCAGCCAGCGGCCACCGCCCTTTCCAAGCGCTTTGCGCGCGACGGTCCAGCGCTCTTTGTCTCGATCTTTGGAATAGGTGAAGATCGGGCCCGGACCATCTACGATCTTTGCCCCTACGGAACTGATTGCCGGCCGGAACCGCTCTGTTCTGGCCTCCATCGTGATCGAATAGCTTGAGCCGACCTGTTTCCATTCGAGATAGGCGCGGTTGAAGTTCAGGTTCACCCCGCCGATGCCCGGATTGTAGCCGACTTGCAAGGGTTGAGCAGGGTCGATTTCCTCAACCGATGGCAACGCGCCATCGAAGACTTTGAGCTTGCCCTTTACCGCGACAATCCCTGCTGCCTTCAAGCTGGAGGCCAACTCATAAAGCTCATCGCTCGTCAGCAACGGGTCACCGCTGCCGATCAAAATCAGGTCTCCCTGTAACACATTATCCACGACAGGCCCGGTTCCAACCAGCTGCGTGAGGTAGCGAAAATCCTTTCCGAGCCGTTCGAGCGCATAGAAGGCCGTGACCGCTTTGGCGACGCTGGCGGGCGGATGAAGACGCAGGGGAGAGACAGATTCCAGTATCTCACCCGTGCGCGCATCCGCCACAACATAGCTGGCATGCCCGCCCAGCTTCGCGGACTCGATGATCTGCGCCCCTTCGGGTTCGGCGCGTTTGACGGCGTCGCCCGGTTTGCGCAATGGGCGCAAGGACTGGAGCGGGGCATTTGCCAGCGCAGCTCCCGCTGTTCCGTAGAGCAAGAATGCTAAAATTGTGCGGCGGCCGTACCGGCCATTGCTGGTCAAACTCATGGGCGGGACTGTCGCCCAAGCGGTTGATGGTGGCAAGCCATCAGACCACCTGATAGGCACAGAAAATGGATGCCAGATACCTCCAAGCCGCACTGATCATGTCGGTCGGAATGTTGCTGATCCCGTTTGGCGACACGGCAGGCAAACTCATGACCTCCGCCGGGGTCGCACCGCTTTTCGTGGCCTGGACGCGCTACAGCATCGGCCTGGTGCTTCTTGCTCCCGTATTTTGGGACCGCGCCATCTATGGCTTGCTCAGAGATCGCCGCATTTGGTTGCGCAGCGCGTTTCAGGCAGTGACGATTTCGACTATCCTGACGGCCTTGCAGACCGAGCCAATTGCCAATGTGTTCGGTGCTTTCTTTCTCGGCCCCTTTGTCAGCTACGTACTGTCGGTTTGGCTGCTGAAGGAACAAGGCAGTTACGCAAGAGTTTTGCTGCTGCTTATCGGTCTTGGGGGCGTGTTCTTGGTGGTACGCCCCGGATTTGGGATGACGCTAGGGCTCGGCTGGGCGCTCTTGTCGGGGTGTTTTTATGGGATGTTCCTGACCGCGTCGCGCTGGGTTCAGCCGTTGGGAAAACCCTTGCATCTGTTGCTTGCCCAGTTGACCATCGGCTCCTTGCTGTTGCTGCCATTTGGCGTAGCACATATTCCGGTCGAGGTTCCTTGGGGCCTGATGTTTTGGTCCGGGACCGCCTCTATGTTTGGAAACCTGTTTCTGGTCTTCGCCTATGCGCGCGCAGGCGCGTCTTGGCTGGCGCCCTTTGTGTACCTGCAATTGATCGGCGCGGCCGCCTACGGCGTCCTGTTTTTCGGGGATTGGCCAGACCCGATGGCCGCCTTGGGCATTGCCGTGATCTTTGTCTCAGGATTTGGCAACCTATTTCTCAGGACCAGCCGCCGCGTTCCCTGATCGCGGTCGACGAGGCGGCGCTCAGCGGGACATTGATGTAGCACCAACACGGTGCCTCTCGCAGTGGCAAAAGCTGCGATGCGATGCCGGGCAGCCGGGCCATGTCATAGTGCTGGGCGGCCACCGACCGGCGTGCAGAGATACGGTCACCGGGGCGGGCCAACACGCCAACGGGCAGCATCTGCATTATCTCCTCCCAATCCTGCCAGTGGTGGAACCCTGCCAGATTATCCGCGCCCATAAGCCAGACGAACCGCACACCGGGGTAGCGCGGCAACAGGCGCCGCAACGTTTGCGCTGTGTATCTCGTACCCAATCGGGCCTCCAGATCGGTGACCTGAACCTTCGGGTGCTGTATGACCGAACAGGCATGTTGAATCCGCGTGCTCAACGCCGCAGGGCCGCGCTTCTTCAAGGGGTTGCCGGGGGAAACCAGCCACCAAACGTGATCGAGACCAAAGCGTTTCAATGCCTCGCGGGTGATATGGGCATGGCCTTCATGCGCAGGATCAAATGACCCGCCAAGAAGGCCGACCTTTTGCCCTGCCCGCGCCAATGGCCAGCCTTGCATTGCCCTAGTCCGTCTCTGACGATTTGGCCCAGAGATTAATGTCCTCCTCAGAGGAGATCTCGTCGATCTTTGCCAATTCGGCGGCTGTGAACCCCAGGTTTTTCACCGCGCCGGCGCAGTCTACGATCTGTTCCGGTTTGGAGGCACCGATCAATGCGGTGGTGGCGCGCCCTTCGCGAAGCACCCAAGCCAGCGCCATCTGTGCAAGCGTCTGGCCACGGGCCTCTGCCATTTCATTCAGCGCCTTCACCGAGGCCAGAGAACGCTCATTGATCATACCGTCCTGCAGCGATTTTCCTTGCGTAGCGCGACTGCCCTCGGGGATACCGCCGAGATACTTCTTGGTCAAAATGCCCTGCGCCAATGGGGTGAACGCGATGGAGCCCACGCCAAGCTCATCCAATGTGCCCCATAGCCCGTCATGCTCGGTCCAACGGTTGAGCAGATTATAGGACGGCTGATGGATCAGCATCGGTGTGCCAAGGTCTTTCAAAATCGCCACGGCCTGCCGGGTCTTCTCAGAGTTATAGGAAGAGATCCCCGCATAAAGTGCGCGGCCAGAGCGCACGATATAGTCTAGCGCGCCCATAGTTTCTTCGAGCGGTGTGTCGGGATCAAACCGGTGCGAATAGAAGATGTCGACATAATCGAGCCCCATCCGTTTGAGCGACTGATCGCAAGAGGCCACGAGATATTTACGGCTGCCCATTTGGCCATAAGGCCCCGGCCACATCAGGTATCCGGCTTTGCTTGAGATGATCAATTCGTCGCGGTAGCCAGCAAAATCAGTGCTGAGAATTTGCCCGAAAGCTTCCTCCGCGCTGCCGGGGGGCGGGCCGTAATTATTGGCCAAGTCAAAGTGGGTGATGCCGTGGTCGAACGCCGTTTGGCACATGGCGCGCTTGTTCTCATGTGGGCTGTCACCTCCAAAATTGTGCCATAGCCCCAGCGAAATAGCAGGCAGCTGCACGCCTGACTTGCCACACCTGCGGTACACCATCTGGTCATAGCGATTTTTGGCAGGCGTATAGGTCATGTCGGGCTCTTTCTTGGGTTAGGTCTGCAATGGGCCGCGTGTAATCTGCGCCTGATTGCCCTTGCCCGCAACCCTGTCTAAACACGGGGGCAACACAGACCCTCATCCGGAGCAATCTCATGGCAGCCAATCAATTCGTCTACTTTATGGACGGCGTCTCCAAGCAGTATCCGGGCGGCAAGAAGGTGTTCGAAAACATCCGCCTGAACTTCCTGCCCGGCGTCAAGATCGGCGTGGTCGGGGTAAACGGAACGGGTAAGTCGTCGCTCATGCGGATCATGGCCGGTCAGGACAAGGATTTCACGGGCGAGGCCTGGGCAGCGGAAGGCGCGAAAGTCGGCTATCTGCCACAAGAACCCACGCTTGAGGAAGACATGACCGTGCGCGACAACGTGATGCTGGGGGTTAAAGAGAAGAAGGACGTTCTGGATCGCTATAACGAGCTGGCAATGAACTATTCCGACGAGACCGCGGAGGAAATGGCCAAGCTGCAAGACGAGATCGACGCGGCCAATTTGTGGGACCTCGACGCACAGATCGACGTCGCGATGGAGGCCCTGCGCTGCCCGCCGGACGACGCGATGCCTGAGCATCTGTCGGGTGGTGAACGCCGCCGCGTGGCGCTGTGTAAATTACTGCTCGAAGCCCCTGACATGCTGCTCCTCGACGAGCCGACCAACCACCTCGATGCCGAAACCATCGCATGGCTGCAAAAGCACCTGATCGAGTATAAGGGCACGATCCTGATCGTGACGCACGACCGCTATTTCCTTGATGATATCACCGGCTGGATCCTGGAGCTCGACCGCGGCCGGGGTATTCCATACGAGGGCAATTATTCCTCGTGGCTCGAACAGAAGGCCAAGCGGCTGGAGCGTGAAGCCAAGGAAGACAAATCCAAGCAAAAGACGCTTGAGCGCGAGCTGGAATGGATGCGCTCCGGCGCGAAGGCCCGGCAAGCGAAGGGCAAAGCCCGGATCAACGCCTATAACGAGATGGCCAACCAGTCCGAAAAAGAAAAGCTCGGCCGCGCCCAGATCATCATCCCCAACGGCCCCCGTCTTGGAAACAAGGTCATCGAAGTTGAAAACCTGACCAAAGCCTATGGTGACAAGCTACTGGTCGAGGACCTAAGCTTCTCGCTGCCTGCCGGTGGCATCGTCGGTGTTATCGGTCCCAACGGCGCGGGTAAATCGACGCTCTTCCGAATGCTCACCGGTCAGGAGCAGCCAGATAGCGGCACCGTTTCCTACGGCGACACGGTTCAGCTGAGCTATGTAGACCAATCGCGTGATGCGCTGACGGGCGACTCGAATGTCTGGGAAGAAATTTCCGGCGGTAGCGAGATTATCCAGCTCGGGGACGCGCAAATGAACTCCCGGGCCTATTGCTCCGCGTTCAACTTCAAGGGCGGCGACCAGCAGAAAAAAGTAGGCTCCCTGTCTGGCGGGGAACGCAACCGTGTGCATATGGCCAAACTGCTGAAAACCGGTGGCAACGTGCTGCTGCTTGATGAGCCGACCAACGATCTGGATGTCGAAACTCTCCGCGCGCTCGAAGACGCTATCGAAGATTTTGCGGGCTGCGCCGTTGTGATCAGCCACGATCGATTTTTCCTGGACCGGCTCTGTACGCATATTCTTGCCTTTGAAGGCGAAGCCCATGTGGAGTGGTTCGAAGGCAACTTTGAGGCCTATGAAGAAGACAAGATTAGACGTCTGGGCCCGGACGCGGTTGAGCCCAAGCGGGTCAAGTATAAGAAATTCACGCGTTAGCGGGGCAATGACATTCTGTGTTGCGGGTTAAGTTAGCTCCCAGCTAGACTTGGGGTATTCTTGAATGTTTTTGGAGGGTGTCTATGCGTTTTGCGGCGTTTCTAGCCAGCGTGCTTATTTCGTTCAGCCAACCAGCCCTGGCGGACTGGCAAACCATTTCGAAGCAATCTGATCTACAGAAAGCCGTCGTTGGAAAGAGTTGGGTCAACCCGAAAAACGGGGCTTGGTTCAGGCTCCGACGTAACGGGAAACTTGCTGGCGGCGTCGACGACAAAGAGCTTGCTGGGGCGTGGGCCTGGAAAGGCAAATATCTTTGCTTTGACAGAACCTTAGGTGGTGATCCGGTGCCGAGCGATTGTGTGGTTGTTCAAGTCGATGGCGCATCAATTTCTACGATCAGAAACCAAGGCAGGGGCTCGCGGGCGACCTATATTCGTAAGCAATGAAAAAACCGCCCGGGAGGGGTACCGGGCGGTTCTTCGTCTGAGGGGGCCGGCTGGAACAGGCCTGGAGTGCATTTCGTGTAGCGAGGGTGCGCTCCTCCCTCTTGTAAATTTGGGGTTTTAGGCCACGAGCAGCGACGGATCCGCGCGGCGGGATGTAAAAACAGGGCGCGGATTCTCGCGCCGATCCGACAACAATACGATGTCAGCTCCGGACTTTTGAACCTTGATTGCCTCAAGAGCAATCATACGACCTTGGCGAGCACGTTCTGCGAGAGAGACAGTCATTTTGTTTTCCTTCCAAATCCTCAATGTCGGCGCCGTCCCACCCTGCGGCGATGAATAAAAATTACTCAAACGAACACATTTGAGTAAGTATGTTTCTCCTTACTTACGAAATACGTGCGGAAATCGCTCGATTTTGGACCCTGAATTGACACCCTTTCACCACAATCCTCGGTGTATTGCTCAAAATGCGTCAACAATAAGAGTAGATTTTACAGATTGGCGCGGTTTTTTTGACCAAACTAATTCAAATATGGCGGTCTTCGACACAGTTTTGACCCGCCATAATACGGGTATTCCCGATGAGATCAGGCGTTTGTGACCTAAAACTCTGCGACTCGTGACATTAGAAAAGTAAAGATTCTCTTAATCAGTAGCGGCCGCCTCGCATTTCTCAATACTCTCCCCATTCTATCCCATTTGGGGACCTATCAGCATCCCACCGCCGCGGTCGCTCGAAGGTTTTCTGCTTGGCCAAGTCCAATAGGCGAGAAGCCGCACTATATATGCGTCCGAAACAATTAATTTTTGATCGCTCAAAAAGGACGTCTTTATGGCGGTCGAATTTGGCTTCGAATGAACAGCTGGCGCATAAGCCTGTTAACGCCTGCTGTTCATGTCGTGGTTACTTTGCTTTCTCATGGCGCATTTCACAACGACGGCTCAAGATATCCATAAGTATTTGATTTATTATTATAATACCCCTCAAGCACGGCAGCGATATGTTTAAGCGCTCCATGAAAGGTATGGATTACATGCCCCAGCTCACAGCAATTTGCCTAAGAATTGTCTCAATTCCGGCTTAAATCCGCCCGCGCCCCTGACGGATATTAATCTTTGTTAAACCGTTTGATTTTACGGTCGATACTAGGGGAAATAATGTGGAGGGGTCGACATGGCTCTCGTTTCAACACTGATCGGAAGCACTATTGGCTTCGTTAGCTTTCTCGTGGCTATGTTCGTTTATCAAACCGGTTTTCTTTTGGCTCTCGCCGTCTATTCAGGTAGCGGGATTTGCGTTGCGATGGCATGCATCGTCGTCGCGATAGCGTCCAAATCGGTCTCGCACCCAGCCATGGAACCAGCGCGGAGCTGATCTTACAAATCATTTTGCTCGATAACCTTTGGGCTGCTCCTCTTGGAACGCTGTGTCGAAGAAGGTGCTTTGATAAGCCTTCGCTAAATATCAATCTGCTAAACTATCCCTCCAAAATTCGACGCACTTAAACGTCCCCTCCTATCGCGGAGGAAAGTTCTCTTGCGGCAGACAGAACGGCGCGGCTTAGCTCATCGGTCTGCGCGGTACCAACACGCGATGTTGGGCCGGACACTGAGATACCAGCGATGGCTTCGCCGTGGATGTCGAAGACCGGGGCCGCAATGCAGCGCATTCCTAGGTTCCGTTCCTCACCATCAATCGAATAGCCACGCTCGCGGATCAGCTCAAGATCTCGGATCAAGGCGGATGGTTCAGTCAGAGTGAACTTCGTAAATTGCTCAAGCGGTGCTTGTGCGAAAAATCGTTCAAGACGCTCTTTGCCCATTTGAGCAAGCAAGGTCTTTCCAATTCCCGAAGCGTGGAGGCGAGACAAGGTGCCGGGCGGGAAGAACGCCCGTATGCTCGCGTGTGTTTCGACCTGACTGACAAACAGCACGTGGCCATTTTGCTCGATCCCAAGGTTAGCCGTTTCACCCGTGGCTTCCATAAGAGAACGTAGCAGCGGGCGCGCACGATCTACGAGACTCGTGCGGCGCAAGAACCTAGCCCCTATGATAAAGGCACGAGGGCCGATGTTCCAAACCTGCTCGGCCTGGTCGAACTCCACCAAGCCGCGGCCCTCAAGGGTGACAAGGATTCGGTAGAGAGTCGCCGGGGACTCGCCAAGCTCCTTGGCCAAGGTCGACAGCGTCTTGCCGGCCCCTTCACTGAGAAATTCGTAAACACCCATTGCTCTATCAAGCGATTTAATGGTGTTCTGGGCTGTCTTGTCATGCCAATCGCGCGGACGACCGCGTGCTCTTTTGGGGCTGTCCTGATCATTCATTGAGTGTTTCACCTCTCCAACTTTTCTCTAAGTGAAATCGTAATTCATCATATGAAAAATATAAACCTCTGAAAAAAATGAATTTTACTCAATCGACCCAACCCTTGGACAGGTTTCGAAAATGTAGCGAGCCGTTTCGGGCGGGGTTAGGGTCGGCACATCAATCACCCGGAGAGAAAAATGCTGATCGTACCTGAACGCGAAGTCGCAGATCTGCTGACGCGTGCCGCGTCCTTTGACGCCGTTGAAAAAGTCTTTGCCGCGATGGCCGCGCAAGACGCCTATAATTTTCCAGTCATTCGGGAGGCGATCGGCCATGAGGATGCGCTGTACGGTTTCAAAGGCGGGTTTGACAAAGCGGGCATGGCACTGGGGCTGAAGGCGGGCGGCTACTGGCCCCACAATCTTGAGAAACATGGTCATATCAATCACCAGTCCACCGTTTTTCTGTTTGATCCCGACACAGGCATGGTCAAGGCGATGGTCGGGGGCAATCTGCTCACCGCCTTGCGAACGGCGGCGGCCTCCTCCGTGTCTATCCAGCATCTTGCGCGCAAAGACGCGAAGATCATGGGAATGGTGGGCGCGGGACATCAGGCGACGTTTCAACTGCGCGCGGCGCTCGAGCAGCGGCAATTCGAGAAGGTCATCGGCTGGAACTACCACCCGGAGATGCTGCCCAACATTGAAAAGGTTGCCAACGAGGCGGGCGTGCCATTTGAGGCCGTTCCACTTGAAGGCATGGTCGAAGCTGATGTGGTGATTTCCATCACATCAACATTTGCGCCGTCGATTTTGGCGAACCATATCTCCGCTGGGACACATATCGCGTGTATGGGGACGGACACGAAAGGCAAGCAAGAGGTCGAGGCCGCGCTGCTCGCCCGTGCTACGGTCTTCACGGATGAAGTCGCACAATCTGTCAGCATTGGCGAAGCGCAGCACGCGGTTGCGGATGGGATCATCGCCGCTGGTGACGTTCATCAGCTTGGCGCTGTGATCAATGGCACACATGTAGGGCGTATATCGGAGGATGAAATTACCCTGTTCGACGGCACGGGCGTCGGCCTGCAAGACTTGGCCGTAGCCGCAAGCGTGGTTGATCTGGCGGTTGAAAAAGGCGTCGCGATCGAAGTCGATTTCTGACCGGCCGCTGCCGGGGGACGGACTGATCGGCGCGAGACCTAAATGGTTTTTCAAATTATAGGCGAAACAGCCTTTGCTGTGTCGGGGTTTGCACCTTAGCAGCCGAGTTGGGACACTCACCTAAAAAAAGAGGGAATATGCAATGGCCGGATATCTCACGACCCATGTTTTGGACACGGCACGCGGATGCCCTGCAAAGGGGCTCGAGATCGAGCTGTTTCGCATTGAAGGGGACCGGCGCACGTCATTGCGCAAGGCTGTCACCAACGCAGATGGCCGGACGGATGCGGAGATACTGCCGGCAGATGAGTTTAAATCCGGCACCTATGAGTTGGTGTTCTACTGCAACGACTATCTGGAACGCTCCGGGGCAGCACCGGAAGATCCGCGGTTCCTGGATGTTGTTCCGATCCGCTTTGGCATGTCAGTGCCGGAGCACTACCACGTGCCGCTGCTGCTGTCGCCATTCGGATATTCCACATATCGCGGTAGCTAAGCGTCCTGCGACGTCTCTTTGATTTTGGCGCTGATCCGGCCGATCACGAATTCCATGAACAGCCGGGTCTTTGGGTCCTGAAACCGGCGATGGGTAAAGAGGCAGGCCATTTGAACGGGTTCTGGTGGGGTTTCCTCAGCGACGACGACCAGCTCGCCTGAGTTTAGATAATCCGAGACTTCAAACACCGGCTTCAGCGCAATCCCGTTGCCGGACAGAGCCCAATCGACCAGCACATCGCCATCGTCAGACTCGTAGCGCCCCACCACACGAAAGCGCTTTGTCCCGTTTTCGGTCATCAAGGGCCACTCGAACTCTTTGGCTCCGGGGAACCTGAGGTTCAGACATTCGTGTTTCTCGCGAACGATCTCGTCGCCTGACCGAGGGTGCCCGAACTTCTCGATATAGGACGGGGCCGCGCACAGGACGCGCCGGACATCCGCAATTTTCTTGATCCGTAGGTTGCTGTCTTCCGGCTGCCCAAGGAAGAAAGCAAGATCCAACCCTTCTGTCGTCAGGTCCACCTTGCGATCAGTCAGCCTCAGCCGAACACTGACATCCGGGTATTTTTCTAGAAAAGCAGGCACTTGCGGAGCGATAAGACGCCGCCCGATGCCAAGTGGAGCCGCGACGTATAGCGCTCCGCGCGGCTGATCGGTGATGTTGGTCACCTGAGCTTCGGCTTGCTCCACCGCTTCCAAAACCATGCATGCGCCCGAATAGAATGCCTTGCCCTGCTCCGTCGCGGTCAGGTTGCGCGTTGTCCGTTGAAACAGTCGCACGCCGAGATATTGCTCGAGCTGAGAAATCCTCGAGGACGTCACCGCGGGGGAGACCCGCAAATCTCGGCCGGCAGCCGACATGCTGCCCAGTTCGTAGACCCTTGCGAAGGTGCGGATGTTGTCGAAATAGGACATTATTCGGCTTTTATTGATACAGTTTGGCGATTAACACCAATACCAGAAGAATTTTTCCTCGCCTAGGCTAGACGTAACTTCAAAGCAAATGAGGCTGCTATGTATGACTTTGTGGTCATGTGGGACTGGGTCGCGTTCTCGGTGCGGTGGCTGCATGTCATCACCGCTATGGCGTGGATCGGGGCCTCGTTTTACTTCATCGCGCTCGACCTGATGCTCAAGCCAGCAGAGGGGATGCCCGAGGGTGCCAAAGGCGAGGAGTGGGAGGTGCATGGCGGCGGGTTTTACCACACGACCAAGTATCTGGTGGCCCCCGCCCGCATGCCCGAGCACCTGACGTGGCACAAATGGCAAAGCTACAGCACCTGGCTGTCCGGTGCCGCTTTGATGATGATCATCTATTGGATTGGCGGCGAGATTTACCTGCTCGACCCGAACAAGGCTGACCTTGCACTGTGGCAGGGCATCGTGATTTCCGGGGGCTCTCTCACCATTGGCTGGCTCGCCTATGACGCCATGTGCAAATCCAGGCTCAGCGAACATCCAACGGCGTTGATGTTGCTCTTGTTCGCCATCATCGTGGCCATGTCATGGGGCTACAATCAGGTCTTCACGGGCCGGGCGGCGCTGCTTCACCTCGGAGCGTTTACCGCGACGATCATGACCGCAAATGTCTTCTTTCAGATCATGCCCAACCAAAGGATCGTGGTCGAAGACCTCAAAGCCGGGCGCACCCCAGATGCGAAATACGGCAAGATTGCCAAGGTGCGCTCGACCCATAACAACTACCTCACCTTGCCCGTCGTGTTCCTGATGCTCAGCAACCATTACCCGCTGGCCTTCGCCACCGAATATTCTTGGATCATCGCCAGCCTGATATTTCTAACGGGGGTCACGGTCCGGCATTACTTCAACACCATGCATGCCACCGGCAAGGGGCCAAACTGGACCTGGGGAGTGACTGTCATCCTGATGATCCTGATTGCCTGGCTGTCGACCGCCCCGATGATGGACCCGCTTGAGGACGCCGAAGCGCGTGAGATGACGCCTTACGAACAAAAATTCGTCTCTGCCGCTGGGTTCGAAGAGGCCTATGACGTCGTGCTGGGAAACTGCTCCATGTGCCATGCGCGCGAGCCCTATTTTAGTGAGACCATGCTGTGGCCGCCCAAAGGCGTCGTGCTCGAAACGCACTCAGACGTTGCGCGCCACGCCAAACAGATCTTTCTTCATGCCGGGGTCAGCCACGCCATGCCGCCCCCCAATGCGATCAGCACAATGACCCGGGAAAACCGTAATACGATCATCGCGTGGTACAGAGACGCGACGCGAAACAGAAATTAGCGCCTCGGGCGGCTTTACCGAAGGCGGGAAGGCCTCTATTTAAAGACGCAATTCCGAAGTCACAGGTCGCTCGATGAACCCTCTCGCTGATGCGCTCGTCGCCCCGCTTGCCACGCGCAAAGACCCGGTGCTGTATCGACCTGACGGCAGTGTGCTGTCCGGCGCCGATCTCTACGCTCTCTCAGGCCAAATCGCACATGTGCTTGTCCGTGCCGGCGTCACCCCCGAAGACAGGGTGATGGTGCAGACCGAAAAGTCGGTCGAAGCCTTAGCGCTCTATCTCGCTTGCCTGCGTGCGGGCGCGTTATTTCTGCCGCTGAACACGGCCTACACCAGCGCCGAACTTGCATATTTCCTGAAGGACTCAGAGCCCAAATTGGTGGTGTGCGGCCCGCAGGTGCAAGGCGACCTTGAGGCCATGGCGGCCCCTTCCACGACTGTGCTGACCCTCGCAGGAGATGACAGCGGCACGCTGATGGAGCAGGCCCGAACCGCGCCCAACGATTTCGACACGGTCGAGCGCGGGCCTGATGATCTAGCCGTCATCCTCTATACCTCCGGCACGACTGGGCGCTCCAAAGGGGCGATGCTGTCTCACAACAACCTGCTTTCCAATGCAATCTCTCTGGTCGAGGCATGGCACTTCACCAGCGACGATACCCTGTTGCACGCGCTGCCCATCTTCCACGCGCACGGCCTTTTCGTGGCGACAAACGTGTTGCTCAAGGCGGGCGGACGCATGATCTTCTTGCCCAATTTCGACGTAGATACGGTCTTGGCGAACTTGCCCAAGGCCACGACCATGATGGGGGTGCCCACATTCTACACGCGCCTGCTCGCCAACCCTCGCTTTACGCGCGAATTGAGCGCGCATATGAGGCTGTTCATCTCCGGAAGCGCGCCTTTGCTGGCTGAGACCCACCACGCATTTGAGGCCCGGACCGGCCACCGCATCCTTGAGCGCTACGGCATGACCGAAACCACGATGAACACGTCTAACCCGTATGAGGGCGAGAGACGGGCCGGGACCGTCGGCTTTCCGCTGCCAGGGGTAGAGGCACGTATAACTGATGCCGAAACAGAGGAGGCTGTCGCAGACGACACCCCCGGTCTTCTGGAAGTGCGCGGACCGAATGTGTTTCGCGGCTATTGGCGCATGCCCGAGAAAACTGCGGAGGAATTCCGCGACGACGGGTTCTTCATCACCGGAGACATCGCCTCGATTGACGGGGATGGGTACATCTCCATCGTGGGACGCGCGAAGGACCTGATCATATCCGGCGGCTACAATGTCTACCCTAAAGAAGTCGAGACGGAGATCGACCTGCTGGACGGCGTTTTGGAATCCGCCGTCATCGGCGTGCCGCATCCGGGTTTCGGCGAGGCCGTTGTCGCTATCGTCGTCAGGACCAGTCCGCAATCCATAGACGAACCCACCGTCATAGCCGCTTCAAAAGAAGTGCTGGCGGGCTTCAAATGCCCGAAGTCAGTGTTCTTTCTGGACGCGCTGCCCCGCAACATGATGGGAAAGGTTCAGAAAAACGACCTACGCAAAATGTTCGCAGACACGTTCAAGAACGCGTAGGCTAGCAAGATACCCAAAGGAGCATGCCCCATGAAATTGACCTCGGCGGTTGCGATCGCATTGCTGCTAGCCCCTCAGATGACGCTGGCTCAGGCGAAATTCGAAGGGCCCCTTTGTGAGGCCGCGAAGGCCGGCCGCGTGGTGGAGCTTGTCTATGACAAGGATGTCAGCAAGGGCTGCGCGCCTCGCATTGTTGATGTGCATCAGGTCGCGATTGGCAACAATGGCAAGCTCTATATGCATGGCTGGCAAAGCCGTGGCTGCACCAAAGGGCGCGACTTTGAGGCGAAACGGATTTTCCGGTTCGACAAGATCAAGGCCGTGGACTTGGTGGAAGGTCAGTTTGGCGACAAGTCGCAGGCTGCTAAGGATGAAGGCTGGGACGGATGCCTCGGCTCGAACTGTTTCATCAAGGAAAACATCTGCGAGTAGCGACCTGCACCAGTCGGATGCCTATACGGTACATAGAGACAGATAAGGTTCAAAGGGCACGGGATCATGACCCTCAATGTCAAAGCCCCTGAGCGGGGTTTTCGGGACAAGGAATTCAACGCGCGTACAAAGCGGGCGCAGGCGCTTATGGCGCAGGCCGGTCTGGCGGGTATGTTGCTGATGAGTGAACAGGATCTTCGCTATTTCACCGGATTTCACACGTTATTTTGGCAAAGCCCGACACGGCCATGGTTCGCTTTCGTGCCAGCGGACGGCAAGCCCGTTGCTATCATTCCGGAGATCGGCGCCGCGTTGATGGGGCGTGGCTGGCTGGACGACATCCGCACTTGGAGCGCGCCCTCTCCGCAGGATGACGGCATCAGCCTTTTGACCGAACTGCTGATCCCCTTGGCATATCAAGACGCAAAGATCGGCGTCATGAAGGGGCATGAGACGCACTTACATATGCCGCTTGGAGACTGGGAGCGCTTGCTGGCCGCATTGCCAAGGCTAAAGATCGCAGACGTCACCAAATTGGTTCAGGGCCTGCGCATGGTCAAATCACCGGCGGAGATCGAAAAACTCAGCCATATCTGTGAGATTGGGTCCGCCGCCTTCGCCAAACTTCCCGACGTGATCCATGAGGGCATGCCGCTGGATGAGGTGTTTCGCCAGTTTCGGCTGGCCGCGATCGGCTTTGGTGCGGATGACGCGCCCTACCTCGTGGGGGCGGCGGATCAGGGGGGCTATGCTGATGTGATCTCACCCCCCTCCCGTCGCCCGCTGGAAAGAGGCGACGTGCTGATGCTGGATAGCGGCTGCACTTGGGATGGGTATTTTTGTGATTTCGACCGCAATTGGGCGATTGGTCCGGCCAGCGATGACGCGCGACGCGCCTATAATGTTCTCTGGCGCGCGACACAGGCCGGCATTGAGGCCGCTAAACCGGGCAACACGTGCCGTGATCTGTTCTTGGCTATTTCTAATGTGATGGCTGAGTTGGACAGCTCGGGAGGGGATATAGGCCGCCTTGGCCACGGGCTCGGTATGCAGCTGACCGAGCAGCCATCTCTCGCCGCCTTCGACGAAACAGAGCTGAAAGAAAACATGGTCCTGACCATCGAGCCGTCCCTGAGCTATGGCGATGGTCTGATGATGGTGCATGAAGAAAATATCGTAGTCGGAAAGGGCGCGGCGCGGCTTCTCACCACACGCGCGGCCCCTGATCTGCCCGTTTTAACGTAGCTCTTATCTGAAGGTTTCGTCAGCGTAATCGATGCGGAACGTGACGCAGACAATATCCGCCAAGCCCGCCACATTCGAATCCTTGACCTTCAACACAAGCCGCGCATCTGCCGCGCCGCTTGGTTTTGCGACCTCGTTCAAGGCGCCAGCGGGGCGCGGTCTTAAAACGAGGACATTGCAGATGTGTTTTCAAAGATCCGTTCGGGTGCGCAAGTGTTGCTAGTCTGACGATTTGAGGGGTAGATCGGACTCTCGTTTTGAATGATGGCCGCATCGCCCGGCAGATCACCGGCTGCGCCAGCGGCGCGGCGGGCTTCAGTAGCCTGTGCCGCGGAACACAACTGCGAAGGTGCGCAGGATCACC
>CAYXIZ010000025.1:0-22729 GCA_964465485.1 uncultured Rhodobacterales bacterium | reverse complement strand
GGCGCCCACACCCTCGCCGCCATGGAGCGCGATTATTTCTACCCCACCCTCGCCGACCGCAATGAGCCCCGCACATGGGCCCAGTCCGGCGCCCAAGACGCCTGGACCCGCGCCACGGCGAAAGCGAAAGACATTCTCGCCAATCACAGACCAGACTACCTCACCCCCGAGCAGGACGCAGAGATCCGGGGCCAGTTCGACATTTTACTCTAGCGGCGATTGTTCCTTTGGAACGTCAGACACCATTCCTGTTGGTCTATGGCGTATGGTTTCTTGATCTTGGCAGGGCCACGTGACGTGCAGCACAGGCAACAGGTTGAGGGGACATCGGAGATGCCCCTTTCAAAATCGAGAGTTAATGAAACCTTAGTACGCGCCTTTGCGGGACAGCAGGACCGCAAATGTGCGGATCACCAGCATCACATCGCTCCAAAAGGACCAATTGCGGATGTAGCGGCGGTCCAGTTGCACGCGCTCTTCATAGGAGAGCTCGCTGCGGCCAGAGACCTGCCACAGCCCCGTAATGCCGGGGCGGCTTTTGAGCACCTCTTGCGCGTAGACGCCGTAATTCTCGGTCAGCTCCGAGCGGGTGACGGGCCGGGGTCCCACAACGCTCATCTCGCCGCGCAGCACGTTGATAAACTGGGGCAACTCGTCGAGGCTGGTTTTGCGCAGAAACGCGCCCACGAAGGGCAGCACCCTCGGGTCATTGCGCAGCTTTTGGTACTTCTGGAACTCTTCTTTGGCCTCAGGGTTTTCCGAGATCAACTTGTTCAGAACCTCATCCGCGTCAGTGCGCATGGTGCGGAACTTGAGGCAGGGAAACTCCTTGCCGCCTTGGCCCACGCGGGTATGCGTAAAGAAAACAGGGCCTTTGCTGGTCAGCCGGATGGCCACGGCCACGATCACAAAAAGAACGGAGGTCAGTGCCAGTGAGACTGTTGCGAACAAGACGTCAAAAAGCCGTTTCAGCCGTCCGCCCAATGGCAGGTTCGGGCTGGTTTTGGTGTGGCGAAACGCATCGGTTTCGGTCCCTGTCAAAACGTGCGAATTGGTCTTCAGCATATTCCTGTCTCTCTTAAATGCGCCAGCCCTCGGGCTGATTTACAAAGGAAAGACTTTTTTCAGTGGACGTTCTGCCCCGCCTTCCAAACGCTTTACTGAACCGAGATCGTCAAAAGTTACCGATACTTTTACATTAATTTACTGCTTCACTCTGAAACTTGCCGATTGTTGGGCGGGAATGCGTCAATGTGCGGATTTTATGGAGTATTTGATCGGAAAAGTGGCATTCAATTGTTGCGATTTCGTGCGCAGTGATTCTGAATCGAGCTTATTGTTCCGTTTTCTGGGGGTATTGCATCGACAGACCACCCATCGTTTTCCGCCACGGGATCAGACAAGACTCACCCTATGAAATAGACCGTCTAAAGGGAGCCTTCCCATGCGCCAAACAGCAAGATTGCGCAGGCGGTGAGATGACTGCCGCTCAGGTGGGTCTTGCGTATTCGTCCGCTCTGAAGCCGATCGCCCCCATGACGAGGCCCCCTCCGCGCGCGATCAGGGCTGCTCCGTTTGCCAGCCCCCGCTTTCCCTTGAACACCACCGACAGGCCGATCAGCGCGCCCAATGTGATCATGACCACGGCGCGCGGCAGACACCATGCCATCGCCTTTAGCTTCGGTCGGCGCAAGAGTTGCGTGTTGGCCCGTGTCACGCCGTATCGATATTGCCTCTTGAGCGCCCAATCCCATGTGAGCCGGCTCTCGAGCTGAACCTCACGGACCACGGCTTTGGCCGCGAATGCACCCGTCCCACCGGCTCGAATGATATCTTGAAAGAAAACGGTATCCTCGCCACCCGCGTAGCCCAACATCTCGTCAAACCGCAGATTGTGTTCGGTTACGAACCCCATGTCGATCAGGACGTTGTTGCTCCAGCTTTCGTGCCGGGAGGCGCCGTCCGGGAATGTCTTTTGCTTGAAGAAGGCGGTTTGAAGCCACCATTCGTCCGATGGGTCCTTTACGGTCATCACGCAGGGGCCTTGTACGAATGTCGCCTTGGTTTTCCGCTGAATGCGCAGATGTTGCGCAACAAGGTCAGGGTCAACCGTTTCGTCATCATCAACGAAGAGTAGAAAATCAGCGTTCTGGCTTTCGGTCAGCATGCGATTGCGGGCCTGAGAAATGCCGGGGCGCGGCTCGTGTTCATATCTGCACGCGAAAGGGAGGGTCGGCCCAATGGAGCGCAGCAGCGTTTGTGCAGATGGGGTCTCGTCATTGTCGACGATTACGATCTCCAGATCGACATCATCCGGGCAATGCAATGCGGCGAGTGACGTCAGAAGGGCGCGTAAACCGTCTGGGCGGCGAAAGGTGCAGGCCCCGACTATGATGCTTGTTTGTTGCGCGTTCATTTGGATTTTTTCTTCATAGAGGCGCTCAAACTCGAGATGAAGGACAGGTCCATTCCGGTTTGCTTGTGAACATAGAATGCCAGAAACCCTGACCATGCTATCCAGGTGACCGCAACACCGAATGCGGCGCCGGTCAAACCAAAGCCCCAGGCTCCTAGATTGATCGCAACCATCATGAAGAGGATGGCGACCAGAGCGGCAGGGAAAAGGGCGCGTTGTCGTCCGGACATGCTGATATACTGCCCGCCGGGCCCAAAGAATGCCAAAGCAAGCGGCTCGAGCATCAAGATCAGCAGAAGGTGGCTGCGCTCTTGGAATGGCTCTCCAAAGAGGCCAAGGATTGCGTCGCCAAACACCAGGAAGAATACAAAGCCCAGCAAAACCGGCCACAGCTTCATATGGTTTGATGTCGTGATAAGCTCTCTCAGTTCGGCCTGCTGGTCAGCCACGACGAGTTTGGCCATCTTGGCAGTCATGCTTTGATTGACCGCCACCACGGCGAATTTGACGAAAGCCACAAGTGCCGTGACAACTCCAAGCACGGCCACGTCTTCGGGCTCCAATCCCCAAGCCGAAAAGATCAGCGTCAGGTCGCGGGCATATTGCACAAAAAGCAGGGCAGGGGCCAAGGAGAAGCCGAACCGAAGCCATTCGCCCCAGCCGGACATGTCATGCCCATCGCCTGCGATGCTGGCTGTCATGCCGCGGCACCACAGGCTTTGCACGATGACGGCAAAGACGTTTGCAAACAGGAACAGGCAGATGACTTGCACAGCGGTGGGAGGGGCGATCAGGGAAATGTACAGAGCCAGCGCCCCCAACAGCCAAGCCTGCCGTATGAAGGCCGAGGGGGCGAGAGACGCCACGACTTTGCCAAAGGCCATCGCATGGGCCGAGCCAACGACCAGAAACCCGGTCGCAACGGCGGTCACGAGCGCAGCTATAAGCCCGGCGTTCAATGGAGATTGGGTCCATGCCGAGATCATCCAGACCACGGCAATCATCGTCAGAAAAAGGGCGGGGCCAAAAAGCCCCACGATCCGCCGGTTCAGCCGCAAAAAACCGCGGGCCTTGGCCAGTTGGTTGGCCTGCTTGTATTTGGCAATGAACCGCACCGCGCCTGCTTCCATGCCAACAGATGCAACGCTGCCGAGCAAAATGGACAAGGACATCAACACCATGGCCCGCCCCATCTCGGCGGTCTCCATATTGCGCGCCAGCAGCAGGCTGACCAAAAATGCGGCCATGGCCCCTGCGATGCGGAGACCGACAAGCGTGGCAGGTACGGCGTAAAGGCGGAGCAATTTCGTCATTCAGTTTGGTCGCTGTCCAAGGACGTCGTTCGTGGCGTCGTTCGTGGCGTTATGCGTGGAAACGGGGCTCGCCGCCATGAAAAACAGGAAGGCCGCGCTCCAAAAGGAAAAAAAACTGTAGCGTAGAATGTCGGTGTTCCGCATAAAGACTGCAATCCAACGCAACCGGACCCATGTCACAGATAATGAACACCGACAGCCCTCCCGAGGCTCCGCCGCGCAAATACATTCCGGAGAGCTTTATTGCGGCTCCGCTCCTCTTTTTGACGGTGTATTTGGCCCTTGGCGGGATGGTGAAGTTCAGCCCTTTCAGCTCGCTGATGTGGGGGGTCGTGTATTTGGTTGGCTTTGGGTGGATGCTAATCACGCTGCGCCGTACACTGATGCTGTTGGGTCGGTTCTGGCCGCTGCTGTTGCTGCCTGCCATGGCACTTATTTCCGCCTTTTGGTCGGAAGATGTGGCAAAGACCATACGAACGGGCATTCAATTCACGTTTTCGACTATTCTGGCTGTTCGGTTTGGGGCGGCCCTGACACCGACAACGGCGACCAACAGCGTGTTCCTGGCGACGCTGCTTGGGTTCTGCCTGTCTGTTTTGGCGCTGGTGGCGCCGCCGCTTCAGCCTGCTTTCGAATATTTCAACGACGCGTTCATCGGTATTTATGTGCAAAAGACGGTGGCCGGCTTGGCCTTGGCGATTTTCGTGATGGCGTTGTGTGCTAGAGGTGCGATCGGGAACTTCCGCGTCGCGTCGATCTTGCTTGCCATATGCGTACTGCCATTTGTAGCGCTGACCAAGTCAGTGTCGGCCTTTGTCGTGTTGGGATGTCTGAGCATTATTCTGGTTCAGGGCCTTGTGAAGCACAGAGAGGCGACAACGCGGTTCGCTATTTTGATCCTGACGGGGTTGTTCGTTGTCACATCCATGTTGACCTTGTGGATTGATCGCTTCGATTTGGCTGCGTTCCTGCTAGAGTCTGTTGGAAAAAGTACGACGCTGACGGGGCGCACCGATATCTGGCAGCTGGGAATTGAACTGACCGAGGACTACCCTTTGCTCGGCTTTGGATATGCCGCGTTCTGGGGCAATCCGGTCTTTGCCGAGGAGTGGGGCTTCATTCATGCCTCGATAGACCCTCGCTTGAATGGGTTCCACAGCCTCTATGTCGAGGCGCTTGCCTCTACCGGCATCGTGAGCGTTGTTATGATTGTCCTGGTTTATTATTGGACGCTGCTGCGGTCGCTGTCTTGGTTCTTGGCATCGGGCTCGGCTGAGGCAGCCTTCTGGCTCGCGATCATGACGTCGGCGATTGCGGTGAGTTTCGTCGACAATGTGCTCTATGCCGAACACGAGTTCTTCCACATGATGGCGACGATGATCTTTGTCTTCACCGGCTTGCATGCGCCGCGCCTCAAATGGCGGCTCTTCCAGCCGCGTCCCGTAGTGCGGACCATTTAACCAAGGATGATGTCTCCATGACGTTGATAGACATTTTGATCTGTACATTTCGCCGACCCCATATCCGGGACACGGTTGAAAGCGTGGCTGCGATGGCACTGCCGGATGAGGTCAGTATTCGGATTGTGGTCGTTGATAATGACGATGAGCCTTCCGGGCGCCCCTATTTGGAAGACCTGTTGAAGGACCCCAACGTTACTCTGGAATATTTGCATGTGCCGGGGCGCAATATCTCCATTGCGCGCAATGGGGCGTTGGACGCGGCCAGCGCTAAGTGGATCGCATTTCTTGATGATGATGAAGCGCCCGCAAAAGACTGGCTTGTTCAGATGTGGGAAAGACAAAGAGAAACCGGTGTTGACGGGGTCTTTGGGGTCACGAGATCCATCTTTCCACCTGATGCGCCGAAATGGATGGCAGAGCTGAACTTGCACGCTCCAGCACCTAATAGAAATGGCAACGAGGTCCGCGACGGGAGTGGCGGGAATATGTTGCTGCGCTGGCGGGGCACCGTTTGGGAGCGCGAGCGGTTCGATCTGTCGCGGGGGAGGACTGGCGGCGAGGATACCGAGTTTTGTTTTCGAATTGGGCGTATGGGAGCAAAATTTGAGATCGCACCCGATGCAATCGTTTTCGAGCATGTCGTGAAATCCCGACACAATTTCAAGTGGTTGGCGCGGCGGCGGTTCAGGGCCGGGCAGACATTTGTTGTGTCCGCCGAAACCGGGCTTGAACGGCTGGGCTTGGCGGTGCGCGCCTGCGCGAAATCGCTTTTCTCATTCCTCGTCGCGCTTCCATTCCTCTGGCATCCCGCGAAGTGGCGCTTTTGGTATCTGCGCGGTGTTTTTCACGCAGGCGTGGTGGCGGGCTGTTTGAATTTGAGCGAAAGGGAAGCCTACGGCTAGGCTGGTTATCGTTGTCGTTGGTCCTGAAGCTATTTTGAACGTATTTCCTGCCAGAAGCGAAACTCTGGCTCCAGCAGCTCTCTGGCAAGGTCCAGCTCTTGCGGCGTCGGCTGATAGCTCTGTTTGGTCTTGCTGTTGTAGTGATAGATCACTGGTTTGCGACCGAAGGTGGTGTCGTACTCAGTACAAAACCGATCCAGATCATCCAGAAAGCCAATGACCGCGAATTTCT
The DNA here is from genome assembly GCA_964465485.1 of uncultured Rhodobacterales bacterium. Lineage (GTDB taxonomy): Bacteria > Pseudomonadota > Alphaproteobacteria > Rhodobacterales > Rhodobacteraceae > Litoreibacter. The sequence continues at coordinate 16,403 of CAYXIZ010000025.1, read as the reverse complement.
CGGATGTGGCCAGTGCCGTGTCAACCGCCTGCCTCTCCTGGCCCGGCTGAATGGTATGCTGGCCAGTGAAGTAGCGCAAAGTAGTAAGTGCATGATACCGCGCAACGTCGGTGCCCAGATATGTTTTGAAATCCGTCTTTGTCAGCCCATGAGCCACTGAGCCATTATAGTTCGAGACCAGCCGGGCCAAAGGTTCGCGCAGCAGGGAGACGTATTTATAGGTCTCGCCGAAATGGGTGTCGGCTTTCTGGCTGAACAAGATATGGCCGTGGATCAGCTGTGTCTTCCAGGCCATATGGGTCAGCAGCATCTGTTCACGCATTTCAAACACCGCGCCACCGTTGGGCAGGTCATCATGATAGAGGTGTAACTGGTTCTCGTTGGCTTGCATGATCGCCGTTGCACGGCGCGTCGCATTGGCATCTATCACGCCGATCCGCTTGCTCATCGGAACCGTGGCATAGAGGCCCTCCGACACGCTTGTACCGCCGCATTTTGGGACATGCATGAAGAAGCAGGGGTGCTTCAGTTTTGGCTGGGCCGTTGAAATGCTGCGGCGGCTATAGGTTCTTAAACGCCGCAGATTGTTTTGGGATAGAAGAGGCACGTAGTTGCTCCGGACGCTCTTAAGGTGTTGCGCGTAACGTGATAATCGCCGCGCTGAACACGCTTCCAAGAACAAAGCCTAACAGGACAATCAATGTCCTGCGCGGGGCGCTTTTTTCCAGTGGCGGCAACGCGTCGTAGACGATGCGAATGTTAGAGACTTGAAACGTCTCCAGTTCCTGCAATTCGCGGGCGCGTTCCAGGAGCCTTTCATACAGCACACTGTCGGCTTCGGCCTGACGCGCAAGCTCGTTCAGAGCGATCCGTTGTGAGGTGAGCTCGCGCAGCTCTTCATTGAGCTCATCTATTCGCGCAGCAAGCTGAGCGGGGTTTGACGAGCTGGCTTGGTCACGCCGCAATGCCTGAAGAACAAGCGAGATTTCGTTGAATTTTCGTTCCGAGAGGTCGCCTGCCTGCGAGCGGAAGGTCTCCAGCTCCTTTGACGACTTATTAACACGAGACCGCAGGTCCTCCAGCCGACCAAAGAGCCATTTGTTGGCTTCTTGGCGCTCCTCGGCTTCGACTGCTTGTTCATAGTCGATGAAGGTTGTTGCAATCGAGTTGGCAATCGCGGCCGATAATTCGGGACTTTCTGTTTGTGCCGCGATGGAGACGATGTAGGAGTCGCCGACGGGCCGAACGGTCAGAACGCTATTCAGCTTCTTCATGGCAAGGCGGATATCGAGCTCCGGTGAGGAGGGCTGGGGTTGCGTTTCATCGAGAGGACCAAGAAACACCCGGTTGGTATCCAGCCCGAGATCAACGACAACGCGTTCGAGGATACGGTTCGACTGAACCATGTAGGCGTTGCTTTCGATCAGGGCCTCACCAATCGGCCTGCCAAGGCCCGTGCCGCCGATCCCCGTCAGCTGTGTCTCGTCAGGTTCGACAATAATCCGCGACACGGCCTCATATTGGTTGGGCTGCGCCAAGGCGAAATATGCGGCGATGCAGGCGAAGACCAGCCCGGTGCCAAGGATGGTGAATTTCCGGCGCCACAAGGTTCTGAAAATCCCTTGGACATCTACGACGACAATGCTGTTGTCGATTGTGCTCAACTGTTTCTCAGACATGCATTTTGACCCGGAAAGCTCGATTGGCGTTTCCTTAACATGATTGTATCGTGGTCGTAAGCCTCTTGTTGGGCCGGAAAATGAAAAGAGACCGTCATTATCCCTATATGGCACAAGAGGTTGCGCAGTACTGTCGCGCCGCAGACCCGTGGCTTGGTGCGCATCTGCGGTCTCGGGCGCAGGCCAATCTGAGGCACAGAGGCGCGCGGGTCCTTTGGCCGCGCCTCCCGCAAAACCACTTACATAATTATTGGCATAATCACTGCCATAGTCGGCGGCGTGTTGCCCGCCGCGTCACGGGACGGCGTCTGAACCCTAGGCGCGGCCCCTAAACTGCGATATCGCACAGTTAGGTTGGTCACCAAACGGGAGCTTGGACGAGATGGCAGCAATGGCGAAGAGCTCTTTTCTTACAAGCTGCGCGGCGGTGTTTCTCCTTTTGGCCGGTTGGGCCATCCCAGCTGCGGCACAAGACGCAGCGTCCGTGCCTTTGGTGCTGGAGTTGGACATCCCCGCGCGCGAGGCCGCGCCAGCGGCCATGGCCAAGGTCACCAGCACCCCAAAGACCGTCCAGCTCGAGCGCCGATTTCTCGACAGGTTCGACAGCTTCCAGCCCAATGGTGGCACGTGGCGGCACCATTATAACCACAATAGCTATGACAGCTTTGACGCGCGCACTTTGAGGGGCAATCTTGAGCAGCAGCTTTATGTCGACCCCGGCTTCAAAGGCACGGCGGACGTCCCGTTGGGGCTCAATCCGTTCGAGGTCTCAGAGGGGATATTGCACATCAAAGGCCAGACTGCTCCGCCCGAGCATGCGGCTTTTCTGGGCGGGTTTGATTATACGTCCGGCATGCTGTCGTCGCAAAACACGTTCGAGCAGCGCTACGGGTATTTTGAGGCCCATATGCGTGTCCCGCTGGGCCAAGGCCTGTGGTCGGCCTTCTGGCTGAAAACGCATCATGCGCATACGCCGAAAGGTCTCCCCGCATGGCCTCCTGAAATTGATGTGATGGAGTTTATCGGCAAAGGCGAGGACACCTATTATGTCACTGTCCATTGGGACGTCATGCCCGACAATAAAAAGAGTGGCGATACTGTAAAACGCGCGCGGCCCACCGAGCGGTTCCATACCTATGGGGTGCTGTGGCTGCCCGATCAGACGGTGTTCTATCTTGATCGACGCCCGGTTCGCGTGATCGAGACGAAAAGCAATCATGATGTCCCTATGTTCATGGTGGTCAATCTGGGGTTGGGCGGCAGGTGGCCCGGCAAGGTCTCCGATGCCGCCCTTCCAGCGCAGATAGAATTGGATTGGGTGGCGGCCTATCAGGTCCCCGGTCTGGACTAGTTCACTCCTGAGCCCTGTCATAAAAAGAGTTTCAATTTCAAGGCACTATCGCCTTTGGACCACCCACATCCGCACGGCCCCAAGGGCCCAGCTCAGATGCATGACGCCCAGCGCGACCCCCGCCCATAGCCCGCAGAGGGAGCGTTTTTGCGCGGCAACCCAGAGCGAGGCGGCCAGCAGGATCAGCGCGTAGCCCAAGACACCCGCAAAGCCCCAAGGGTGGAGCAATACGCCCGCCAGCAGGCTCAGCAGGCAGATCGCCAGCAATATGACAGGCAGCATTTGGCGCAGCTTCGGGCGGTCGCCATGTTTGAGCAGCGTGCGCATCCGGCCGCGCCCGTAATTGTAATATTGCCGCGCCAGACCGTGCGGGGTGGGGCGCATGAAATAGGTCAGCCGCACATCAGCGTCGAGCCATATCCGCCCGCCCGCCTCTCCCAATCGCCGGTCATATTCGGCGTCTTCATTATGCGAGAATGCCGCGTCATAGCCGCCGATCGCAGTGAAGCGCTCCAGATCGAACGCCGCGTGGTGGCCGTGATCGACAAAGCGCGACCGTGTGCCGCCCCGGTGGCTGGCCCCGCCCGAGCCGAGCGGCGTGTCCACGATCCAGGCCGCGCCTTTGGCAAAGCAGGTTTTACCAGCGGCATCCATCGCCACGACCACGCTGGCAGCCTCGGAGGCCTCCAAGCTTGCGGCCAAATCCAGCACGAACCCCGCCGGGTAGACCGCATGCGCGTCGCAGCGCACGAGGGTGCGACGTCCCTGCGCCAGGTGTGAGCCCGCCACCGCATTCACCCCCGCCGATTGCAGCTTGGCGGGGTTGTCGAGCAGGTGCAGGTTGCCACGTTCCCGCGCCATCTCGGTGACAATCTCTTGCGTGCCATCCGTGCTGCCGCCATCGGCCACCACGAAGATCACGTCGGCCATCTCGGGCGCGTCCAGCCCCAGCGAGGTCAGGCAATCGGCAATAAATCCCGCCTCGTTCAATGCGGGCACGGCCACGATGATCTGGCGGGCAAGGGCGGCGCGGTTGGTCTGTCCGGGGCTTTGCATGCGGCCCGTCTACGCAACCACGCGGCGTTTTGAAACGGGCAAAAGCGCGGGGCAGGCGGATCACGTCGCGCCCGTGTTCTGCAAACCGCACTCCGAATCAAAGGAGCGCAAAACAGCTCAGGCCCCTGCGCGCCGCCACCAAATCCAGCGGTCAGACGCTTCAAAAGCACAAAACTGCCTCATTCTTGTGCTTGACGTGCGCGTAAACGGAGCGTCCGCGAGATTTCTTTCCAGATTCACATTTTCTTAACGGTTTCCCCTAGGGAAATTCACGCTGCTTTCACGGCCTGCGTTCACAGTGGTGTTATCGGTAATTACAGCCGATCAGGTCGGCGGGATGTCTCCTTACCAAGTTGCCATGTATTCAGTATTTTAGGTCCAAACTATTTCTCCCCCATCCCGTTGGCCGACCATCTTCCTGAAAAGACGGCCCGTCAGTTGCATTACAGCTGGCGGGCCTTACTCGTTTTTCGGGGGGGATGACATGCGGCCTAGCGGAGCCCGTTTTTGGCGATGAACCCTGCGAGATCCAGAATGATCTGGCCGCGCGCCGTTGCAATCGCTGCCGGGCTGGCCTCCGCGTTGGCCTCCGCACCCAGAGGCACGCTGAGATCAAACAGGCCGCTGCGCTCCCGGCCTTCTTCTACGGCCACGAAGAACTGCCCCGTGGCGCGAAACACGCCATCCGCGCCGGCCAGAAGCTGCTCGAACCGCACTTCCAATGTCGCATCCGGGAACGCCTCGAAGGGCCAAGGGTCGGAGGCCACCCGCGCGCCCGTCAGCGTCGACAGATGCCGCACCAGCTCCAGAGCAATCGCGCGCTCCGGCGCGTCGGCCCAGAGCACGCTGGTGTTGCTGGTCAGCACGCCGCCCGGCGCTTGGCTGGTGATCTCCTCGGCGGCGGCGTAGCTGGGCAGGGTCACGTCGCGTATCTCCACGGAGCCGTAGCGAATGCTCACCCGTTCACTGGCCTGCGCGGGCGGCACCGAATAGCGCTCCGCCACCCCGCCCGCGCAGCCCGCCAACAGGCCCAGCGCCATCACACTTGTCCAAACAGAGTGTCTCATCATCAGCTATCGTCCTCGGATCAGGGCGCTTGGGTTGCGCTCAATGGTTTTTGCCAGCGAGGCCAGGGCCCGCGCCGCCTCCTGAATTTCGCGCAAAGCGCTTTCGACGTCGCGGCCCAGCTCGTTGCCGCGGTCATAGCCCCGAATGGTGCGCGCTGCCTGATCCAGCACGCCCGACATGCGCGTGACCAGTGCTGGCAAATCATCCGCTGCATCCGCCACCGCATCGGCCGCCGAGCGCGCTGAGGCCAGTGCCGCATTCGCGTTCTCGATCACACCGCCGTCGCGCACATCGCTCAAGGTCGCCTGCAAGCTGCCCAAGGCGGCGCTCAGGTCTGCGGGCAGCGCGTTGAAGGCGTCGGTGCCAATGACGCGCGCGGCGTTGCCCGCCAGCAGGTTGATCTCCTCCACGAGCTCTTCCAGTGCCAGTCCTTCGGCCTTGGCCGCGACCCCTTGCAGGGAGGCCACCAGCTCCGGCACCCCTTCCACCGCGCTGTCCACGCCCGCCGCCGCCTCAGCCGCGGCATCCACCGCGCCCACCAGCCTTGCCACCAGCTGTTGTTCTTCCAGCTGGGCCATCACCGCTTCCAGCCGGGTCAAGGTTGCGGCCAGCAGCACCGGCACGTTTTGCACCTCGTCGGAGCCCACCAACCCGCGCACGTCCTCCAGCAGCCCCACGGCTTCTTCGGGCACGCCGCGCAATTCGTCGGAGGCCACGAAGTCCTGCGCGCTGTTCAGGAAATCAATCGCGGAGGCCATCAGCTCCTCAATGGGCAGGTTGCTCACGCGGGTGATCACGCCTTCCACGCTGGCGCCCGCGTCGCCCATCTGGCTTTCGGCAGTGGGGATTTGCGGGATGGTGGCGGTCATGTCGGGGATGCTCAGCGCGCCCGGCTGCCCGGATTCGACCAGCTCCACCTTCAACCCGCCTGCCAGCAAACCCGCCGAGGCCAGCCGCGCGCGCAATCCGTCGCGCACCCGCCCGGCCATGAAATTCAGCGCCGCCGCAGGCGAGGCCTGCACTTCCAGCCCCAGCCGCGCGGGCTGAATGGACAGGATCGCGTTCAGCCGCACCCGGCTGTCGCCAAAGGTCGCGCGGTCGATCACGCCCGACACGCTTTGCACCTCGCCGATTTTCAGCCCCGCCAGCTCCACATCCGCGCCCACGCGCAGCCCGGCAATATTGTCCTCAAAGATCGCGCTCAGCTCCAGCGTTTCCACTTCGGAGGCGTTGAACACGGAATTGCGCGCCGTCTCCTCGTCCTCGTAAATCTGGAACACTTCGCCATCCGAAATCCGGTCGCCCCCCGAGACCACAGTGTCAAAGGAGATCCCCCCCGAGATCAGCGTGGCCAGCGAGGTGAAATCAATCTCCGCCCCCGTCGCGCCGATATTGACGCTGAAGCCGGACGTGTCCCAGAACCGGGTGGATTTGTTGATCAGACGCCCATGGGGCTCGTAGATAATCGCCTCGGCAATCGCGAAATTCGTGACAGGCGAAATCCGCGCCTTGCCGACCCGGCCCACCTCGATGCCGTGAAAAAAGATCGGTGCGTTTTCGGTCAGCTGGCCGTTGGCGGTGGCGCGCAGCGCAATCTCCAGACCCGGCTTGGAGGGGCGAAACAGCGGCGGCGTTTCCAGCCCCATGAACCGTGTCTCGGTCGTGCCGATCACGTCGTCCCAGACGCCCTCGATGAACACGCCCGACAGCACCGTGTCCAACCCGCTGACACCGCGCGCGGTCAGCTCGGGGCGCACCACCCAGAAATTCGCGCCGCTATCGACGTAAGGCGCCACATCCTTGTCCAGCCGCACCTGCACCACAACCGTGCTCAGCCCGGCGGAGAAGCCCACATCCTCCACCACGCCCACCGTGATGTCGCGGTATTTCAGCACGGTCTCGTCCTTGGTGATGCCCGCGCCGTTCTGGAATTCCAGCGTGATCAGCGGGCCTTGGCTGGAATAGCTGTCCCAGGCCACGCCCAGCGCAATGGCAAGTGCCGCGATGGGGATCAGCCAGACGAAGGACACCCGGCTCAGCACGGATTTGCGCCGCGGCTCAATCGTGACTTCTGGTGCGTCAGTGACCACTCTCGGCCTCCCCCTTATCGCGGCTTTGGACGTCCCAGATCATCCGAGAGTCGAAGCTTTGCGCCGACAGCATCGTGAAGATCACCGACAGGGCAAAGAACAGACTGGCAGGTCCGGGATCAATCGCCGCGAGGGTTCTGAGTTGCACAAGTGAAGACAGGATCGCAACGACAAAGATATCAATCATCGACCAGCGCCCGATATATTCGACCACCTCATAGAGCAATTGCCGCTGCTCAAAGGAGGCCGCACTCCGCCGCTGTACGGAGACCGCCAGATAGGCAATCGCAAAGAACTTGCCCAGGGGAATGACGACGCTGGCAAACAGAATGATTGCCGCCACAAAGGGCGCGCCATGGGTGAACAGCTCAATCGCGCCGCCCACGATCGTGTCCTGCTGCACCGTGAAAAGCGTCCTTGTGCGCAGCATCGGGTAGAGGTTCGCCGGGATGTAGCACAGCATGCCGACAATCCACCACGCCCAGACCCGTTGCAGGCTCTTGTGATCGCGCAGCTGCAACCGCTTGCCACAGCGCCCGCAGGTCTGCGTCCCTTGCGGCCAGACCTGCGTGCAGCCGCGACACCCCACCACGCCCATCTCGCGGGCGGTGATAATCGGGGTCTCGCTCACGCGTCGCGCTCCGGTTTGCGCAGCCCGTCTTTTCTAAGCCCGTCGAGCGATTTCCACACTGTCCAGCGGCACATGAAATTGTCTTGTGCCACGACCAGCACCACCAGAATGGCGAACATCCAGAAGGCAGGCCCGAAGGTCACATCCGCCAAATCCGTGATCTTCACCAAAGCCACGGCGCAGCCGATGGCAAAGATCTCCGCCATGGACCAGGGCCGCAGCGCCTCCGACATGCGAAACGCTTGCCGCGATCCTTTGGCGGGCATCCGGTCCAGCACCACCGGGATCAGCACGTAAAGCGCCAAGAGCACGCGGAGCAGGGGGATGAAAATGATCAGCGCCGCCGTCGACAGCGACAGCGCAATCAGCGGCCCGTCCGAAAAGGCCAAAGCCGCATCGAGGATCGAGACCGAATTTTGCGTCCCCGCCACTTTGATCGTCAGGAACGGAAACACGGTCGCCGCGATGACCAGAACCACAATCGCAATCGAGACCGCGATGATCTGCAAACCGGCCTTGGAGCGCGGCGAAATCAGCGCCGTATGGCACCGCGCACAGACCGCGCGCTCGCCAGACGCGGGCCGGGCCAATTTATACGCTGCATCGCATTGCGGGCAGACGATCAGATCGGGCACAGGTTGAGGCGGCAGCCGGTCTTGCATGGGGTCAGCTTAATGCCAGTTGCCGGGGCTGAACCACCGCAAAAATGCGCTTTTGTCCGGGGGTGGCCAAAGGTTAAGGGGCGGGGCGGTTTTGTTAGGGTTTGCGCCGCGCAGTTAACGAAGTATTTTGCCCCATTTTGGGTTATGGCCCCAAAAGTTTTGCCCCATTTTGTACAAAACTCCCAAAATCGGGCTGTTCAGGCCGCTTTTGCGTGGTCACACTGCCCGCTGACGCGCCTCTGGCGTGGGGCCAATGAGGTAATCGCGGTGACAATGACGCCTTTTCAAAGACTTAGCGCCCGAATTGAGGGCAAGAAAGACGATTTGATCGCCTTGACCCAGGATCTCATCCGCATCCCAACCCTCAACCCTCCCGGCGAAAATTACCGCGAGATTTGCGGCTATCTCGCCGACCGTTTGGCCCGATCCGGGTTCGAAGTGCAACTGATCCGCGCCGAAGGCACGCCCGGTGACAGCCGCAAATACCCACGATGGAATGTGGTCGCGCGGCGTGAAGCCACCACATCTGGGGAATGCGTTCACTTTAACAGCCATATCGATGTGGTCGAAATTGGCCAGGGCTGGACCCGCGACCCGTTTGGTGGAGAGCTTGATGACGGCAAAATCTATGGCCGTGGCAGTTGCGATATGAAGGGCGGTTTGGCCGCTTCGATCATCGCCGCCGAAGCTTTTATCGAGGAATTCCAAGAGTTTAGCGGCTCTATCGAGATCTCCGGCACCGCCGACGAGGAGACCGGAGGCTATGGCGGCGTCGCTTATCTCGCTGAAAAGAAACACTTTTCCCATGTCGATCACGTCATCATCCCCGAGCCCCTCCACAAAGACCGCATCTGCCTAGGCCACCGCGGCGTCTGGTGGGCCGAGATCGAAACCAGAGGCGAAATCGCCCATGGATCCATGCCATTCCTTGGCGATTGCGCCGTCCGCCACATGGGCGCAGTGCTCTCCGAGATGGAGAAAACGCTCTTCCCGGCGCTTGCGAAAAAGCACACGGAGATGCCGGTTGTGCCGGATGGCGCGAAGAATTCTACTATGAATATCAACAGCTTCCACGGCGGACAGGCAGAGCCGGAAGAGGGCTTCACGGGCCTGCCCTCCGCCGTTGTCCCCGACCGCGCCCGTATGATCATCGACCGCCGCTACCTCATCGAGGAGACCGAAGCCGAGGTCCGCGCGGAAGTCACTGACATCCTCGACAAGCTCACCCGCGAGCGCGAAAATTTCTCCTATGACCTGCACGAGATGTGGAGCGTCACCCCCACCATGACCGCCAGCGACGCCCCCGTCGTCACCTCCGTCGAAAAGGCCATTCGGGAGGTGCTTGGAAAGGATGCAGAACACGTCGTAAGTCCAGGAACTTACGACCAAAAACACATTGACCGGATCGGCAAACTGAAGAATTGCATCGCCTATGGTCCCGGCCTTTTGGAGCTGGCCCACAAGCCTGACGAGTATGTCGGTGTCCGCGATATGCTCGACAGCGCCCTCGTCATGGGCCACACGCTGATTGATCTGCTGCACCCAACAGACCAACCTGCTTGAACCCAACCGCGTTAGCCTTCACTGTCTTTTCAAACATTTTGGAGGGCTTCTCATGAACCGTGTCATCTTCGGAACCGTTGCAGCAGCAGCATTACTGGCAGGCGCCACCGCACAGGCGCGCGACGTCACCATCGGCATGCAGCTGGAGCCGCCGCATCTGGACCCAACCTCTGCCGCCGCCGGCGCGATTGATCAGGTACTTTATTCCAATGTATTTGAAGGGCTTACGCGCTTTTCTTCAGACGGTTCTGTTGGTCCCGGTCTGGCTGAAAGCTGGGAGATTTCCGAGGACGGTCTGACCTACACATTCACCCTGCGCAGCGGCGTGACCTTCCATGACGGTACCGATTTCGAGGCCAGCGACGTCACTTTCTCCCTCGACCGCGCCCGTGCAGAAGACAGCGTGAACGCGCAAAAAGCGCTCTTCGCCAATATCGCCAGCACCGAGGCCGTGGACGCCACGACGGTCAAGGTCACGCTCACCAACCCGCAAGGCAATTTCCTGTTCAACATGGCATGGGGCGACGCGGTGATTGTCGCACCGGAAAGCATCGAGAACATCAAGTCCAACCCGGTCGGCACCGGCGCGTTCGAGTTTTCTGACTGGAAGCAGGGCGACTCTATCTCATTGAAAAGAAACGAGAATTACTGGGGCGAGGCTGCCAGGCTGGACGGCGCGACGTTCAAATTTATCTCCGACCCCACAGCCGCTTTTGCGGCGATGATGGCAGAAGATGTTGACGCCTTCTACGTCTATCCCGCGCCTGAAAACCTCGCACAATTCGAGGCCGATCCGCGCTTCACCGTCCTCGCAGGCAATACCGAGGGCGAGACGATCCTGGCGATGAACAACAAGCTGCCGCCCTTCGACAACAAGCTGGTCCGCCAAGCCGTCAGCCACGCCATTGACCGCTCCGCCATCATCGACGGCGCCATGTTCGGCTATGGCACGCCCATCGGCACGCATTTCGCGCCGCACAACCCGGCCTATGTCGATCTGACGGGCAATTCCAATTACGACCCCGAGAAAGCCAAGGCCCTGCTGGCGGAGGCTGGTTTCGCCGACGGGTTCGCCACCACGCTGAAGCTGCCACCGCCCTCCTATGCCCGCCGCGGCGGGGAGATCATCGCCGCGCAACTCCGCGAAGTTGGCATCGAGACGGAGATCAGCAATCTCGAATGGGCCCAATGGCTGGAGCAGGCCTTCAAGGGCTATGATTACGGCCTGACCATCGTGTCGCACACGGAGCCGATGGATATCGGCATCTACGCGCGGCCCGAATATTACTTCCAATATGACAACCCGGATTTCCAGCAACTGATCGCCGATCTGGACGCTGAAAATGACCCGGCGAAGCGGACAGAGATGATGCAGGAAGCTCAGAAGATCATCTCGGAAGACTATGTAAATGCTTATCTTTTCCAATTGGCGCAAACCTCTGTGGTGAACTCCAAGCTGAAAGGCATTTGGCCTGACGCGCCGACGCAGGCTGTCGATCTGACCGCCGTTTACTGGGAAGAATAGCACGCCTCGGGGCACCTGACGGTGCTGCGATATACGGTGTTGCGCACGGGCTCGCTGCTGATCTCACTGGTCGTGGCGAGCCTTGTCATTTTCTTCACCCTTGAGGTCGTGCCGGGCGATCCGGCCTCCTTCATGCTGGGCATCAACGCGCAGCCCGAAACCATTGCCGCCCTGCGCGAGGAGTTGGGGCTGAACCTCTCCCCATGGGCGCGCTATCTGGGCTGGGTGACGGGGTTGGCGCAGGGCGATTTGGGGGTCTCCTACACCTACCGCACGCCGGTCGCAGAGATCGTGGCGGAGCGCTTGGTCATCTCGTTGCCCTTGGCCGGATACGCGCTTGCGCTGACCATTTTGATCGCTTTTCCGGTGGGCATTTGGGCCGCAACACGGCGCGGGTCGGTCGCGGATATCTCCGTGATGGGGGCCACGCAGCTGGGCATCGCGATCCCGAATTTCTGGTTCGCGATGCTGATGGTGTTGGTCTTTGCCATCAACCTGCGCTGGTTTTCCGCAGGCGGCTTTCCCGGCTGGGAGGAGGGGTTTTGGGTCTCCATCAAGGCGCTCACCCTGCCTGCGATCTCACTGGCGCTGCCGCAGGCGTCTATTCTGGCACGCGTGATGCGGTCCTCTTTGCTCGACACGTTGGATCAGGACTATATCCGCACGGCGCGGGCGAAGGGGCTGACCAGGGGGCAGGCGCTGCGGGGGCATGCGCTCAGAAATGCGTTAATTCCGGTGCTGACCATCATCGGGCTGCAATTCTCGTTCCTGCTGGCGGGCGCGATCATCATCGAAAATGTGTTCTTCCTGCCGGGCCTTGGCCGCTTGGTGTTTCAGGCCATTTCGCAGCGCGACCTGATCGTCGTGGAAAGCGTGGTCATGCTGCTGGTCTTTGCCGTGATCATGGTTAATTTTCTCGTCGATCTGGCCTATAGCTGGGTCGATCCCCGGTTGCGGGGGCGCAGATGAGAAACCTTGTTCTGGGTCTGTGCCTGACCGTTCTTTTTGTGCTCGGCGCGCTCATATCCTTCGTCTGGACGCCATATGATCACGCAGCGCTCGAGATCGCCAATAAGCTGAAACCGCCCAGCCCGTCGCATTGGTTCGGCACGGATCATCTGGGGCGCGATATCTTGTCGATGATCATGGTGGGGGCGCGGACCTCGATTGCGGTGGCGATTGTGGCGGTAGGCATTGGCATTGGGCTGGGCGTGCCCTTGGGCCTGCTTGCGGCGGCGAAAAGCGGCAGCTTGCTGGACGAGGTGATCATGCGCTCCAACGACCTGATCTTCGCCTTCCCGTCGCTCTTAATCGCGATCATGATCACGGCTGTTTTCGGGCCTTCGGCGGTCAATGCGATCATCGCGATTGGCATTTTCAACATCCCCGTCTTTGCCCGTGTGACCCGTGGCGCGGCGCTGTCTTTGTGGACGCGGGACTATGTGCTCGCCGCCCGCGTGGCGGGCAAGGGGGCGCTGCGCATCTCTGTTGAGCATATCTTGCCCAATGTGACCAACCTGCTGATCGTGCAGGGCACGATCCAGTTTTCGCTGGGCATTCTGGCGGAGGCCGCTTTGTCCTATGTGGGCTTGGGCGCGCAGCCGCCGACGCCAAGCTGGGGGCGGATGCTGGCCGATAGCCAGACGCTGTTCATGCTGGCCCCTCACATCACCTTGTTTCCCGGATTTGCGATCCTGCTGACCGTGCTGGGCCTGAACCTCGCCGGTGACGGGCTGCGCGACCTGATCGACCCCAAGCTCAGACGGGGCGCGCGATGAGCCTGTTGCGGATCGACAATCTGGACCTCGACATTTACGGCACGCCAATCCTCAAGGGCGTCTCGCTTGAGATCGGGCAGGGCGAAATCCACGGCATTATCGGCGAAAGCGGGTCGGGCAAGTCCATGACTGCGCTGTCGGTGATGCAGCTTTTGCCCGAAGGCAGCCAATGCCGGGGGGCGGTGCATCTGGACGGCGTCTCGGTGCTGGAGGCGGATGAGGCGGCGCTTTGTGCGATGCGCGGGGACGCTGTGGGGATGGTGTTTCAAGAGCCCATGACGGCTCTGAACCCGCTTCAAACCATAGGCGCGCAGGTGGCTGAGACGATTTTGATCCATCAGGACGTCTCGCGGGCTGAGGCGCTTGCCCGCGCGGCGGAGGTGTTGCGCCGTTGCGAGTTGCCGCCCGAGCAGTTCCCGCTCAGCCGCTACCCGCATGAATTGTCGGGCGGGCAACGGCAGCGCGTGGTGATCGCGATGGCGATTGCTTTGCGCCCCAAACTGCTGATTGCGGATGAGCCCACCACCGCGCTGGACGTGACCACGCAGGCCGATATTTTGCGCCTGATCCAGCACTTGGTGCGCGAGGACGGCATGTCGGTGATGTTCATCACCCATGATCTGGCCGTGGTGACCGGCTTGGCGGATCATATCTCCATTATGCGGCACGGCGCGGTGGTGGAGCAGGGGGATGGCGCGCGGCTGCACCGGACCATGCAGCATCCCTACACCAAGGCCTTGTTTGCGGCATCGTCGCATCAGCCGGAGCGCGCGGTGCCTGCGCCGGACGCGCCTTTACTGAAGGTGGAGGGGCTGGTGCGCAGCTACCCGGCGGGGCGCAGGTCGCTTTTTGGCAAGGCTGCGCGCGTGCTGGCCGTGGATGATGTGAGTTTCGAGATCCAGAAGGGCGAAAGCGTCGGGCTGGTCGGCGAAAGCGGTTGCGGTAAGTCCACGCTGACCCGCGCCATTCTGGGGTTGGAAGCCACGCAGGCAGGCCGGATTTATCTGGGCGCGGATGAGGTTCTGTCAGGCGGGCAGGCCTCCGCTGACGTGCGGCGCAAGATGCAGGTGGTGTTTCAGGACCCCTATGGCTCGTTCAATCCGCGCCACAAGGTGGACCGTCTGGTCTCCGAGCCGTTCCATCTGTTGGGGCGCAAGGCGACGGTGGCGGAGATTGACGAGGCGCTGGTCTCGGTTGGTTTAACGCCTGCCGATAAGTATAAGTATATCCACGAGTTTTCTGGCGGACAGCGCCAGCGGATCGCCATTGCCCGCGCGCTGATTATCAAGCCGGAGCTGATCATTCTGGACGAGGCGGTCTCCGCGTTGGATGTGTCGATCCGGGCGCAAATTCTGGATCTTCTGGCGGATTTGTCGGAGCGTTACGGGCTGACCTATTTGTTCATCAGCCATGACCTTTCTGTAGTGCGGTCCATCACCGACCGTGTGCTGGTCATGAAACAGGGCAGAATTGTTGACCAAGGCCCCAGCGAGGCGCTGTTTTCCAACCCGCAACACCCCTATACCAAGAGCCTGATCGAGGCCGTGCCGGTGCTGCCGGAGGCCTGACGTAACGCGTGGAGACGACATGACTGGAGACTGGCAGCTCGCATTGCTGAATGAGGAGGCCGACGGCACGCGGGTGCTGGCCTGCGCGGAGCGCGCTTCGGATTACATCCGTTTGGAAACGGGCCGGGTGCCGGATGCGATCTGGGTGCAGGGGTTCTTCAACGACATCCCACCGGGGCGCAGCAAAGAGGACATTTTGATGTTCGGCGTTGAGCAGCCTGACGGGCGGTTGTCGGGGCTTCTTGGCATGGCACCGGGCTACGAGACCGCCACGGAATGGTATATCGGCCTGCTGCTGATCTGCGAGGCCGAGCGCGGCGCGGGGCTGGGGCGGGGCGTGCTGGAGGCGGTCAAGGCTTTGGCCAAAAGCGCCGCGGCCAAGACGTTGAAAGTGGCGGTGCTGGTGAAGAACCCGGACGCGATCCGGTTTTGGGAGCGCGAAGGGTTCATGCGCTTTCGGGACGCGCCAGATGACGGGACGGGCGACGGGCATGACCGGGTGGTTTTGCAGCTGAACCTCTAGGGCGGTTCAGGCGCGGATCAGGACCTGCACATCGGCGACATTGGTGCCGGTGCCGCCTGTGATAATCAGATCATCGGAGGCTTTCAGCGCCGCATAGGCGTCGTTATTGGCCAGCAAAGCGGCGGGGTCGATCCCGGCTTTGATCATCCGCGCGTGGCTGTGGCTGTCGACCAAACCACCCGCCGCATCGGTCGGCCCGTCCCGCCCATCCGTGCCGCCGGACAGAAAGACCCAAGTGCCGGGGATCTGTGCCATGGCCATGCGCAGCGCGAGGTCTTGGTTCCGCCCGCCTTTGCCGGTGCCTGTCAGGGTCACGGTGGTCTCGCCGCCAAAAAGCAGAACGTCTCCGGGCCGGGTGGTTTGGGCGAGCTTGGCCAATTTGGGCGCGATCTCGGCCACATTGCCTTCCAGCCGGTCATCTATGATTTGCGCGCCGGGGTGGGCCGCTTGCATCGCCTCAAGGCTCATCCGGTTCGAGCAGATCAACTGGTTTTTGGCGGCGGGGGGCAGCGGCGCGGTGGTCTCAACTGACAGGGCCGTCTGGACGGAGGTGGGCAGGCTGTCCCAGACACTCTTAAGCACAGCGCGGGCGTCGGATTTTCTGCCGATGGGGCTGGCGGTCGGCCCGCTGGCGATGGCGCGCAGGTCGTCGCCGACCACGTCTGAGAGGATATAGGCCTCGACCGATGCAGGGGCCGCCATCACATTCATGCCGCCGCCTTTGAGCTGGCTAAGCTGCTGGCGGATCAGGTTCATTTGCACGATATCAAATCCCGCGGCGAGTAGAACCTCACTGGTCGCGGCTTTGTCGGCAAGGCTTACACCTTCAACGGGCAGGGGCAGTAAGGCCGATCCGCCGCCGGAGATCAGGGCGATGACGCGGTCGGAGGCGGTGGCGCTGTGCAACAG
>CAYXIZ010000024.1:0-22839 GCA_964465485.1 uncultured Rhodobacterales bacterium | reverse complement strand
CGCCGATTCTGGAGCCCGCAGCAGATATGTGGGAAGCGTTCAACGCGCGCTTCCCCTATGAAGAGACCGAGGACCAGCTGAGCACCATCGAGGCGGTGCTGGATGATCTGGCCAAGGGCCGCCCGATGGACCGGCTGGTCTGCGGCGATGTGGGCTTTGGCAAAACCGAAGTCGCGATGCGCGCGGCCTTTGTGGCGGCGGCGGCGGGCTTGCAGGTGGCGGTGGTGGCCCCGACGACGCTGCTCAGCCGCCAGCACACCCAAAGTTTCAAGGACCGGTTCCGTGGCTTCCCGCTGACCGTGCGGCAGCTGTCGCGCTTTGTCGGCACCAAGGAGGCAACGCAGACCCGCGAGGGGATCGCGCGCGGCGAGGTTGATATCGCGATTGGCACCCATGCGTTGCTGAGCCAGCAGGTGAAGTTCAAGAATCTCGGGCTGCTGATCATCGACGAGGAGCAGCATTTCGGAGTGCAGCACAAGGAAAAGCTGAAACAGATGCGCAGCGATATTCATGTGCTGACGCTCTCGGCCACGCCGATCCCGCGCACGCTTCAATTGTCCTTGTCGGGCGTGCGCGAGCTGAGCATCATCGGCACCCCGCCCGTGGACCGTCTGGCGATCCGCACCTATGTCAGCGAATTTGACGCCGTGACCATCCGCGAGGCGCTGCTGCGCGAACACTACCGCGGCGGGCAGAGTTTCTACGTGGTGCCGCGCGTCTCCGACCTGCCCGATATCGAGGAATTCCTGAAAACGCAAGTGCCGGAGGTCAGCTATATGGTCGCGCATGGGCAGATGGCGCCGGGCGATCTGGACCAGCGGATGAACGCGTTTTATGACGGCAAATATGACGTGCTGCTGGCCACCACGATTGTGGAATCGGGCATTGATATTCCGACGGCCAACACGATGGTGATCCACCGCGCGGATATGTTCGGTCTGTCGCAGCTCTATCAAATTCGCGGCCGGGTGGGGCGTTCCAAAACGCGGGCCTATGCGTATCTGACCACCAAGCCGCGCGCCAAGCTGACGGCGACGGCGGAGAAGCGGCTGCGGGTGCTGGGCTCTCTGGACAGCCTCGGGGCCGGGTTCAACATTGCCTCTCAGGACCTCGACATTCGGGGCGCGGGCAATGTGCTGGGCGAGGAGCAATCGGGCTCCGTGCGCGAAGTTGGGTATGAGCTGTATCAATCCATGCTGGAAGAGGCGATTGCCAAGATCCGTTCCGGCCAGATGGAGGGCGTGCCAGAAGCAGATGACCAATGGGCGCCGGTGATCAATCTGGGCGTCCCGGTGCTGATCCCGGAGGAGTATGTCTCCGATCTGGATGTGCGTTTGGGGCTCTACCGCCGCCTGTCGGGGCTGACCACGAAAGTGGAGCTGGAAGGCTTTGCCGCCGAGCTGATCGACCGCTTCGGCAGCTTGCCGCGTGAGGTGAACACGTTGTTGCTGGTCGTCCGCATCAAGGCGATGTGCAAGCGCGCAGGGATCTCGAAACTGAATGCAGGCGAACGCGGCGCGACGATTGAGTTCCACGACAACAAATTTGCCCGGCCTGAAGGGCTGGTCGAATACCTGACCGATGAGCGCAATCTGGCCAAGATGAAAGACAACAAGATCGTGGTGCGGCGCGACTGGACCAAGGAAGCCGACAAGATCAAAGGCGCGTTCGCGATTGCCCGCGATCTGGCGGAGAAGGCCGGCACGTTCAAGCCGGCCAAAAAGAGCGCTTAAGACCGGAGCGCTTGCGCGCGCATGTTTAATTTGCGTTCTTTCAGGAGCTTTGCTCCTGAGCCACGCGGGCAAACCCTCAGAGTATTTGTGACCAAATGGGGAGGCTTTGCCCGTGCTCTTTGAGGCTAGACGGCGCCTTGATACTCGCCACGTGCGGGGTAGCTGTTGGCGATGGCGAAATCCAATGCGCCCAGAAGTTCGCTGAAATGCGGGCGGACGAAGGGCATGGTTTGCACCGACATATAGTAAAGCGTTTGGTCTTTGTTGACGAGGAACAGGCCGGGCTCCGAGAAGAGCGCGGGCTCTTCGATGCCAATGCTGGTTTTGCCGCGCGAGGTGGAGATATAGAGCCCCCAATCGCGGGCTTCTTGCAGGGGCAGGTCATGGGCGAAGCGCAAGGATGTGGCCTCGATCTTGTCGGCCATGGCTTGGGTGCGCTCTTCGCCGTCAGACGAGATGGCGATGGTTTTCACGCCTTTTTCGGCAAATTTCGGGGTGAGTTTTTCGAGCTCTTTGAGATAGGTGGCGCAGATCGGGCAGTGCAGGCCACGGTAGAAACAGATGACGGTGCCGAGTTCTGCACCATCTGTTGTCAGATCGAATGTGCCGCCTCCAAGGAGCGGCAGGGAGAGGTTCGGGGTTTTTTCGCGGGGCATCAGCATTGGGGATCATCCTTTGGTTGCGGTGTGTTGAGGTCTACCCCGTGGGGAAGGGAGAGGGCCAGTGAAGAGGGCGCACAGGGACTGTGCGGGCCTAGCGCAATCCGAACCGGATCAACAAAAACCCCGTGAAGGACAGCAGGCTCAAACCGATGGCCAGCGGGACGGGTGTGCCGTTGAAGGCCAGCCCGAGCGGGATAGCGAGGACCACGCCGAGCACCGTCGAACTGGCTCCGATCACGGAGGCCGCGAGGCCCGCGATATGGCCCAAGGGCTCCATGGCGAGCGCGTTGAGATTGCCGATGACCAGCCCGACCATGAAGAAGATTGCCGTGGCCCAGAGCATGAACAATGCGAAGGGGATGGTGGCGACCAGCCCGGTGAGCGCCACGATGGCTGACAGACAGGTCAGCCCACCAAGGCCCATCTGGATCATGCGGCGCATGCCCAGCGCAATCACCAGCCGGGCGTTGATGATGCTGGCGCTGCCGCCGATCACGGCGATCAGGGCGAACCATGCAGGAAAGCTGTCGCCGCGCCCGAACGTGTTGTCAAACAGCGCATGAATGGAGCTGAGCGTGCCAAAGAGCATGCCGAAGGTGAGCGCCTGCGTCAGTGTGCTCAACGTGAAGATGCGGTGCGAGAAACATTCCCGCGTGGCGCGTGCCAGCGTGCGAGGCGCGAAAGGCTGGCGGCGCTCGGGCGGCAGGGTTTCGGGCTGGCGCAGCGCCAGCCATGTGGTGGCGATCAGGCAAAACGCGATGAAGGCCGCGAAGATCATCCGCCAGCCAAACGCGTCGATGATGATCGCCCCCATGAAGGGGGCAATGGCGGGCACAAGGGTGAAAATCATCATCGCATAGGACATAATCTGCGCCATACGGCGGCCCTCATAGATGTCGCGGATAATGGCCAGCGCCACCACGCGCGGGCCTGCGACGCCCAAGCCTTGTACGACGCGGGCGGCGAGCATCTCGTTCAGCGTGCTGGCCTGCCACGCCACGGCGGCACCAAGAATATAGAGCGCGGCCCCGCACAGGATGACGGGCTTGCGCCCGAACCGGTCCGAGAGCGGCCCGGTGACCAGCGTGCCGAGCCCCATGCCAAAGACGAAGGAGGTCAGGATCAGCTGGGCGCGGTTTGGGGCGTCGGGGCTGATCTCTGCGGCGATGTCGGGAAGGGCGGGCAGCATGGCGTCGATGGAGAAGGCCACCATGGCAAAGAGCATGGCAATGAGGCCGATGAACTCCGGCTGGGAGAGGCGTTGAGAGGGCGAGAAGGTCAAGCTCGCGTCAGGCCTGATCAGGCTGGATGCGCAGCTCGGATAGGACGCGCTCCCACAGATCGGCGGGTTGCGCGCCGGGCAGGACGTGCTGGTTGGCTACCACGAAGGTCGGCACGCCGGTGACGCCGCGCTTGCGGGCATGGGCGTCGCGCTGGGCGATGTCGTCGCGGTCGGCGTCGCTGGCCAGAAGGCGCGCAATCATGTCGGGGTTCATCTCCGCCTCGGTTGCAATCTCGGTCAGGACGGCATGGTCACCGATATCGCGGCCCTCGACGAAATAGGCTTTGAAGAGCTTGGAGACCACGGCGGTCTGGCGGCCCTCAAGGCCTGCCCAATGGATCAGCCGATGCGCGTCGATGGTGTTGGGGGTGGTCTTGATGCCCTCGAAATTGATCTCCAGACCGGCGGCGATGGCGGCCTGTTCGATCTGGCCATAGACTTTGACGGCGTTCTCCTTACCGCCGAACTTGGTCTCAAGATAGGTGCGCCGGTCCATGCCGCCTGCGGGCATGTCGGGGTTCAGCTGGAACGGGTGCCACTCGATCTTGAACGGGTGGTCGTGGTTTTTCTCAAGCGCGCGGTCGAGCCCGGCTTTGCCGATATAGCACCACGGACAGATCGGGTCGGAGATGATATCAAGCTGGATCGTTGCCGTCATAGGGAGCCTCAAAGCTGTCGCGCAGCGCGCGTCGGTTCAATTTGCCATTTGGGCCATATGGAAGGCTGGCCCGCTGGATGTAAAGCCGGGGCTGTTTGTAGCGGGCCAGTTTTTCTGCCGCATGGGCGCGCAGAGCCTGTTTATCCGCGTCCCCGGTGTAGAATAGCGCGATCACGGTGGTGTCGGGTTTGGGCGACATTGCAACGGCGGCGCAGGCGGTGAGGCCCTTCGCCGCCGCCATGGCGGCCTCCACCTCAAGGGGCGAGACGCGGTAGCCGCCCGCGTTCATCATATCATCCGCGCGGCCCAGATAGGTGACGGAGCCATCTTGCGCCATCTGCGCCATGTCGCCCGTGCGAAACCAGCTTTGATGTAAGGGCGGCGCGCCCAAGTAACCGAGCATCAGGCCGGGATCTGTGGCGGCGACGGCGAGCTCGCCGGGCGTGTCAAAAGGCGCAGGCGCCGTGTCATGCAGGATCGCTATGCGGCGGCCCGGTTGCGGCCTGCCAGAGGTTCCGGGACGCGCGGGATGGGCGGGGCTGCCGGAGATGAAGGTGGAGCATTCGGACATGCCCAGCGCCTCGTGGATCGTGGTGCGGGTGGTGGCCTCCCATTGGGCGCGGATGGCTGTGGGCAATTGCTCGCCTGCGGAAAGCCCGTGGCGCAGGGCGGGCATGGCGGCCGGAAACGGGTGGCGCAGCATCTGGCGGTAGACGCCGGGGGCGGCGGCGAACATGGTGATGGTGTTTTGCGCGAGGATCATCGGCAGCTCGGAGACAGGCGTGCCCTCGGGGGTGACAAGTGCTGTGGCCCCGACGCTCCACGGATCCATCAGCCCGGTCCCCAGCGTATAGGTCCAGTTGAACGCGCCCGCATGCAGCATCCGGTCGGCATTGCTGAGCCCGTACCAGCCCTGATGCATCATCCGCCGCGCCCAGATGGCGCGATGGGCATGGCAGACGCCGCGCGGCGTGCCTGAGGTGCCGGAGGTGAAGATGATATAGGCCAGCCGGTTCGGATCGCCCATGGCCGGATGGGCGGGCGGCAGGGCGTGCATGTCGCGCAACAGATCGGTGGTGATCAGCGGCAGGGTGCTGCCTTCGGGAAGCGCCGTGCTGCCATCGGTCAGGATCGCGTGGGGCTGACAGATCTGGCACAGCGTCGCGACCTCGGACGCGGTCAATTGCGCGGAGGTCGGCACCGGGATGATGCCCACATAGAGCGCCGCGAGATAGGCCAGCGGGAATTCGAGACGGTTGCCAAGGCGAAAGAGCAGCCGATCTCCGGGGCGCAGCCCATGCGACAACAGCCCCGTGGCGATGCCTTTCACATGGGTGCGCAGGGTGCCGTAGCTCAGCGTGCGGCCAGGCTGGCCCTGCACGCTCGGCACCTCAAAGGCGATACGCCCGTCAGGGGCTCCGGCCCCGGACAGCACATACTCGGCCATGTTGAAAACAGCCGGGCAGGGGGACGGGGGGCCTTGATCGAAAATCGCGCTCATGGGCCTAGCGCTAGGGCGCTGGCCTGCGGGTTGCAAGCCTTGGGCGGGCTAGTCGCGCGAAAAGAGCCATGCAAGCGCACCGGTGGCCAGCGCGGCGGTGAGCAGTTGCACCGCAATGAAAGCGGGCGCATGGGCGGGGTCAATGCCCGCAAATGTGTCCGTCAGCCCGCGCGCGATTGTGACGGCGGGGTTGGCAAAGCTGGTCGAGGCGGTGAACCAATAGGCCCCGGTAATGTAGAGCGCGACCAGCGTGGGGACGGCCTCAGGACGCGATTTCAGGCCGCCAAAGATCATCAGGAGCAGGCCGAAGGTCGCAATGGCCTCCGAGATATATTGCGAGACCCCGGTGCGCGGCGTGGTCGAAAGCTGCCAGACGGGCAGCTCGAACATCAGATGGGTGAGCCAGACGCCGATGATGCCGCCGATAATTTGCGCGGCGACATAGACCAGCGCTGTGGGGGTGGTGATCTCGCCCCTCAGACGGAAGGCCAGCGTCACGGCGGGGTTGAAATGCGCGCCGGATAAGGGGCCAAGGATGGTGATCAGCACGTAAAGGATGCAGCCGGTGGCGATGGCGTTGGCCAGCAGGGCAATGGCGGTGTTGCCGCCCGAGAGCGCCTCTCCCATGATGCCGGAGCCGACCACGCCGATGAGCAGGAAGGCGGTGCCCAAGGCCTCAGCGATGGTGCTGCGGGATGTGATGTGAGGGCGCATGGCTCACTCCGGTTTTCTGCGTCACGCTAATGGCCTTGTGTAACCGGGATATGTCAAGGGCGTGAGTGGGCAAACGAAAAACGGCCCCTCCCGAAGGAGAGGCCGTCTGTGGCAATAGTCGAGGGCGCCGGGGAGGACGGCGCGCTCAGATATACCTGTCTTAGTTGACCATGCGCTCAGCAGCGGAGTCGTTGTAGAGCGAGAACATTTGCGCCAGAGCGGAGGCGTCCACGTTGCGGGCCCGGTCGAAGTTGACTTCGGTTTCGGCAGGCGACGTGTTGGTCAGCGCGAATTTTTCAGCGGCTGCAACCGGGTTGCCAGTCGAAGTTTCGCCCAAGATACGCTCAGCAGCAGAGTCGTTGCCCAATGCAAAGAAGGCTTCGGCGTTGGACACGTCTGCGGCGGCAGGAGCGGCGAAAGACAGGGCGAGAGCGGCTGTTGCGATGATGGTTTTCATGATGTGATCTCCAGTATGTGTGTGCCTTGCGGCGGTTTTGTGAAGCAGCGTGTTTGCTGCTGATGAGACTAATCTAGGGCCTGCATCGCCTCATGGAAATTCACTGAAATACGAAAATAGGGGCTAATTGGTGCGCAAGTGCACAATTTCTGTGGCATCCGGAGCTGACGATAACGGCAGCGTGAGAATGCCCTCACAATCCGTGAGGTCATTGAAATCATGACAGTTTTATGACAATTCGTGTTGCCCGTCAGGAGAACATCGCCCGCAGATCCACGGTGGAGCTGTTATTGAGGTCGCCCCAGTGTTCGTGCAGAAACGCGTCCGCCCCGGCGCGGCCTGCGTCTTTCAGCTCGCCAAGCACGTAAGGCGTGGGCACCATCTTAGTGGCCACGGACAGCTGCGTCATCAGCTTGTCATCAGAAATCATATGGATCAGCACCTCTTCCATCGTACCGCGCTTGACCGAACCGTTGCGCAGCAGCTCGCGCACGAACTGAATGGCGCGCAGTTCGCGAAAGAGCGAGCCGTTGAAGCTGATCTCGTTGATGCGGTTCTGGATTTCCTGCGGCGATTTGGGGACGTCCTCGCGGTGCAGCGGGTTAATGTTGATGATGACGATGTCCTGCGTGTCATTGTCAAAGAGCGGGAAGAGGGCAGGGTTGCCCATATAGCCGCCATCCCAATAGGCCTCGACCTGGCCTGTTCTGGGGTCAAATTTCTCTACGGCCTTGAACAGCGTCGGCAGGCAGCCAGAGGCCAGAAGCGCGCAGCTGTCGATCTCGTCGCGCTGGAAGATGCGAA
The DNA here is from genome assembly GCA_964465485.1 of uncultured Rhodobacterales bacterium. Classification (GTDB taxonomy): domain Bacteria; phylum Pseudomonadota; class Alphaproteobacteria; order Rhodobacterales; family Rhodobacteraceae; genus Litoreibacter. The sequence continues at coordinate 15,028 of CAYXIZ010000024.1, read as the reverse complement.
TCTTGCCGGTGCGCACATTGGTGGCGCAGATGAACAGCTCGGGCCCCTGACTGGCGCAGACCTTATCATAGGAGAGCTGGTCCACGATGGCGCGCAGCGGGTGGGGGATGAGATTGCCGAATTGATAAGGGCTCATCATGCGGCTCATCATATCGGCGGCCATGAAGGCAGGCGACAGCTCCATCGCTTTGCTGACCGATTGCGGCGTGACCCCGGTCATCCAAGCGGGCAGGGCGGGTTGATCGAGCGCGCCGATCTCCTGCCAGAGCCATGTCAGCTTGGCGCGTGCGCCCTCGCGGCCATTCTCCACCCAGCCCGATTTCAGCGCAGCGGCGTTCAGCGCGCCTGCGGAGGTGCCGGACATGCCGGTGATCTCCAGCGCCTCTTCTTCCAGCAGCCGGTCGAGCACGCCCCATGTATAGGCCCCATGCGCGCCGCCGCCTTGCAGCGCCAGATTGATCGCCTTGGTCGCGCGCTTACCCATGAGCGTTCTGCTTGTCATAGACGGCGACCATGTCGCTGAGCGGGATACCATCGAGCGTCATGCCAGTGATATTGACGTCTGAAAGCGCGAGCCCTTGCAGGTTGGGGTGATCAATCATAGCGCGGTCCAGCCGCCATCGACGCTGATCGTGGTGCCGGTGATTTGCGCGGCCGCGTCCGAGCACAGGAAGGCCGCCACGCCGCCGAGCTGTTCCGTGGTGGCGAATTCCTTGGAGGGCTGGCGTTCCAGCAGCACTTTCTCGATCACCTCTTCTTCTGTCATGTCGTATTTCTTGGCGGTGTCGGGGATCTGCGCCTCCACCAGCGGCGTGCGCACGTAGCCGGGGCAGATGGCGTTGGCGGTGATCGGCTCGCGGGCGGTCTCCAGAGCGACCACTTTCGTCATGCCGACAACACCGTGCTTGGCGGAGACATAAGCAGATTTGTAAGGCGAGGCCGTCAGGCCATGCGCAGAGGAGATGTTGATCACCCGGCCCCAACCCGCCTTGCGCATCATCGGGATGGCGGCGGCGGTGGTGTGAAACACGCTTGAAAGCATGATGGCGATGATCATGTCCCATTTCTCCGCCGGGAATTCGTCGATGGGGGCCACATGCTGGATGCCTGCATTGTTGATCAGGATGTCGACCTTACCTGCCTGCTCAACGAGCGCGCGGGCCTGATCGCCTTTGGACAGGTCGGCCTGGATGTAGCGGGCCTTGGTGTTGGTGACACGCGAGATCTCATCGGCCAGCGCGTGGTCGGTCTTATTGTCGGTATAGGAGTTCAACACCACATTGGCGCCAGCCTGCGCCAGCTCTTGCGCGATGCCCAGCCCGATGCCTGAATTGGACCCGGTGATAACGGCGGTTTTTCCTTTGACGGACATGGGGCGAGATCCTTTCACTGCTTTGCTTTCCTGCAGCATATATATGCTGCAGCTGCAAAAGGCACGGGCGCATTAAGCACAGGCGCGTGAACGGGCAGGGAGGCGCAGCATCGTTTGCCAAAAAAAAACACCAGCCGAAGCTGGTGTTAAGTTATTGAGGCAGGTTTCATACAGGCAAGAAACCTATCGAGCAGTAAGAGCTTTATAAGCAATGACTTGCCTCTCGCCAAGCATAAAGTTTGTGTTGGCCCAAAAGCCTCTTTACGATCAAAGGTAAGAAAAAATGGGGCATGAGGGAGAGTTGCCAAAATGAGATCAGTGTTTTTCCAAGCCGGGGCCTCGCTGGCTTTGGCCGCAGGCGTGCTGTTCGGCGGCGCGGCAATGGCGGAGCCCAAACATGGCATAGCTATGTATGGCGACCCTGCACTGCCACCAGACTTTGTGTCCCTCCCTTACGTAAACCCGTCCGCCCCCTTCGGCGGAGCGGTGGCAGCAGGTGAGGTGGGCAGCTTTGATTCCCTCAATCCGCATATCCAGAAAGGCCGCGTCCCGTGGCAGCTACGTTTTTTGGCATATGAGTCACTGATGGGCCGCAGTCTGGACGAGCCGTTCACTCTATATGGTCTGCTGGCCGAATCGATAGAGGTCAGCCCGGCGGGCGATTCTGTGGAATTTGTCCTGCGCGAGGAAGCACGGTTCTCCGATGGCAGCCCGGTGACCGTGGAAGACGTGATCTGGTCTTACGAGACATTGGGCACCAAAGGCCATGGCCGTTATCGCGGCAGCTGGGCAAAAGTAGAGAGCGTCGAGCAGACCGGCCCGCAATCGGTGAAGTTCAGCTTCAATGTCGAGGACCGCGAGCTGGCGCTGATCATGGGCATGCGCCCAATCCTGAAAAAGGCGCAATGGGAGGGCAAGGATTTTGAGGATTCCGGGCTGGACGTGATCCCGATTGCCTCCGCTCCCTATGTGATCGACGATTTTGAGGCCGGGCGGTTCGTGTCGCTGAAGCGCAACCCGGATTACTGGGGCAAAGACATCCCGTTTCGCAAAGGCACCAACGTGATTGACGAGGTGCGGATGGAGTTCTTCTCCGACGCCACGGCAATGTTTGAAGCCTTCAAGGCGGGGGAGCTAACCTCTCACCGCGAAACCAACGCTCAGAAATGGGCCGAGCAATTCGACTTCCCGCGCGTGCAATCGGGCGAGGTGGTGAAATCCGAGATCGCCCATGAGCGCCCCTCCGGCATGACCGGCTTTGCAATGAACACAAGGCGTGAGGTTTTCAAGGACTGGCGCGTGCGCGAGGCGATGATCCAGGCGTTCAACTTCGAGTTCATCAACACCGCACTGAATGGCGGGGACCAGCCACGGATTACGTCGTATTTCTCCAATTCGGTTCTGGGCATGGGGCATGGCCCCGCGACAGGCCGTGTGTTGGAGCTGCTCGAGGCCCATAAAGACACGCTGAACCCCGGCGCGATTGAGGGCTACAACCTGCCTGTGAGCAACGGCTCCGAGCGCAACCGCGCAGGGATCGTGAAGGCGCAGGAGCTGCTGGCGGACGCGGGCTATGAGGTGAAAGACGGCGTGATGACCTCCGCTGAGGGCAAGCCGTTGAGCTTTCAGATCCTTGCAAGCTCCGGCAGCTCGGAGATTGCGGCCATCCTGAACATCTACACGCAGGCTCTGGAGCGGATTGGCGTCTTTGTCACCGTCGACACGATCGACAGCGCGCAATATCGCGAGCGCACGGATCAGTTCGATTTCGACATGACCTATTTCACCCGTGGCCTCAGCCTGAGCCCCGGCAATGAGCAGCTGGCCTATTGGGGCACTGAGGCCGCCGAGACCAACGGCTCGCGCAACCTGCCCGGCATCAAGCTGCCTGCGGTGGACGCGATGGTGCAGGAGATGCTGACCGCCAAGAGCCGGGAGGATTACGTGGCCGCCGTCAAAGCCATGGACCGGATGCTGATGGCGGGGCGCTATATCGTCCCGATTTGGTACTCCCCCATTTCGCGGCTGGCCCATAACAAAGAGATGAAACGCCCCGACGTGACGCCCGCCTATGGTGACTGGCCGGGGTATCTGCCAGATGTCTGGTGGATCGAAAAGTAACGTCCCCGAAAAAGGGCGAAGACCGCGAGGAAGCAGTTATGAAACGGATCGCAATTTTGGTGATGGCGCTGGGCGCGCTGGGCACGGTATCGGCCTGCAACACGGTTGAGGGTGCGGCCGAGGACGTCAAGCAGACCAGCAAGGCCGTGCGCCGCGCCCTTTAGGGCTGCGACACTGCGCACCCTGTTTTGGCGTGCCGCAAGGCTTAGATTGGGCATGGAAAGGAGCGCTTTCTATGCGACCCCTGAATGCTGCCTATTCGTGGCGCAGCGACGCGGCTGTGCCGGAGTTTGACGACCGCGGTTCCTTGACCGTGATGGACGCCACCTGCGGGCTCTGCGCGCGCGGGGCCAAATGGATTGCGCGCAATGACCATGACGCCGCCTTTCGGATCATCCCGGTGCAATCCGCGCTCGGCGCAGGGCTGCTGCGCCATTTCGGGATGGCGCCAGAGGACCCGACCTCTTGGCTCTATCTCGAAGACGGGCTGGGCCACAGCTCGCTGGACGCGACGATCATGGTCGGGCGCAAACTGGGCGGGCGGTGGCGCGGGCTGGAGGCCTTGCGGCTGATCCCCAAACCCCTACGCGACTCGGCCTACGGCGTGGTGGCGCGCAACAGGTATAAGGTGATGGGCCGCGCGGATCTTTGTGCTATGCCGGACCCGGATATTCAGGCAAGGCTCTTGCGATGAAGGTCGTTATTCTGGGCGGCTATGGCGTGTTTGGCGGCAGGCTGGCGCGGCTCTTGTTGGAGGACGGGCTGCATGTCGTCGTGGCCGGCAGAACCTTGACCAAGGCGGAGGCGTTCACGGCGGAGTATGGCGGCGAGGCAATGGAGCTCGACCTGCGCGACCCGTCCGGTTTGCGCGAGGTGCTGGAGCCGGGCGACGTGGTGGTCGATGCCGCGGGGCCGTTTCAGGCTTACACAGAGTACAATTTGGCGCGCTTGGCCGTGGAATGCGGCTGCCATGCGCTGGATCTGAGCGACGACGCCGCGTTCACCACGGGCATTTCAGTATTGGACGACGCGGCACAAGCGGCGGGGGTTGCGGTGCTGTCGGGGGTCTCCACCGTGCCCGCGCTGTCCAGCGCTGTGGTCGAGGCCTTGCGCGGCGACATGGAGGAGATCACCCTGATCGAAAGCGCGATCCTGCCCGGCAACCGCGCCCCGCGCGGGCGGGCCGTGATGGCGGCGATCCTGAGCCAAGTCGGGCGGCCTATGAAACTCTGGCGCAACGGCGCGTGGACGGAAATGCCCGCATGGTCGGGGAGCGCGCTACGAGACCTGCCCAAAGGCCTGCGCCGGGCCGCATCCCCGATAGGCGCGCCGGATCTGGCGCTGTTTCCGGGCGCCTATGATGCGCGCTCCGTCCTGTTTCGCGCGGGGCTGGAATTGCCTTTGATGCATCACAGCTTGCGGCTTTTGGGCTGGGCCCATCGCAAAGGTCTGTTGCCCCGGCTGGACCTGTTCACGACCCCGCTTCTCTGGACCGCGGAGCGGATGGAGGGCTTTGGCTCGGATCAGGGCGGCATGGTGATGCGGGTCGCTGGGAGGGCCGCGCAAGGTGCAGCGCTGACGCGCGGCTGGCGGCTGCATATGGGGCAGGGCAAGGGGCCGTTTGTGCCTGCTGTTCCCGCGCTGCTGGTGATCCGGCGGCTTATTGCGGGGGACGTGACGCCCGGCGCGCGGCCTGCGTTGGCGGAGTTCACGCTTGAAGAGGCGGAGGCCGTCTTGGCAAAGCTGGACGGCAGCTTTGACCGGGAAGCCGCCGACGCCACGCCGCTTTTCGAGCAGGCCTTGGGGGCGGAAACATGGCGCGCGATGCCTGCAAGCTGGCGACACGCGCATGACCTTTGGGACCTCAACACGCTGTCGGGCGAGGCGCGGGTGACGCGTGGGGCCGGCCTCGGGGCCAAGCTGGTCGCGGCGCTCTTTCGGTTCCCGCCGGAGCGGGAGAAAACGCCGGTTTCGGTGCGGATGGAGCGGGTTGGAGAGACGGAAGTCTGGACCCGCGATTTCGACGGCCAAAGATTCCGCTCTGTCCTGTCTCCCGCCGGGTCAGGCGCGGTGCGGGAGCGGTTCGGGCCGTTCAAATTTCAAATGTCATTGCCTGTCGAAGGTGGTGAGATGGGCATGCCCGTGACCCATGGCTGGTTTCTGGGTCTGCCGCTGCCACAGGCGCTGCTGCCACGTTCCGAGACGCGGGAATATGACGAGGATGGCGTGTTTCGCTTTGACGTGAAGCTCAGCGCGCCAATTGCGGGCCTGATCGTGCATTATCAAGGCTGGCTGAAATAGCCTATTCCGCCGCCTCAGCGGCCAGTTTGGGCGGCGCGGAGGGGTCTTTGGCGTTCGGGTAGACCAGCCCGGCAGAGATCACGAGCTTGGCCGCATCTTCCACGCTCATTTCCAGCTCGATCACGTCGCTTTTCGGCACGAAGAGCAAGAAGCCTGAGGTCGGGTTCGGCGTGGTGGGCAAAAAAACGGAGACCTTCTGGTCCTCCACCGGAATGCCGGACGCAATCTCGCCCTTGGCAGACGTGGATATGAAGGCAATCGCCCAGATGCCGCGACGCGGATATTCCACGAGGCAGGCCTTATCAAAGGACGTGTCACGCTGCGAAAACACGGTTTCGGCGATTTGTTTGACCCCGGAATAGATGGAGCGCACGACGGGCATGCGGTCCACGAGGTTCTCACCAAAGCGCAGAAGCGAGCGGCCCAGAAAGCCTTTGGTGATCCAGCCGACCACGGCGGTGAACAGCAAAAAGATCACCATCCCGATGCCGCGCACATTCACGCTGATCCGGTTTTCGGGGTAGCCCATCACCCAATTGACCAGCTCTTCAGGTTGATAGGCGCGCGGGATGAAGGGCCAGACCCAGCCATCAATCCAGCCCACAACGGTCCAGATCAGCCAGATCGTCATGCCAATGGGCGCAACCACGATGAGCCCCGCCAAGAAGTTGCCACGCAGCCGCGAGAAGCGACCGGGGCGGCGGCGTCTGGTGTCGGGAAGTGGATCGGTGTCAGGCATGGGGGCGGGCCGGTTTGAGAAGACTACTGTCGCAACCTAGAGACGGACGGGACCCTATACAAGCGGGGTTCGCGACAAGGATGTGTGATGGATCATGCCTGTGTCACCGCGCCCATTGCGCAGGCAATTTCTGCGGCGAGACGCGCATTATTGCGCACCAGTGCAATATTTGTGACGAGCGACCGCCCTTCGGTCAGCTCGAAAATGCGCTTGAGCAGGAAGGGCGTGACCGCCTTGGCGGTGATATGTTGCGCCTCCGCCTCAGAGAGAGCCTGCGCGATGATCGGGTTGATGGCCTCTTGCGGGATCTCGGCGTCTTTTGGCACCGGATTGGCGATCAGCTGGCCTCCGGGCAGGCCGAGAGCTGCGCGCATCGCGTGGGCCTGCGCGATCTCGGCGGCGGTGTCGAGCCGTTGCGGGGCTTTGAGATCGGATGTGGAGGACCAGAAGGCCGGCAGCTGGTCCTGACCGTAAGCGATGACAGGCACGCCCAGCGTTTCGAGCAGCTCAAGCGTCTTTGGAATGTCGAGGATCGCCTTGGCCCCGGCGGCCACGACGGTGACGGGGGTTTGGGCCAGCTCTTGCAGATCGGCGGAGACGTCAAAGCTCAGCTCCGCCCCGCGATGCACGCCGCCGATGCCGCCTGTGGCAAAGACGGCAATGCCTGCCAGATGGGCGGCGATCATCGTGGCGGCCACGGTGGTGGCCCCGGTGCCTTTGGTGGACAGGCAAATCGCCATATCGGCGCGGGACAGTTTGGCCGCATCCGGGCGTTGGGCCAGATCCTCAAGCTGCGCGTCTTCAAGACCGATATGCAGCGTGCCGTCGAGCACGGCGATCGTGGCAGGCACGGCGCCTTTCTCGCGGATCAGCTGCTCCACCCCGCGCGCCATCTCGAGGTTCTGGGGATAAGGCATGCCATGGGTGATGATGGTGCTTTCCAGCGCCACGACGGGGCGGTTGGCCTTTTGCGCGGCGGCGACCTCCGTGGAGCGGATCATGGGCAGGGTCATTTATAGGTTTCTCCAGAAATATAGATGGCAGCGGCGGTGAGCGCGCGGTCAAGTGCCGCCTCAGGCGCTGCGCCTTTGGCCTCCGCCGCGATATGGGCCGCCATGAACGTATCGCCCGCGCCGGTGACGCGGGTGACGAGCACTTCGGGCGGGCTGCGGGTGATCAGCGTGTCGCCAAAGGCGATGCTGGCAGGGCGTGGCCCGTCGGTGACGACGGCGCGGTGCGCGCCTGCGCCTATGAGCGCTTGGGCGGCGTCGGCGGCAGAATCTACGGCACAGTGCAGAAGCAGAGCCGCTTCTTCGGTATTCACATAGAGCGTGGCATTGCCGCCCGAGAGGAACGGCATCAGCCGCTCAGCCTTGCCGGGCGAGGCCGGGGCCACGCGCAGGTCGGTCTTGGCAAAGGCGGGCGCGTGGGCAATCTGTTCGAGAAGCATCGCCGTCAGGTTGCCGTCAAGCGCTATAATGCCGTCCCAGCCCTGCAGCGCGCCTTGGGTCAGCGGGCGCAGGATCTTGTCGCCAGCGGCCTCCAATGAATGAGCGTCCGCAATGGCGGCGATCAGTCCGTTGGCGCCTTCCACGGCCATGTAGCGGTCGGTGGGCAGATCCTCGGAGCGGTAGATATGCGCGCCGATGAGGCCCAGCCGGGTGCAGGCGCGGATCAGCTCCGCCCCTTCGTCATCCTGGCCCACGGCGGCCAGCAGCGCGGGCTGCATGCCGTAGGCTTTCAGCGCCATGGCAATGTTCAGCGCGACCCCGCCCGGAATGCGGGTGATGCGGCCCGGCACATCCGAGCCCACCTGCATATGCGACGGCGCGCGGCCGATAATGTCCCACAGGACGGCGCCGATGCACAGAATGTCGGGTTGCTTGCTCATGGCGCTTTATGGGCAAGGTCCGGGCCGGGTGGCAAGCGGCGGAATTGAGTATTTTTGAAGCAGTGATGGGGCAGGGCGGGGCGCAGGGGCCGTGACGGGTTGCGGGGGGGCGCGCTTTGGTCTATGTGGCGCGTACTTCGCAGGCGGGGTCGGGTCGATTGGGGGAGACATCCCATGACATCCACCGGTTTGGGCAACAGCCCATCACACCCCGCTGAGGCTTAAACCGGAAAGGAAAACGGACATGGCTTTGCCAGAATTTTCGCTCCGTCAGCTCTTGGAAGCTGGCGTTCACTTTGGTCACCAGACCGCGCGTTGGAACCCACGTATGGACCCGTATATTTACGGCTCCAAGAACGGGATCCACATCATGGATCTGACACAAACCGTGCCGATGCTGGATCAAGCGTTGCAGGTTGTGCGTGACACCACCGCCAAGGGCGGCCGCGTGCTCTTCGTGGGCACCAAGCGTCAGGCGCAGCGCCCGATTGCGGAAGCTGCCGAGAAATGCGCGCAATATTACATGAACCACCGTTGGCTTGGCGGCACGCTGACCAACTGGAAAACCGTGTCGAACTCCATCTCGCGTCTCAAAAAGATTGACGAGGCGATGGACACCGGCTTCTCCGGCCTGACCAAGAAAGAGCGTCTGGGCATGGAGCGTGACCAGGGCAAGCTGCAAGCCTCGCTGGGCGGCATCCGCGAAATGGGCGGCACGCCGGATCTGTTATTCGTGATCGACGTGAACAAGGAAGACCTTGCCATTGCCGAAGCCAAAAAGCTGGGCATCCCGGTGATTGCGGTCGTGGACAGCAACTGCTCGCCCGACGGCATTGACTACCTGATCCCGGGCAATGACGACGCGTCGCGCGCAATTGCTCTCTATTGCGATCTGGTGGCACGAGCGGCTCTGGACGGCATGCAGGCCCAAATGGGCGCGGCTGGCGTTGATCTGGGCGCGGCTGAGGAAGCCCCGGTGGAAGAAGCGGTGGCCGAAGAGGCCCCGGCTGACGCCCCGGCGGAAGAAGCCAAGGCCTAAACGAGATTTGCCGGGGGCAGGGCGCCTGCCTTCGGACATTCCCACATTTAATCACAGGAGACCCATGAGATGGCGATTACGGCTGCGATGGTGAAAGAACTGCGCGACAGCACGGGCGCAGGCATGATGGACGCGAAAAAAGCGCTGACCGAGAATGCGGGCGACATGGAGGCGGCGATTGACTGGCTGCGCACCAAGGGGCTTGCGAAAGCGGCGAAGAAATCCGGCCGCACCGCGGCAGAAGGTCTGGTTGCGGTGAACACGGATGGCGGCGTGGGCGTCGCGGTTGAGGTGAACTCCGAGACGGACTTCGTCGGCAAGAACGCCGAGTTTCAGGAAATGGTGTCCGGCATCGCCTCCGTGGCTTTGTCCGTGTCCGATGTGGACGCTTTGAAATCCGCAGATATGGGCGGCAAATCCGTCGAGGACGTTGTGACCGCGAAAGTGGCGACCATTGGCGAGAACATGTCGGTGCGCCGCATGGCGCGTCTTGAGGGCACCTCCGTGGTCTCATATGTGCACAATGCAGCGGCCCCCGGCATGGGCAAGATCGGCGTGTTGGTGGCCCTGTCTGGGGAGAATGAAGCTTTTGGCAAACAGGTTGCGATGCATGTCGCCGCTGTGAACCCGGCCTCTTTGTCTGAGGCGGACCTGGACCCGGCTGTGGTCGAGAAAGAAAAGCAGGTTCAGATGGATATTGCGCGCGAAAGCGGCAAGCCGGAGGCGGTGATCGAGAAGATGATCGTGGGCCGGATGAAGAAATATATGGCTGAGGTCACATTGCTGAACCAGTCCTTCGTTGTGAACCCTGACCTGACCGTTGGTGCCGCTGCGAAAGAAGCAGGTGTCGAGATCACCGGCTTCATGCGTTTGGAAGTGGGCGAAGGGATCGAGAAGAAAGAAGAGAACTTCGCAGAAGAGGTGGCCGCAGCCCTGAAGGGCTAAGTCGCTCGCCTTAGTGAGAATACTGGAACGGCGTTGAGGTCTCCCTCAACGCCGTTTTTTCATGCCGCCGCAAGGTTCATGCTGGGGAGCTGGGGACTTGCGGTTGTGGCGTGAAAGGTGCCGTCCAACGGGTCAAAATAGACCCATTGGACGGCGTTCCGGATAGTCCGGATCGGACCACGCATTTTCCTTCAAATCCAGGAATACGCCGTCCGATAAAAGTCCCATGGCAAAAGCCACCACTCACGGAACGTTGAAAAATTATGAAAAACCCGCGTAAATGCAAAGTAAGGTAAACCTTACCTCCCCCGTTAACCTTCTGTTAAGAAAGTCGAAATCAGCGCTCAATTAAGAAGAATTGGTTCTGCGACGACGCCTTTAGGATGGCCTGAGCGGTGGTGTCGACGTCAAGGGACTCGCGCGCCAACCGCAGGTGTTTCTCAACAGTGGCAGGGTTTAGCCCCATAATTGTCGCCGTATCCTGAATGGTTTTGCCATCCGCCACCCATTCCAGCACCTCGCGCTGCCGTGCCGTCAATTGGCGTCTTTGGCCTGTTGTATGCGGCAATTGCACCACTTTGAGGTGCAGAATTTTATTGGCCAGCTCAATCTCCGAGCCGCTTTCGGCCCAAAGATCATCCACATCCGCCTGCGTCATCCCATCGCGGGCGCATAGCCCGATAGCGCCTTTGGCCCGCAGGGAGACCTCGTGAAAGCTGATCGTATAGCCCGCCACCACATTCATCCGCTGATTGAGCGCCATGGCCTCCATCATGTCGGGCGTCACCTCGCCCGCCGCAATCTGCGCGCGGATCATGTTCCAGCTGCAGGACCCGGTATTTTCGGAGGCCCAGGCCACCATAGGCCCTTTGGAATACATGCCCTGACCGATGAATTCGTCAACATAGGCCGGGTCCTGATTGGTCAGGATCAACGCGTCTTGCAGATCTCCCAAAGAGGAGCCCGTGCCAAAGCGGGTATAGGCATAGAGCAGGCGGTCAAACCCGTATTCATTCATCTTTTTGGTATGCACATCCCACGCCGCCTCGATCGTGTTGGCGTCGGTCATCTGGTGCAGATACTGGTCGATCATGTCTCTGCCCCGAGATGGTTTAGGGCCGCATCCATAGCCAGCGTATAGCCGCGCGCGCCGAAGCCGCAGATGATCCCGATGGCGACCGGGGCCAGATAGGATTTGTGCCGAAACGCCTCGCGTGCATGCACATTAGACAAATGCAGTTCGATCACCGGCAGCTCTACGGAGGCAATCGCATCCATCAGCGCCACCGACGTGTGTGTGTAGGCCCCCGCGTTGAAAATCACCGCATCATGCGTGCCTTTGGCGGCATGCAAATGCTCGACCAGCGCGCCTTCATGGTTGGATTGCGCAAACTCCAGGCCCACGCCTTTCTCTTTCGCATGGGCGCGGCACATGCCTTCGATATCGCCCAAAGTCTCCGGGCCATAGACCTCGGGTTGCCGGGTGCCAAGAAGGTTGAGGTTGGGCCCGTTCAGCACAAGAAGAGATGGCATGAGTTTGATTTCTTTCACTTTTGCGTGTGATGTCAAAAGACTACTGCCCAATACGTCACCTGTCGAGGAGTCTAGGGGGAAAATTAACTATATTATAACACTACTAGGACGCCACGCCCCGTGCAGGCCCCAAAAGTGGCTGGCCAGCATGCTGCTTTCACGGCTATCAAATGTGCAAAACAGGGAAGGCCAGATGACGATGCTTGACGAAAACCGCCTTTTTCAAAGCGATCCCCAAGACCGGCATCTGGCAGCAGCACTTTATGCCGAAATCAAGGATTTGCCGATCCTGAGCCCGCATGGGCACACGGATCCGCGCTGGTTTGCCGAAAACGAGGCGTTTTCCGACCCCGCAGCGCTGTTTGTGACCCCGGATCACTACGTGTTTCGCATGCTACATTCGCAAGGCGTCCCGCTGGAGGACCTTGGCGTGCCGCGCAGCGATGGCGACCCGGTGGAGAGCGACCCGCGCAAAATCTGGCGGCTCTTTGCGCAAAATTTCCACCTCTTCCAAGGCACGCCGTCGCGGTTGTGGCTCGATCATGCATTTCAGGACGTGTTCGGCCTGACAGAACGGTTGTCGGCTGCAAATGCGGATGCGCATTTCGATGTGATCGCGGAAAAACTTTCGCAGCCGGAGTTCCGCCCCCGCGCGTTGTTTGACCGGTTCGGGATTGAGGTGATCTCCACCACTGACAGCGCCTTGGATGATTTGTCCTGGCACCAGATGATCAGGGACTGCGACTGGCAGGGCAGGGTGATCCCGGCCTACCGGCCTGACGCGGTGATTGACCCCGAATTTGAAGGCTTTGCGCAGAACGTGGCGCAGCTGGGCGAGATCACCGGCGAGGATACCTCCACCTGGACGGGCTATCTCGCTGCCCACCGGGCACGCCGGGCGCATTTCAAGACCTTCGGGGCCACGGCCAGCGACCATGGCCACCCAACGGCCCGCACCGAAGACCTGCCCGCGGATGTGGCCGCGGCGCTTTTCGACAAGGCGCGGGCAGGGGGGTGCACAGCAGAGCAGGCAGACCAGTTTCGCGGCCATATGCTGACCGAGATGGCCCGGATGAGCCTTGAGGACGGTCTGGTGCTGCAACTGCACCCCGGATCGCGCCGCAACCACAGCGCCGAGGTGATGGCGATGTTTGGCCGCGACAAGGGGTTCGACATCCCGACCCGCACCGATTACGTCACCGCTCTGGCCCCGCTGCTGAACGCGGTGGGCCGCGACCCGCGAATGAGCCTGATCGTCTTCACCTTGGACGAAAGCGCCTATGCGCGCGAGCTGGCCCCGCTGGCAGGCGTCTACCCGGCGTTGAAACTTGGGCCGCCCTGGTGGTTCCATGACAGCTATGAGGGCATGATGCGCTTTCGTCAAATGGCCACGGAAACCGCCGGGTTTTACAACACGGTGGGCTTTAACGATGACACGCGGGCATTTTGCTCCATCCCCGCACGCCATGACGTGGCCCGGCGCGTGGATTGCGCGTTTCTGGCGGGGCTGGTCTCCACGGGCCGACTGGACGCGGATGAGGCACCGGGGCTGGCCCATCAACTGACCTACGGTCTGGCCAAGGCGGCCTATAAGCTATGAGGCTGACGCGCCGCCACGCGGCCCCCAAACCCGGCATCGTGCATCTCGGTCTCGGGGCGTTCTTCCGTGCCTTCGGCGCGCCGTTCATCGAGGACGCGATCAGGGCGGGGGGCGGCGATTGGGGCGTTATCGGTGTCTCCCTGCTCAGCCCCGGCACGCGCGACGCGTTGGCCGCTCAAGATTGGGCCTACACCACCGTCACCTTGGGCCCCGAGGGTGAGGAGACCCGCCAGATCGAGGTCCTGTCCGACGTGCTGGTTGCCCCCGAGGACCCGGAGGCCGTCATCGCCGCTATGGCGCATCCGGACACGCGCATTGTCAGCCTGACCGTGACAGAGAAAGGCTATTGCCATGTCCCGGCCAGCGGCGGGCTGAACCCGGCCCATCCCGATATTGTCCATGATCTGGGGCAGACGCATCCGGTCTCCGCGCCCGGTTATCTGGTGCGCGCGCAGGCCCGCCGCCGTGACGCAGGCCTGCCGCCCTTTACCGTGCTCAGCTGCGACAACCTCCCGGAGAACGGCGCATTGACCCGGCGCGTGGTTTGCGAACTGGCCCGCCACATAGACCCACGCTTGGCCGACTGGATCGACGCCGAGGGGCGCTTCCCCGCGACCATGGTGGACCGGATCACACCCGCAACCACGCAGGCCGATATCGACCGGCTGGCTGCCAAGCACGGCATCCATGACGCGGCCCCGGTGTTTCACGAACCCTTCCGCCAATGGGTGATCGAGGACCGCTTTGTGGGCGACCTCCGCCCGGATTTCGCGGCCGCCGGTGTGACCATGACCGGGGACGTGCAGCCCTTTGAGGATATGAAACTGCGCATGCTGAACGGGGCGCATTCGGCCTTGGCCTATCTGGGATATCTCGGGGGGCATGAGACCATTTCAGACACGATGGCTGATCCTGTTTATAAGCGGTATGTCAATATGTTATGGAGTGAAGGTATTCCAAGCGTTTCGCCGCCGGACGGGGTGGATTTGCAGGCCTACGCGGCAGCGCTTCAGGACCGCTTTGCCAATCCGGGCATTCAACATCGCACATGGCAGATCGCGATGGATGGCAGCCAGAAGCTACCGCAGCGCTTGCTGAATACTCTGGCAGAGGCACTTGCCGCTGGACGGCCCACAGACGCGCTCTGCCTCGCGGTTGCGGGATGGATGCGCTACGTCAGCGGCACGGATGAGGCGGGCGCTCCGATAGACGTGCGCGACCCGTTGGCAGAGGTTCTGGCGCAGACAGCGGCCTCCGAGGAGGCCCCGCGTGACAAGGCTTTAGCGCTGCTGGGGCTGCGCGACGTGTTTCCTGCTGAGCTGGCCGAGCAGCTCGCCAAACCCGTAGGCGACGCGGCGGAGCAGCTCTGGACAAAAGGAGCGCGCCGTAGCTTGGAAGAACTGCGCCGTTAGGGGTTTGCTTTTAGATTTAGGGGCTTAGGAGGCGTTCCTCGCACACAGAACTGCGCGCGGGGTCTATTGATCCCT
>CAYXIZ010000023.1:0-22871 GCA_964465485.1 uncultured Rhodobacterales bacterium | reverse complement strand
GCAACGGCCCAACGCTGTACCGCGCCGAAGATCACCAGTGCTTCAAGGACGTGCTCGTTGTGAAGGGTAAAGAGAACCCAACTTCCGAGTTCGACTTGCTCGAAATCGTGGAAGTCACACCTGCGGCGCAGGTCACCTATGATGCCTCCATCTTTGGCGGCGAGCTGGGCACCTGTAACCCAGGCGCGTAAGCGATCATCCTCGCTGCGGCCCCTCCCTCTTCTGCGGAGGGGCCGCAGATCACGAATTTTCAACAGAACGGCGCGTTTCCCGAACCCTCGCGGAGGGACTGGCGTGTCACATCTTTGGGGTCGGCAAGATGGAAGCAATTGTTCTTCAACTTCTCAGTGGACTGGATGGGGGCTCCGCATATGCGTTGATCGCCCTCGGCCTGACGCTGATCTTCGGCACGCTGGGCGTGGTCAACTTCGCCCATGGCGCGCTGTTCATGATCGGGGCCTTCTGCACCGTCACCCTGCAACGCATCCTGACGCTCAGCCACACCGTCATCGACGACACCAAGACCGACTTTCTGGGCAACCCGGCCAAAGTGCAGGTCCCCTATATTCAGGACTGGTTCGGGGAGGCCGCCTCGGCCACGATCATCGACTGGTCCGTGCCGCTCGCCATCCTCTTTGCGATCCCGGTGATGCTGGTCATCGGCATCGTCATGGAGCGCGGGCTGATCAAGCATTTCTACAAACGCCCCCATGCCGACCAGATTCTGGTGACCTTCGGGCTGGCCATCGTGCTGCAGGAGATCATCAAATATTTCTTCGGCGCCAACCCGATCCCGGCCCCGGCACCCGACGCCTTCAAAGGCAGCTTCGACTTCGGCGTGCTCTTGGGCTTTGACCCCAACGTCATCATCTACCCCTATTGGCGGCTGGTCTACTTCGCCTTCGCCGCGATCATCATCGCGGGCGTGTTTGCCTTCCTGCAATTCACCACCTTCGGCATGGTGGTCCGCGCCGGCATGGCCGACCGCGAAACCGTGGGGCTGTTGGGCATCGACATCGACAAACGCTTCACCATGATGTTCGGCCTCGCGGCCGTCGTGGCGGGCCTCGCGGGCGTCATGTACACACCGATCAACTCGCCCAATTACCACATGGGCATGGACTTCCTCGTGATCTCCTTCGTGGTGGTGGTTGTGGGCGGCATGGGGTCGCTGCCCGGAGCGGTGCTCGCAGGCTTCGTCCTTGGCATCCTGCAAAGCTTCGCCTCCATGCGCGAAGTGATCGAGTTCCTGCCCGGCATCAATCAGGTCGTCATCTATCTGGCGGCAATCGTAATTCTACTAACCCGTCCTCGCGGCCTTCTGGGCAAGCGCGGCGTGATGGAGGACTGATCCATGTTTGGCCTTACCGCAAAGAACACACGGCTTCTTTTCCTCGTCATCTTTCTGGTCGCCTTCGCGCCCTTCTTGATGAACCCGTTTCCCGCAGACAGCGCCATGGCGCAGTTCAACGCGGGCTACCCGGACCTGATGCAACGCTTCGTCATCTTCGGCATCTTCGCCATCGGGTTCAACATCCTGTTCGGGCTCACCGGCTATCTCAGCTTCGGCCATGCGGCCTTTCTGGGGGTGGGCTCCTACGCAGGGGTCTGGATGTTCAAGCTTCTGGGCATGAACGTCATCCCGGCCATCGCGGCCTCTGTGCTGGTGGCGGGGCTTCTGTCGGTGGTGATCGGCTATATCTGCCTGCGCCGGTCGGGCATCTACTTCTCCATCCTGACGCTGGCCTTCGCGCAGATGATGTTCGCGCTGGCGGCCTCCGTGCTGACGCCCATCACGGGCGGGGAAACAGGCCTGACCCTGTCGCTCAGCGATCCGCGTATTCTTGGGGCGGCTGCCGTGGACGGCAACATCCCGGTCCCCAGCCTCTTCGGGCTGGAAATGCGCAGCACCTATGAGCTGGCCGTGGGCGGCTGGTCCTTCAGCTTCAACACGGGCTATTATTTCTGCGCCATCATCATGGTGCTGGCCTTCTACGCCTCGATCCGCATCTTCCAGTCGCCCTTCGGGCTGATGCTGCGGGCGATCAAAACCAACCAGACCCGGCTGAACTACACCGGGCTGAACTCCCGCCCCTACACGCTGGCCGCTTTCGTGATCTCCGGCATGTATGCCGGCCTCGCGGGTGGGCTGATGGTCGCAATGGACCCGCTGGCAGGTGCAGAGCGCATGTTCTGGACGGCCTCCGGCGAGGTGGTCATCATGACCATTCTGGGCGGCGCTGGCACAATGATCGGCCCCGTGCTGGGCGCAGGCGCGATCAAATACATGGAAAACATCGTCTCCAAGATCAACAAGACGATCCTCGAGCAATGGTTCTCCTTCATGCCTGACGGGATCAGCGACGTCTTCGTCACGCTTGTCTATCCCTTCATCGGCAAGGGCTGGCACCTGACGCTGGGTGTGGTCTTCATGCTGGTCATCATCTTCCTGCCCGGCGGGCTGGTCGAGGGCGGGCAGCGCATCAAGGGGCTGTTCAGCCGCAAGAAACCTGAGACCACGCCGACCGACGGCGCCAAGACACCTGCTGAATAAGGAGCATCAGACATGGGTATCCTAGAGATCAAAAATGTCGGCAAACGCTTCGGCGGGTTGCAGGCGCTGGGCGATGTGAACCTCAGCGTGGAGGAAAACACCGTCCACGCCATCATCGGGCCAAACGGCGCGGGCAAATCGACCTTGCTCAACTGCCTTGTCGGCAAGCTGATCCCTGATACGGGCTCGGTGACCTTTCAGGGCCAAAGCCTGCTGGGCCGCAAGCCGCATGAGATCAACCAGATGGGCGTCTCCCGCGTGTTCCAGACGCCCGAGATCTTCGCCGACCTGACCGTGATGGAAAACATCATGATCCCCTGCTTTGCGCATCGCGACGGGGCGTTCAAAATGAACGCCTTCGCCACCCTGCGCGGTCAGGGCGATATCAAGGATCAGGCCGAGGCCATTCTCGATGACGTCAACATGCTCGAAAAGCGCGACATGCACGCGGCATCCCTGTCGCGTGGCGACAAGCGGCGGCTCGAGATGGCCATGTGTCTGGTGCAGGAGCCGAAACTCCTGCTCCTCGACGAGCCCACAGCGGGCATGGCGCGGGCGGACACGAACAACACGATCGACCTTCTGAAAGAGATCAAGGAAAAGCGCGACATCACCATGGCCATCATCGAGCATGACATGCATGTCGTCTTCTCCATGGCCGAGCGCATCACTGTGCTGGCCCAAGGCACGCCGCTGGTCGAAGACACGCCGGAAAATATCAAAGGCCACCCGAAGGTACGCGAAGCGTATCTCGGCGAAGCGCAGGTCTGAGGAGGATCACCCAATGACCGTCAAACCCGACTTCAACAAAAACGCCAATAACGCGGCGACCCACCCGGCTTTCCTGAGCCTTTGGGATATCGAGGCCTATTACGGCGAAAGCTTCATCGTCCAGGGCATCAGCTTCAACGTGCATGAGGGCGAAATCCTCGCTCTTCTGGGCCGCAACGGGGCGGGCAAGACCTCCACCCTGCGCGCCATCGCGCGGATGGATGACCCTCAGGTCAATCACGGCGAGATCTGGCTCGACCACCAGCCGTTGCACAGCATGAAATCATGGCAGGCCTCGCAAGCGGGCATCGCGCTGGTCCCCGAAGACCGCCGCATCATCCAAGGCCTGACGGTTGAGGAAAACCTGAAACTGGCCCAAATCGCGCCGCCCATCGGCTGGTCCCTTGAACGCGTCTACGAGCTCTTCCCGCGTCTGGGCGAGCGCCGCAAGCAAGACGGCTCCACCCTCTCGGGCGGGGAGCAGCAAATGCTCGCCATCGCCCGCGCGCTCTGCCGCGACGTCAAAGTGCTGCTGCTCGACGAGCCCTATGAAGGCCTCGCCCCCGTCATCGTGCAGGAGATCGCCAAAACCCTCGGCATCATCCGCGACCAAGGCATCACCACCATCATCGTGGAGCAAAACGCCGTCGCCGCCCTGAAACTGGCCGACCGCGCCGTCATCCTCGACACCGGCTCTGTCGTCTATGACGGCTCCGCGCAGGAAGTGCTGGACGACGAAAAGCTCCGCGCCGAATATCTCGCCATCTAATTTGGCCATCTCATTTGTCATCCCCGCGCGAGCGGGGACCCCGACATTCCAAGAACAGACCCTAGGGGACACCCAATGACCGACAAAACCTACGCACCTTCCAAGGAATTTGCGGCGACCGCGCATGCCGACAAGGCAACCTATGACAAGATGTATGCCGACAGCATCGCTGATCCGGCCAAGTTCTGGGGCGAGCACGGCAAGCGCATCAATTGGATCAAGCCCTACACCAAGGTCAAAGACACCACCTACGCACCCGGCAAGGTCGACATCAAATGGTACGAGGACGGCACGCTGAACGTCGCCGCCAACTGCATCGACCGCCATCTGGCGGAACGCGGCACCCAGACCGCCATCATCTGGGAGCCCGACAGCCCCGAGGATGAGGCCCAGCACATCACCTACCAGCAGCTCCACGCCCATGTCTGCAAAATGGCCAATGTGCTCAAGAAGATGGGCGTGGGCAAAGGCGACCGCGTTGTGATCTACATGCCGATGATCCCGCAAGCCGCCTACGCCATGCTCGCCTGCGCCCGCATCGGGGCCATCCATTCCATCGTCTTCGCGGGCTTCTCC
Organism: uncultured Rhodobacterales bacterium; assembly: GCA_964465485.1. Taxonomy (GTDB): domain Bacteria; phylum Pseudomonadota; class Alphaproteobacteria; order Rhodobacterales; family Rhodobacteraceae; genus Litoreibacter. Next base: position 18,201 of record CAYXIZ010000023.1, on the reverse strand, counting down.
GCCGACGCGCTGGCCGCACGGGTCAACGGCTCCGAGGCCAAGGTCGTCATCACCGCCGACGAGGCTCCCCGCGGCGGTAAGAACACCCCCCTAAAAGTGAACTGCGACAAGGCCTTTGAGGCCGTCACTCATGACGCGCAAATGCTGGTCGTCAAACGCACCGGCGGCGATGTCGCCATGACCCCCGGCCGCGACCACTACCTGCACGAGATGGAGGACGGCGTCTCCAACGACTGCCCGCCGGAGGAAATGAACGCCGAAGACCCGCTCTTCATCCTCTACACGTCGGGCTCCACCGGCATGCCCAAAGGCGTGGTCCACACCACCGGCGGCTACATCGTCTACGCCTCCATGACGCATCAATACACGTTCGACTACCATGACGGCGACATCTTTTGGTGCACCGCCGATGTCGGCTGGGTCACCGGCCACAGCTACATCGTCTACGGGCCGCTCGCCAACGGGGCCACCACCCTGATGTTCGAAGGCGTGCCGACATATCCCGACGCGGGCCGCTTCTGGGCCGTCTGCGAAAAGCACAAGGTGAACCAATTCTACACCGCCCCCACCGCCATCCGCGCGCTGATGGGCCAAGGCAACCAATTCGTCACCCCCTACGACCTCTCCTCCCTCAAGCTCTTGGGCACCGTGGGCGAGCCGATCAACCCAGAGGCGTGGAACTGGTACAATGACGTCGTCGGCAAGGGCAATTGCCCCATCGTCGACACATGGTGGCAGACCGAAACCGGCGGCCACCTGCTGACCCCGCTGCCCGGTGCCACCACCACCAAACCCGGCTCCGCCACCACGCCGTTTTTCGGCATCAAGCCGGTCATTCTGGAGCCCACAACGGGCGAGGAAATCACCAGCACCGAGGCCGAGGGCGTGCTTTGCATCGCCGACAGCTGGCCCGCCCAGATGCGCACCGTCTTTGGCGACCATGAGCGCTTCATGAAAACCTATTTTGACGATTACAAAGGCTATTATTTCACCGGCGACGGCTGCAAACGCGACGCGGATGGCTATTACTGGATCACGGGCCGGGTCGATGACGTCATCAACGTCTCCGGCCACCGGATGGGCACGGCGGAGGTCGAATCCTCTCTCGTCGCTCACCCCAAAGTCTCCGAATCCGCCGTGGTCGGCTACCCGCATGACATCAAGGGCCAGGGCATCTACGCCTATGTCACCCTGATGGGCGGCGAGGAGCCCTCCGAAGAGCTGCGCAAGGAACTCGAGGTCTGGGTGCGCAAGGATATAGGCCCCATCGCCAAGCCCGACCTGATCCAATGGGCCCCCGGCCTGCCGAAAACCCGCTCTGGCAAGATCATGCGCCGCATCCTGCGCAAGATCGCAGAGGATGATTTCGGCGCGCTGGGCGACATCTCCACATTGGCCGATCCCAGCGTGGTCGATGACCTGATCGACAACCGGATGAATCGCGGCTGATTTAGGGGCTATTTTAGCCAGATCTTAAGAAACTCCCCCGGCCCCGTTTACACATCCTTAAGGGCCGGGAGGCAGCATCTTGCGCGTGGGGGCCTCAACATATGAGGACAAACATGCTGACCAGCCAGATGATCGGCGCTTCGCATAACGCAAGCGCTCACGCCCCGCGTCCCGCCACGGCGGAGCCGCCGACCCAAGCCACGCCCGTGGCGCAAGCGCAAGACCAATCCGCCACACAACAACTTACCCCGCGCGCAGTCCCCCCCACCGACAGCACGGAGCAAACCCAGACCGCCTTCGCGGACCGCCCGCCGCTGCAAACCCCGAAACGCGCGGAAATGCAGGTCGCGGTGATCGATTCCATGCCCGACGTGGTCCCCGAAAGCATCTACAAAGCCAAACTCGCGGAGCCGGAGGCGTAACCCGCATAACGGCCCGGTCCCAAATTCGGGGAACACAGCATGATATTGCTCACTTTTCACCCCCTTCCGCTTGCCCTATAAGCATGGACAATGACAGATCCCGGGTCACCGGGACGCGGTAAGGGTGAGGAGTATTCCCGGATGGCCAAGACGCCACATGACAGCGACGTCGCCTTCATCAAGGCACTTGCAGAGCTTTTGAACGAAAACGAGCTGACAGAGCTGCGCGTCAAACGCGAATACAGCGCCGATGACAGCCTTGACGTGCGCGTCTCCAAAGGTGGCACCGCCGTGCAAACATTGGTCGCAGCCGCACCGGCTCCGGCCCCCGCAGCGGCCCCTGCCGCCGCACCCTCAGCCCCGGCAGCCGCCGCCGCACCATCCGCCGGCGGCGACGATCCGGCCCAACATCCCGGCGCCGTCACATCGCCCATGGTCGGCACCTGCTACCTGCAAGCAGAGCCCGGCACGCCCGCCTTTGTCAGCCCCGGCGACAAGGTCAAGGAAGGTCAGACCATCCTGATCATCGAGGCGATGAAAACGATGAACCAAATCCCCGCGCCAAAATCCGGCACGGTCAAGCGCATCCTTGTCGAAGACGGCTCTCCGGTCGAATTCGGCGCGCCCCTGATGATCATCGAATAAGCCCATGTTCAAGAAAATCCTGATCGCCAACCGGGGCGAGATCGCCCTCCGCGTCATCCGCGCCGCGCGCGAAATGGGCATTGGGTCTGTCGCCGTGCATTCCACCGCCGACGCCGACGCGATGCATGTGCGCATGGCGGACGAGGCCATCTGCATCGGCCCGCCCCCCGGCACGCAAAGCTATCTCAGCGTCGCCGCCATCATTTCCGCGGCTGAAATCACCGGCGCGGAGGCCATCCATCCCGGCTACGGCTTCCTGTCGGAAAACGCGAATTTCGTGCAGGCCCTGCAAGATCACGGCATCACCTTCATCGGCCCCACCGCGGAGCATATCCGCGTCATGGGCGACAAGATCACCGCCAAGGACACGATGAAAAAGCTCGGCGTGCCCTGCGTGCCCGGCTCCGACGGCGGCGTGCCCGATCTGGAAACCGCGCTGAAAGTCGGAAAAGACATCGGCTACCCGGTCATCATCAAAGCCACCGCAGGCGGCGGCGGCAAAGGCATGAAGCTCGCCAATTCTGAGGCAGAGATGGAAAACGCCTTCCGCACTGCGCGCTCGGAAGGCAAATCCAATTTCGGCAACGACGAGGTCTATATCGAGAAATATCTCGGGCGTCCCCGCCATATCGAAATTCAGGTCTTCGGCGACGGCAAAGGCGGCGCGGTGCATCTGGGCGAACGCGACTGCTCCTTGCAGCGCCGCCACCAGAAAGTATTCGAGGAGGCCCCCGGCCCCGCCATCGACGAAAAGACCCGCGCCAAAATCGGCAAGGTCTGCGCCGACGCCATCGCCACCATCAACTACGCGGGCGCTGGCACGGTCGAGTTTCTCTATGAGGATGGGGAGTTCTACTTCATCGAAATGAACACCCGCCTGCAAGTGGAGCATCCCGTGACCGAAGCCATTTTCGGCGTCGATCTCGTCCAGGAGCAAATCAACGTCGCCGCCGGTCTGCCCATGTCGATCAAGCAGGACGACTTGCAGATCAACGGCCACGCCATCGAGGTGCGCATCAACGCCGAAAAAGTCCCGCAATTCACACCCTGCCCCGGCAAGATCACGCAATACCACGCCCCCGGCGGCCTCGGTGTGCGGATGGACAGCGCGCTTTATGACGGCTACTCGATCCCGCCCTATTACGACTCGCTGATCGCCAAGCTGATCGTCCACGGCCCCGACCGCCCCGCAGCCCTCGCCCGGCTCAAGCGCGCTTTGGGAGAATTGATCGTCGACGGCATCGACACCACGACCCCGCTCTTCCACGCGCTCTTGGAAGAAGACGCGGTTCTGACCGGCGACTACAACATCCACTGGCTGGAAAAATGGCTGGAGGCCAATACTTAACAAGTGGTTAGAATTTGGGGCAGAAAATTTTGTCCCAAAATGGGTTATGGCCTGAAAAATTTTGTCCCAAAATGTCCCAAAACCTGACACCTGAGCTGATCCTGACCGCCTACGCCCGCGGCATCTTCCCCATGTCCGAGGCCCGCGACGATGACGACATCTTCTGGGTCGACCCCGACCATCGCGGCATCATCCCTTTGGACGATTTTCACATCTCAAGATCCTTGCGCAAAACCATCCTGCGCGAACCCTACGACATCCGCATCAACAGTGATTTTGCAGCAGTAGTAGAGGGCTGCGCCGCCCGCGAAGAGACCTGGATCAACGATGAAATATTTAGCATTTACATGGGGTTACACCAAGAAGGTCACGCCCATTCCGTGGAGGTCTGGGACGGCAAAACCCTTGTCGGAGGCGTCTACGGCGTCACGCTCCAAGCGGCGTTCTTTGGCGAAAGCATGTTCTCCCACCGCCGCGACGCGTCCAAAATCGCGCTTGCCTATCTGGTCTCCCGCCTCAAAGCCGGAGGCTTCCAACTCTTCGACACCCAATTCATCACACCCCACCTAAGCTCTTTAGGCGCAACAGAAATTCCGAGATCTAGTTACCACCAAGCCCTTCAGGCCGCATTGCGGGTCGAGGCGAACTTTCACCAGCAACCACAGCCGGTGTCCGGTCATCAAGTTTGCACCTGACCGCCCAGACATCATAACGCGGATGGTCCAGCGCACTGAGCGCCGGGCTCGATGCAACCATCCATCCCTGAAAGACAGTTTGGTCTAACCCATTGTCTACAATAGTTAATTGCACATAGGCGTCGCCGTTGGGGTTGTTTCTTGGGTAGCGGCAATCATGCATGATGATCTCCAGCCGACCAAATTCCAAAGGCACCAGCCGGGTCATCTCGATGTCTTCACTTTCCCCCGACAGCTTATCAAGCCCCCGCAGAATAGCCGCCTCCGCCGGCGTCACCTCAGCCCGCACCTTCGTCGTGACATTCTTATCCGTTCCAGCCCGCCTGCCATCATTGCCAAGCAGAATGGTTCTGTTATCGCCCTGAATGGTCACCTGAGCCTGCACCGGTAAGATACTGGCACATAAACATAAAATGGAGATAAACCGCGTCACTCGTCGCCACCCGACACAAATTTCAGCAGCAAGCTGACCAAGCTGACGGAGCTTTGCGTGTCCTCAATCTCCCCACCGGGGTCGAGGTTGAAAGGCGATCCACCCGGAATGATCTCGACAAAACTGCCGCCCAGCAGCCCTTCGGAGGCAATCGAAATCGCACTGTCATCGGGGATCTGAATATCATTGCGCACAGTAAAAAACGTATCCGCCCGAAACGTCTGCGCATTCAGGTCCAACCCGGTCACGGTCCCAACCTTCACCCCCGCCAGCCGCACATCCGTCCCGACGGACACCCCTTCCGCAGAGCGGAAGCTCGCGGATAACTCATAGCTATCCGTGGGGGCCGCAGCGAAACCGGTCTGCCCTGCCGCGTAGAAAACAAAGCCCGCGGCGACGGCAATCACTGCCGTCCCGACCAGAATTTCTGATGTGTTTTCAGCCATTTGATCCGCCCCTTGGCGCTTTACCCTTCGGGTGACCACGCCTCGTAATCACGCCGCTCCGCCGGGTCCGCCCGTCGGATCGAGCCTGCCGGAGCATAGGCCATCGCCGTGCCCGTCAGATTTTCCTGATGCGGCTTTTCCCAAGCCTTGCGCGCCAAAGGCGCGTCCGTGGGCGCATCCTTATAGGTGTGATGCAGCCAGCCATGCCATTCCGGGCTGACCCGCGACGCCTCCGCCTCACCGTTGTAAATCACCCAGCGGCGGTCGCCCTTTGCGGAGGTGTAAAAGATGTTCCCTTGCGCATCTTCACCAACCTTCTTGCCCTTGCGCCACGTCCAGAACTGGGTGTTGAGCGTTTGCCCATTCCACCAGGTCGCCGCGCGTAAAATCGAGTTGAGAATGCCCATCGGGGTGCCTCCAAATACGTTACGCCAGATATGGCCCATGGGCGCGCGAAGGTCCAGTGGCAAGGCCCACCAAACCGCCTTCCGCTACGCCCCCTTATAGGCCGTCACCTCTATTTCGATCCTGTATTTCGGGTCAATCAAGCCGCATTCCGTCATCGTGGCCGCCGGTGGGTTCTCGCCGAACGCGGCTTGCAACGCGGGCCAGCAGGCCTCGAACTCGTGGCGGTCGGGCAGGATATAGGACACGCGGACGACATGTTCGAACCCGCACCCGGCCTCCGCCAAAGCGGCTTGAATGATGGACAGCGCGCTGTCGCATTGGGCTTTTGCGCCCGCCGGGGGCTCCCCATTCGCCTCAGGCGCTGCAACAGTGCCGGACACATGAACCCAGTCACCTGCCACAACAGCACGGCAATAACCGACCTTCGGCTCAAACGCGCCGCCTGAATGAATGCGTCGGATTGTCATGCTTGGCTCCCTTCACACAAAAGCCGGCCACGTCATCCGGGGCCGGCTTTCAATATCTCAAAGACGAACGGCCTTAACCGGCTTCAGCCTCGGCCTTCTTCTTTTTCTCGCCATAGATGATCAGCGGTTTCGCCTCGCGACCCACCGCTTCCTCATTAACGACAACCTCATCGACACTCTCAAGGCCGGGTAGGTCGAACATCGTATCGAGCAAGATATCTTCAAGGATGGAGCGCAGACCCCGCGCGCCGGTCTTCCGTTCGATCGCACGTTTGGAGATCGCACTCAGCGCGTCATCGGTAAATTTGAGCTGCGCATCTTCCAGCTCGAACAGGCGCTGATACTGTTTGACCAAAGCGTTTTTCGGCTGGGTCAGGATCGTCACCAGAGCATCTTCGTCGAGGTCTTCCAAAGTCGCGATGACCGGCAAGCGGCCCACGAATTCCGGGATCAAACCAAATTTCAGCAGGTCTTCTGGCTCAAGCTCTTGGAAGAACTCGCCAACACCCTTGTTTTCCTCGTCCCGCACATCAGCACCAAAGCCCATGGCAGAGCCCTTGCCCCGCTGCGCGATGATCTTCTCAAGGCCGGCAAAGGCCCCGCCGCAGATGAACAGGATGTTGGTCGTGTCGACCTGCAAGAACTCCTGCTGCGGATGCTTGCGGCCCCCTTGCGGAGGCACAGAAGCCACGGTGCCTTCCATGATTTTCAGCAAAGCCTGCTGGACCCCCTCGCCCGAGACGTCACGGGTGATCGACGGATTGTCCGACTTGCGGGTGATCTTATCGACCTCGTCGATATAGACGATGCCACGCTGGGCGCGCTCAACGTTATACTCGGAGGCCTGCAGCAGCTTGAGGATGATATTCTCGACATCCTCGCCCACATAACCAGCCTCAGTTAGCGTGGTGGCATCCGCCATGGTAAACGGCACGTCGAGAATACGCGCCAGGGTCTGCGCCAGAAGCGTCTTGCCGCAACCCGTCGGGCCGATCAGCAGGATGTTGGATTTCGCCAGTTCGATATCGCCGGATTTGGCGGAGTGGTTGAGGCGTTTGTAGTGGTTATGCACCGCCACCGACAGCACGCGTTTTGCGTGGCCCTGCCCGATGACGTAATCATCCAACACATCGCAAATCTCTTGCGGGGTCGGCACGCCCTCAGATGATTTCAGGCCCCCGGTCTTGGTCTCTTCGCGGATAATATCCATGCAAAGCTCGACGCATTCATCGCAAATGAACACGGTTGGCCCTGCAATAAGCTTGCGCACCTCATGCTGAGACTTTCCGCAGAAAGAACAGTAGAGGGTGTTTTTGCTGTCACCGGAATTGTTCGCCATCACACACCTATCTGCGGTATCGCCAGAAAATTAACGCTTTTTGGGGGCTACCCCTGCGAGTTGTCGGAAGACTAGGCCAGCCATTGCACAGGCACAATCCGAAAATCAAAGCCTTGGGCGAAGCAGAGTTATTCGCGCAACGCCCATGGAAGTTTCACCCGTCAATCTGTTGTCATTATGACTTTTCGTCGTCGCTCGCGCGGCTGGTCACGATCTCGTCAAGGTGGCCCCAGTCCAGCGCCTCCTCGGGGGACATGAAATTGTCCCGCTCCAACGCCTTCTCAACCGCCTTGACGCTTTGCCCGGTATGTTTGGAGTAAATCTCGTTCAGCTGCTTTTTCAGCTTCAGCGTTTCCTCGGCGTGGATTTGAATATCCGTCGCCTGACCTTGGTAGCCACCCGACGGCTGGTGCACCATGATGCGCGCATTTGGCAGCGCAAACCGCATGCCGGGCTCGCCCGAACAGGCCAGAAGCGACCCCATGGAGGCCGCCTGCCCCACGATCAGCGTCGACACTTTGGGGCGGATATATTGCATCGTGTCGTAGATCGACAGACCCGCCGTCACCACGCCACCTGGCGAATTGATATACATGGAGATGTCTTTGGAGGGGTTTTCCGCCTCAAGATGCAGCAATTGGGCCACGATCAGCTGGCTCATCCCGTCATGCACGGGGCCATTGAGGAAAATGATCCGCTCTTTCAAAAGACGCGAGAAAATGTCGTAGGCGCGTTCGCCACGGCTGGTTTGCTCGACCACCATCGGCACGAGGTTCATATAGGTTTCAATCGGATCGGTCATAGACTGCCTGCCTGTTCTGTCTGCATTTGTGGATGCGTTAGCCACGCGAAATACGCAGCAAAGATGAAGATGACGTTAGTTGCGGAAGATTCCGGCTGCAAGAGGCGGATCCAGCCGGGCTGAGTGCCTCAAATTGGGGTCAAACTCAGCAATATCAACCCGGCGCGGGTTTGCACGGGTTTGGCTCCAAGAAATCACACCGAAAAACTGTCGGATGACCCTCTTCCCGCTTGCTCCTTCAAATACATGAGGTACTCTTCTCAACATGATGAAAAAGCGCAGTATTTCACTTCTCCTGTCGGGCTTGGCGCTTTGCCATGTGACGACGCCCGCCTGGTCGACAGACCGCCCCGTGCCGCTTAAAGACGCCGACTTCATGTCCGTTGATTTGCAAGAGGCAAAACTCGGGCAATTGCTGTTTTATGACCCGATTTTGTCAGGCAACAAAAACATCTCCTGCGCCACCTGCCATCACCCCGATTTCGCAACCGGCGACGGCGTGTCGCTGTCTATCGGCGAAGGCGGCATCGGTTTGGGCCCGGAGCGCCGCCCCGACCCGGACAATATGCCGGAGCAACGCATCCCGCGTCATGCGCAGGCCTTGTTCAACCTTGGGGCCTTGGAATTTACCCGCATGTTTCATGACGGCCGTGTCGAGGTGGACCCCAGCAAGCCCGGCGGTTTGCGCACCCCGATGGACGCAGATATGACGGCAGGTTTTGCCAATATGCTGTCGGCCCAAACCATGTTTCCGGTGCTCAGCGCGGATGAAATGGCCGGGCATTACAGCGAGAATGACGTCTCCAAAATGGTGCGTTCAGGCCGGATTACCGGCTCCGGAGGGGCGTGGGATCTGATCTCCAAACGGGTTGAGGCGATCCCGGCCTACCGCGATCAGTTCATCGAAGTCTATCCCGACATTGCCGCGGGCCGTGAGATCGCGTTTACCGATATTTCCAACGCCATCGCTGCCTTCATTGCGCATGAATGGCGCTCTGACACCGCGCCGTTTGACGCGTTCCTGCGTGGCGGCGCGCTGCCTGCGGACGCGCAACCCGGCTTTGAGCTGTTCTACGGGGAGGCCAAATGCAGCGACTGCCATTCCGGCCCCCTGCTGACCGATCACGATTTCCACGCCATGGGCCTCCCGCAATTTGGCCCCGGCAAAGCCGCGCGGTTCGAAAGCCACCGCCGCGACATTGGTCGCATGCGGGTCACCGGCCTGCCCGAGGACGCCTACGCTTTCCGCACGCCAAGCCTGCGAAACGTCACGAAAACAGCGCCTTACGGGCATAACGGGGCCTATGCCGACCTCGCACAATTCCTGCAAGAACACGCGGATCCCAAAGGCTCCGTCGCTCGGTTTGATCGCACATCGCCGGTATTCCCGAAATTTGACGCCGAGGATTGGTGGGTGCTCGACCGCCCCGAAGAAGCGGAGGCCATCGCCGCCAGCGCGGTCAGCTATAACCCGGAGCTGGCAGAGGCACAGATTGCGCAGATCATCTTGTTTCTTGAAACGCTCGAAGACCCCACGGCCCTGAACGGGCGGCTCGGCATCCCCAAGAGTGTTCCAAGTGGTCTGAAGATCGACCGCTAAGCCGCTAGTATTTCATGACAATCAGCCGTTCATTGACGGTGACAGGCTGCCATTCCGACAAGCTGCCATCCGGCCAAAGCACCCGCAGCTCAGCGCTTTCTGCCGCGCCCAAACCGAAATGCAACGCGGTGGATTGCCCGCTGGCATGGCCGCCCCCCACCGTCACCTCTTGCTCCTGCGACACGCCGCCTGCGCGCACCTCAACCCATGCGCCGACAGCGTTGCGATTGGCCTGCGGCAAATGCAATGAGACCGCCAGCCAATTCCCCGCATCCTGCGAGACGTTCTGATACAACTCCGCCTCCGCCCGGCGGTTCACAACCACAATGTCCAGCAGCCCGTCATTGTTCAGATCGACAAGCCCCGCCCCGCGCGATCTTGCAAAATTGGCGATCCCGGCCACGTCGCCAGCCTCGGAAAATACACCATCCGCGCCTTGCAGCAGCAGGTTGTTGGGGTCCTTCGTGGCCAGCCCCGGCATCTGGTCCACATTGCCCTTGGCAATGAACAGGTCCGGGCGTCCGTCATTGTTCACGTCGCCAAACTGCGCATGCCATCCGGTGGAGGGCCTGCCATCATCGCCCGTATAAGGCCGATGCGCGTAGGAGCCGATGCCGAAAGGCGCGGCTTCATAGCCGTTTTCAGTGGCAATCTGCATCAACTGGTCGCCCATGGAGGTCAGCACCACCTCGGGCCGCCCGTCCCCGGTCAGGTCACGCGACGCGATGCCCATGCCCCAGATGCTGATCGGCTTCCAGCCGTCGCCCTCCATCAGGGTCAACTCCGGCATGGCCCACATCTGTTCCGAGCCGCCGCTGACATAGTAATGCCGGTCATTGGACATGCGCAGGTCTTGCGTCCCGTCCCGGTTCCAATCCGAAAACAGGATGGAGAGCGCACAATACCCCGGCTCAAGCAGGGTCTTCCCGTAGCCCGCGCCGTCATGGCGGTGCAGCTCATTTGCGTCGCAGGCCTCGAACGGCCCGTCAGGGTCGGTGCGGTCCACATAATTGCCAAAGGCCAGCGTCGGCCATGTCCGCCCGGCCTCCCATGTCGCCGAAAACGCGGTGGTCCAGCGGTCACCGCCGTCAAAGCCCCAGTCTGCGGAGGCGTCGCTGAACGTGCAATCCCGCCCGCCTTTCAAAAGCATATTCGCGCCCACGCGCAACACAGCGAGGTCAAGCATCCCATCATTGTCGATATCCAACGGGTAAGCGCCGGTCACCCGCGTGATGGGCGCCATCTTCCCTTTCGAGAAACGCAACGCGCCGCCTGCCGTGCTGGTCTCGTTGATGAACAGCTGCGCCGGGTTCTTGCCGCCGGCCATATACACATCGTCAAACCCGTCGCCATTGCAGTCAAACACCGCTACGCCGCCGCCCACAAAATGCTCCCAGCCGCCGGAATAAATATGCGGCGCAGGCAAGGCGCGGGGCTCATATGCGGGGCCCGCAAAAGCCAGACCGGGCAACAGGCAGGCGAGAACGAGCGCTCTCACGCCTCTGCCCGCGTCGCGCCGAACAGCTCATCCGTCACCGAGGACAGCGCCAGCGCCGCAGCCCCTCGCGCCCAGACAAAGCCACCCCAGACGTTGATATCCACCTCCGGCGGGGCGCGCCCTTTATCAAGGGTCAGGTTTTCCATCTCGGCCATCACCTCTTCGGCATACAGATAGTCGTACCGCATCCGCTCGCCGGACAGGATGATCAGATTGGGATCAAACAGATGCACCACGTTGCTCAGCGCCAAGGCAAGGAAGCGCCCCGCACGGTTGAATATGGTGCGGGCATGTTGGTTACCGGCCTTGGCCTGCTCATAAAGCGTCTCCAGCATAATATCGACCGGGCCAAACGGCTCGCTCTTCATATCCAGCGCGACCCGTGCCTCACGCACCAAAGCGTAATCGGCCAGATAGGCCTCCAGACAGCCACGGCTGCCACAGCGACATAGAGCGCCGTCCAGCTGCACCTTGGTATGGCCCAACTCCAGCCCCAATCCGCCCGAGCCGCGGTAAAGCCGGTTGTCCAGCACCAGCCCCATGCCGACCCCATATTCAATCGTCACCACGGCGAAAGACTGGCGGCCACGCCCGGCACCGAACCAAAGCTCAGCAAGAGTGACCACATTGGCGTCATTGTCCAGATGCACCGGCACGCCCATCGCTTTTGACAGCAGGTCACGCAACGCGACATTGCGAGGCCTGAGCAGCGGCGACCAGGGCACAACCCCCTGATCATGGTCAACAACACCCGCAATTCCGACGCCCACGGCAGAAATTTGCCCGATCTCCAGCTCGGCTTTCTCCAGTAAAGACTGCAAAATCGCGTTGGCCTCCGAGACCAGCGCGTCAGGCTCATGCCGCTGGGCGCCGGACGCCGAATTGAAGTCGCAGATAACAGCTCCCGCGAAATCGACAATCACGCCCGAATGGTTGAAGTCGCCCAGCTTGATGCCGACGACATAGCCCGCACCCGGCGCAATCCGCAAAGCCACAGGGGGCCGTCCGCGCGTATGCGCGTCATGCGGCGATTCCGCCTCGACAATCAGCCCGGCGGAAATGATCTCTGAGGTCAGCTGCGTCACCGAGCCCGGCGAAATCCCAAGGTCCTTGGCCACATCAACCCGGGAGGTCTGCCCCGCGCTGCGCACACGCTCAAAGATCTGCTGGCGCAAGGGTTTGGACGCGCCACCTTCTGCCGCGGCCAAAGGCCCGCAACCGGGTGGCATGCCCCCGCCATCGGACGGCCCCGCGCCCGACAGCTCCAGTTGATTTGACCTTTCTTTCAGCATGAAAATTTATGCCTCAACATAGCCGTTCGCGTTCAAATCTGGGGCAAACTCGCATGCTTCAGCCGTCTGGTGGCCTGAAATATACGTGAACACCCTCCCTCATGGGCAGTTTGCGGCCTCCTCGCGCACAAAAAACCCGGACTTACCGCTCATCCTTGTGCCATTTCATACCCTGCGTCAAATTAAATTTGACAGCTAAATTAAATATGCGATGGTGACGTGGTCTCGAATCAAAAAGAGATCGCCGACGGCACGGAGGAGTCGTGTCACGGCATTAACATTGGGAGGATCTCATGCGTAAAGCATTGACAGTGGCCGCGATTGCACTCGCCGGCTTCACAACAACAGCAGCATTGGCAGATGGCCATGCAAAAACGGTCGGCGTCAGCTGGTCAAACTTTCAGGAAGAGCGCTGGAAAACAGACGAAGCCGCGATCAAAGCCGCTTTGGACGCCGCTGGCGCGAACTATATTTCCGCTGACGCGCAGTCGTCTGCATCCAAGCAGCTGACAGATATCGAAGCACTGATCGCCCAAGGCGCAGACGCTCTGATCATCCTTGCGCAGGACAAGGACGCAATTGGCCCGGCACTGGATATCGCCGAAGCTGAAGGCATCCCAATGATCGGCTATGACCGCCTGATCGAGGACCAGCGTACCTTCTACCTCACATTCGACAACAAAGGCGTGGGCCGCATCATCGCGGAAACCGTTTTTGGCGAAGTCCCATCGGGCAACTATGCGCTGATCAAAGGCGACAAGGGTGATCCGAATGCAGGCTTCCTGCTGGAAGGTATGATGGAAGTCATCAAGCCGGCGATCGACTCTGGTGACATCACCATCGTTGGTGAAGCCTTCACCGATGGCTGGAAGCCCGATGGCGCCCAGAAAAACATGGAGCAGATCCTGACCGCCAACAACAACAACGTTGACGCGGTTCTGTCCCAGAATGACGGCATGGCAGGCGGCGCAATTGCTGCTCTGGAAGCCCAAGGCCTGAACGTCGCCATCGGCGGTCAGGATGGTGACCACGCAGCGCTGAACCGCGTTGCACGTGGCACGCAAACCGTGTCTGTCTGGAAAAACAGCGTAGATCTCGGCACAGCCGCCGGTCAGATCGCCGTTGCTCTGGCCAATGGCACAGCCATGGACGCCATTGAAGGCGCAGGCAAGTTCTCTGGTGGCGCCAATGGCGTCGAGATGAATGCGATCCTGCTGGACCCAACACCGATCACCAAGGACAACCTGAACTTGGCGATTGATGCGGGCCACATCGCGAAAGACAAAGCCTGCGAAGGCGCAATGGACGGCGTAGCCGGCTGCTAAACCTTCGTTGACGACCGGCACCGGCGAGCTTCCTCTCGCCGGTGCCACTTCTAACCCAACCCACATATGTTTGCCGCGACTGCGCCCCGCCCTTTTCCAAGGAGCCGGCTTTTTTGCGTGCACTTTGTCCAAGGCCAAACCAATGAACGACACACCCGATACCAGCCCCAGCGGCTCTGCTGGAACCGACAAGCGGGAGGGCGCCATAAGCCGCTTTCTGCGCGAAACGGAGGTCGACACCCGGCTTCTGGGAATGCTCGCAGCCCTTGTCTTGATCTGGGGTGGCTTCCACATTTACGGCCAGCTGGTCAACGGGTTTGGCGCATTCCTGACACCGCGCAACCTGTGGAACCTGTCGGTGCAGACCTCCTCCATCGGGATCATGGCCACCGGCATGGTGCTGGTCATCGTCACCCGGCATATTGACCTCTCCGTCGGCTCCATGCTCGGCTTCATCGCCATCGTCATGGGGGCGTTGCAGGTCAACATCCTTCCGCAATATCTGGGCCTCGGCCATCCGATGATCTGGGTCCTCGCCATTCTGGCAGGCCTGCTTGTCGGCACGCTGATCGGCGGCTTTCAGGGCTACATGATCGCCTATGGCACCATCCCCGCCTTCATCGTGACCCTAGGCGGCTTGCTTGTCTGGCGCGGCGTCGGCTTCCTAGTCGCCCGCGGGGAGACGATCTCCCCCGTGGACGCGACCTTCAAACTGCTCGGCGGCGGGCCCTACGGCGCTGTCGGCAACACCGGCAGCTGGATCGTCGGCATCCTTGGCTGCATCGCCGTGCTCGCCTTGATCATCCTTGGCCGCCGCAAACGCAAAAGCTTTGATCTGCACCTGCGCCCCGTCTGGGCCGAAGGCTTTCTGGCCGCTGTTGGCTGCGGTGCCGTGATCGGCGCGACCATGCTGGTCAACGCCTACCCATGGCCCAAAGGCATCGTCAAAAAATACGCCGAGGCCGAAGGCATCGAAGTGCCACCAGAGGGCCTCTTCATCTCGCATGGCTTTGCCATTCCGGTCCTGATCCTCGTGGGCGTCGCCATCGTGATGACCATCATCATGTCGCGCACCAAATTTGGCCGCTACGTCTACGCCATCGGCGGCAACCCGGAAGCCGCAGAGCTGGCAGGCATCAACACCCGCTGGATGACCGTCAAAATCTTCGCGCTGATGGGCTTTCTCACCGGCCTCTCCGCCGTCGTGGCCTCCGCCCGGCTGGGCTCTGCCACGGCAGCCCTTGGCACGCTGGACGAACTTTACGTCATCGCCGCCGCCGTGATCGGTGGCACCTCGCTGGCAGGTGGTATCGGCACCATCTACGGCGCAATCCTTGGGGCCATCGTCATGCAATCCTTGCAGACCGGCATGGTGCTCATCGGCTTTGACGCCGCCATTCAACAAGTTGTCGTCGGCTCCGTTCTGGTGCTCGCCGTCTTCCTCGACATCCTGTATCGGAGGAACTCGAAATGAGTGATACGCCACTGGTTCAACTCAAAGACATCTCGATCTCCTTTGGCGGCATCCGCGCTGTGGATCATGTCAGCCTCGACCTCTATCCCGGCGAAGTCGTGGGCCTTCTGGGCCATAACGGCGCA
The DNA here is from genome assembly GCA_964465485.1 of uncultured Rhodobacterales bacterium. Lineage (GTDB taxonomy): Bacteria > Pseudomonadota > Alphaproteobacteria > Rhodobacterales > Rhodobacteraceae > Litoreibacter. The sequence goes on along the minus strand of CAYXIZ010000023.1, from coordinate 2,433 downwards.
GGCAAGTCGACGCTGATCAAGATCCTCTCAGGCGCTTACCAAAAGGATGGCGGCGAGATCCTGATCAATGGCAAACACGCCGAGATCAACTCCCCCCGCGACGCCCGCGACCACAATATCGAGACGATCTACCAGACCCTCGCGCTGGCCGACAATCTTGATGCCGCGTCCAACCTGTTCCTCGGCCGGGAGCTGACCTCCCCCTTTGGCTTCGTGGATGACGCCAAGATGGCGGCTGAAACCGCCAAGATCATGGCGCGGCTGAACCCCAATTTCAAAAAGCTGAAAGAGCCTGTCAGCGCGCTGTCAGGTGGCCAACGCCAATCCGTGGCCATCGCCCGCGCGGTCTATTTCAACGCCAAAATCCTGATCATGGACGAGCCCACCGCCGCGTTGGGTGTGCATGAAACCAAAATGGTGGCCGATCTCATTCAAGAGCTCAAAGCCCAAGGCCTCGGCATCTTCCTGATCTCCCACGACACCCGCGAAATGCTGGAACTCTGCGACCGGGTCTCCGTGATGAAAAACGGCGCGCTTGTTGGCACGGAACGGGTCGAGGACGTCACCGAGGACGACATTCTGTCGATGATCATTATGGGCAAGAACCCCAAGCGGGCGGCCTGACATGTATCTGGGCATTGATCTGGGCACATCGTCGGTCAAGGCGCTGCTCATCGGTGCCGACCAGGAGGTCATCGCCGAGGCCCGCGCGCCACTGAACGTGGCCCGCCCCCATCCCGGCTGGTCGGAGCAGACCCCCGCCGAATGGCTGGCCGCGACCACGGATGTGATGGCCGCTTTGGGCGGCAAGGCCGATCTGAGAGCCGTCAAGGCCATCGGCCTGTCCGGCCATATGCATGGCGCGACGCTGATCGACAAAGCCGGCGACGTGCTGCGCCCCTGCATCTTGTGGAACGACACCCGCAGCCATGCAGAAGCCGCGACGCTCGATGCTGATCCGCAGTTCCGGGCCGTCTCGGGCAATATCGTCTTTCCCGGCTTTACCGCCCCGAAACTGGCCTGGGTCCGGCAAAACGAGCCAGACATATTCGCCAAAACCGCGCTGATCCTGCTGCCCAAAGACTACCTGCGCCTCTGGCTCACCGGGGAGGCCGTCTCCGAGATGTCCGACGCCGCAGGCACGGCCTGGCTCGATGTGGCCGCGCGCGATTGGTCGGGTGACCTGCTCGCCGCTACCGGTCTGAGCCGCGAGAACATGCCAAGCCTTGTCGAAGGCTCCGCCCCCTCGGGCGGGCTGCGCGCGCATCTGGCGGAAAAATGGGGCATGACCCCCGGCATTCCCATTGCGGGCGGCGGCGGCGACAACGCAGCCACCGCCGTGGGCTGCGGCGTCACTCAGCCGGGTCAGGCCTTCGTGTCGCTGGGCACCTCCGGCGTGCTTTTCGCCGCCACCCCAAGCTACGCGCCCGATGCGGCCAGCGCCGTCCACACCTTCTGCCACGCCCTGCCCGAGACATGGCACCAAATGGGCGTCATCCTGTCGGCGGCTGACAGTCTGGAATGGTACGCGCGGCTGACCGGACAGACGGCAGCCAACCTCACCGGGGCGCTGGACAAGGTCAAAGCGCCGGGCCGCGCCTGTTTCCTGCCCTATCTCGGTGGCGAGCGGACCCCGCATAATGACGCGAAAATACGCGGTGCCCTGATCGGGCTTGAACATGAAACAGACACCGCCCTTGGCACCCGTGCGGTGCTCGAGGGTGTCGCATTCGCTTTGAAAGATTCAGCGGATGCGCTTGGCCAAACGGGCACCAAAATCGACAGCCTCATCGCTGTTGGCGGCGGTGCTGCCTCCCACGTTTGGCTTGAGATCATGGCGACCACGCTCGGACTGCCCATCCAGATCCCCGTCTCGGGCGATTTCGGAGCCGCTTTCGGCGCCGCGCGCCTCGGCATGATGGCCGCAACCGGCGACACATCGATTGCCACGCCGCCCAAAATTGCCGCCACCATCGACCCGGACGCGACGCTGCTGGACGCCTTCAGCGCCGCGCATCAGCGCTACAGCAAAACCTACACGGCCCTCAAAGAGCTGTCCTAGCCAGCCCCGCGCAAAGGTGCTTCACCCGCCGGGCCCGTCTTGGCATAAAGGCGCATGGCCCAAGACATCCCCTCCCTGCGCGCCGAGGCGCTGCGGCTCTTTCAAGTCGCACTCAAAGCCGCAGATCCTGCGGCCGCCCTGCGCAGACATCTCCCGAAACCGCTGAGCGCGCCCGAAGGCCGCGTGATCCTCATCGCCGTCGGCAAAGCCGCCTGCCCCATGCTTGAGGAAGCCCTGAGCCATGTAAGAGGCCCGGTCACCGCATTGGCCGTGACCAACCCTGAAAACCACCGCGACATCCCCGGCGCGACCGTTCTGCCCGCAGGCCACCCGGTGCCGGACGAGAACGGCCTGACCGCCGCCCGCGCCGT
>CAYXIZ010000022.1:0-23299 GCA_964465485.1 uncultured Rhodobacterales bacterium | reverse complement strand
AACGGGGCCACCACCGACGCGTCGGCATAGCGATAACTGGACGTCAGGAAAATCTGGCCCACGCCTCCCACCAAACCGGCCCCAATCAATACTGCAAACTCCGTGGCGCTGGGCATGACCCAGCCAAAGGGGACCGTGACCAGCGACAAGGTGGAGGCCGTCACGCCGAAGTAGAACACAATCGCAGAGGTCGGCTCCGTCGCCGTCAGCTTGCGCACGAAGACATGCGCCAGCGCGGCCATCACGGCGGAGCCAAAGGCCACAATCGCCCCGAGCGCCAGATAGGGATCCAGCCCCGCCTCCCGCAACCCGGTCAGCCGGGGCCACATGATCACCAAGACCCCCGCCATGCCCAAGGCCACCGCCGTCAGGCGGAACACGCGGACACGTTCGCCCAGAAACATCGCGGCGAAGATCACGACCAGCACGGGTTGCGCATATTGGATGGCCTTGACCTCGGAGAGCGGCAGCAGCCCCAGCGCCAAAAAACCCAATGTCATGCCCATGGTGCCCACGAGGCCACGCCACAGATGGCCAATCGGGTTGTCGGTCTTGAGGCCGGTCCGCAGCTCTCCGCGCAGGGTGATCCAGACGAGGATGATCGGCAGGGCGCAGAACGAGCGGAAGAACACGATCTGGCCCGTCGGCACGGTCTCCGCCGCGATCTTGACCATCGTCGCCATCAGGATGAAGCACACCACCGCCCCCAGCTTGGAGCCAATCGCCAGCGCGATATTCTGCTTGGGCGGCGGTATGGCCATGGGCTAGAGGAACACGCGCTCAAACGCCCAATATGCGCCGATAATGGCGATCAGGATCGACCCGCAAATCGACACGGCGCGAAACATGATTTCGGGGTCGCGGACCCGCATTTCTGCATCCTCCAAATCCGCCATGTGCGCGGCGCGCACGCCCAGCCACAGCAACAGGGCCGCAAGCCCGATCACGGCAAGCTGGCCAACCTCCACGCCAATGTTGAACCCGATCAGCCCGGCCACAAAACGACCCGGCGCCAGCCCGAACTCCCCCAGCACGGAGGCAAAGCCCAAACCGTGCAGCAGCCCGAACCCGAAGATGATCACCGGGCGCCACCAATTGATACCTCTGGCAAAGATGTTCTCCACCGCCACATAGACAATCGACAGCGCGATCAGCGGCTCGACGATGCTGGCGGAGACGGTGACGATTTGCAGGCTGGCCAGCGCCAGCGTGATCGTATGCGCCACGGTGAAGACGGTGACCTGCGTGATCAGCGGGCGCATCTTCATTGACAGGAAAAACAGACCCAAGACAAACAGGATATGGTCGAGGCCCTTGGGAATGATATGGTCAAACCCGACGGCAATATACCGCACGAAAACAGCCCAGCCAGATTCACTGGTAACCCCCACACGGGGCAACGCCTCACTCAAAGCGCCATTGTCCAGAAAGCCCGCATAGGCGTCATCACCGCCACCTGTCTGGCGCACAATGATCGGGCCATTGGCCGCAACCCAGCCGACGGTGACATCCGCCCCATTGGCAGGCAGCGCGCCCGAGAGCTGCAAGATCGTGTCGCGCGGCAATTCCAGATCGCTTTGCGGCTCGACCTCCAGATTTTCGAGTTCCAGCGGCACCCGTTCGCCACCTGCATCCACGATCACACCTTGCCGCAAATCGCCCCACGCCTCGCGCAGCCGGTCGGCAAATTCTGCGTCCGGCAAGGCGCGCAGCGCGTCATATTCCTCAGCCTCGGGCGCCTCGTTCGTGTCCGCCAAGCCTTCGAGGTCGATCCCGGCCACCAGCGCCTCCGCGCTCAGCCTGACCTGTAGCGCGACGCGGTCTTCGCTCAGCGTAACGTCAGCGATGGCTGGCCTGACCTCATGCGCCCCGGCCTCAGACAGGAACGTGAAGACACAAAGCATTGACACCAGCGCCGTGAGCGCCACCCTTACGGTCAATGAATTGAAAAGGTTTGTCATGCGTCTGCTCCCACTCGTTTTTGCCTGTCTGTCTGTGCTCTCCGCCTCCGGGGCGGCTCCGGCGCATGAGTTCTGGATAGACCCACTGTCCTACCAAGTTCAACCCGGCGCGCCCATCGAGGCCCGGCTTATTGTAGGGCAAGAGTTCAACGGGGCCAGTTACCCCTATCGCCCCAGCCAGATCGCGCGGTTCGATCTTGTTAGCGCAGACACGGTCACCGAAGTCACAGCGCGCATCGGGGACAATCCGGCCCTGAACATGCAGCCCCCCACGGAAGGGCTGATCGTTGTCGTGCACGAGACCCAAGACAGCCGCCTCACCTATACCGAATTCGCCAAATTCGAGAAATTTGTGGCCCACAAGGATTTCGAGGGCGTCATCGCGCAACACGACGCGCGCGGAATCTCCCGTGAGAAATTCGTCGAGACCTATCGCCGCTACGCCAAAGCGCTGATCGGCGTCGGCACGGCGCAAGGCGCGGACGCCCCCGTCGGCATGAAAACTGAGATCGTGGCCCTCGCAAACCCCTATACCGACGCCCTGACGGAGATGCCGGTTCAGGTCCTGCTCGACGGCGCGCCGCGCGCCAATGCCCAGGTAGAGCTGTTCGAGCGCAATGCCGAGGACGAAGTCACGGTCACACTGCACCGCACGGATGCGCAGGGCAAAGCCCGCGTGCCGGTCAAGAAAGGTCATAGCTACTTGGTCGATGCGGTGGTGGCCGAGGCCCTGCCCAATGATAATCCTGATGACGGGGCCGTTTGGAAAACCCATTGGGCGGCGCTGACATTCGCGGTTCCGGAATAAAGAAAACCCGGTGCTGGGAGGAGGCACCGGGGTTCTTTAACACTTACCGAGGTAGACCCGACGCGGCCTATGGGTGGGGGCTGATCAGACCACGCCGGGGTGAGCCTTCACTCGCTACAATAGCAAACTGACAGTCAAATCAGGCGCAATTGAGAAACGATTGAGTGGGGCGAGGTATATGTTCTGGGCAATATCATGGCGCTTCTTGATTTGCGCGCGGGTAACCGCCAAGCTGCTTAAATGAACGATGTGACCCCGATACAGCGCCCCGCGCGCGCGCCCGAGCAGGTTGTTTTTCACCGCATAGAGCTGGGTCAGATCATGACCCTATATGGCCGCATGGTCGCGGCAGGGGAATGGCGGGATTACGGCATTTCGATGCTCAAGGACGTGGCGGTGTTTTCGATCTTCCGCCGCTCCGCCGAGAACCCGATCTACCGGGTTGAGAAACGCCCCAAGCTGATCTCCAAACAGCAGCAATATGCTGTGATCGGCATGGATGGCCGCATCCTGAAACGCGGCGCCGACCTGAAACAGGTGCTGCGCGTTCTTGAGAAAAAGCTGATCCGCGCCGTAGATTAGACCCGCGCCATTCGCGTCACCGGCCCGCCACCCGCTGCCGCAATCCGCGCGGTCGCGTCGTCCAATGGCTCGTATACCACCGACATGTGATGCGCATTGGCATGCAGCAGCCGGTTCGGCGCGGTGACAAGGCCCACATGCCCCTTCCAGAACACAAGATCGCCCCGCTCTGGCGTGTCACCCGCGCCAAGCGTATGCCCAATCTGCGCTTCTTGCAGATCACTGTCGCGCGGGCAGTCGAGCCCGCAGCCATGCCACGCAGCCTGTATCAGCCCGGAGCAATCAACCCCGTAGCGCGTGCCGCCGCCCCAAAGGTAGGGCGAGCCCAGAAACAAGTCGGCCACATCGACGGGGTCGGCCAACCGCCGTTCCAGCGGCAAAACATGGCCCAGCGGCACATAGTCGCCAGAGGCCAGCCGGGCCCACGCCCCCTCCTCCGCCAGAACCGCAACCTCCGCGCCAAAATACAGCGCGCCTTTGGCCGCCAGCTTCATGTCGGGGCCGGGATAGATATGGGTCTGCGGGACGGCGATCCAATGCGTCACCGCCTCTGCCGGGGCCACCAGATCGGCCTGCACATAGCCACAATACCCATCGCGCTCGCATTGCCCAAACACGTAGCCATCCTGCATCTCCAGCCCCAGAAACGTCGCGCCATAGAGCAGCTGCGAGGTCCGCGACCCGCCCGGCGCATCCAGTATGTCAGCCGCCGCGGCCACGCATTGCATCACGTCCCCGTCCACAAACTGCTCGGCCGTCACCTGACCGTGCAAAAAGGAGGCCGCGACGCGGCCATTGGCAGGGGTGATCCGTTGGTCAAAATTCACAAGTCAAGCACCTCTGGCAAAGCCTCGAAAATCGCGCGGGTGGCCTGACCAACCCCGCCCTTTTGCCGCGCCGGAGCCGCCGCAGGCTGCCAGCCATACATATCCACATGCACAAAGCGCGGGGAATCTTCGACAAAACGGCGCAAAAACAATGCCGCCGTGATCGAGCCCGCAAACCCGCCCTTGGGCGCATTGTCCAAATCCGCAATCCCCGGCTCAATCATCGCCTCATAGGCATCATGAAACGGCATCCGCCATAACGGGTCCCGCGCGCGCAACGCAGCCCCGTCCAAGGCCTGCGCCAGCGCAGTATCATCGGTGTAATACGGCGCCAGATCGGGGCCCACCGCAACGCGCGCGGCCCCCGTCAGGGTCGCCATGCAGATCATCAGATCAGGCGGCGTCTCGTCAGCCAGCGCCAAAGCATCCGCCAATACCAGCCGGCCTTCGGCATCGGTGTTGTTGATCTCCACCGTCAGCCCTTTGCGCGACGTCAGAATGTCCTGCGGGCGGAAGGCGGAGCCGTCAATCGCGTTCTCCACCGCCGGGATCAGCACCCGCAACCGCAACTTCAGCCCCGCCGCCATGATCATATGCGCCAGCCCCAGCACCGCCGCCGAGCCGCCCATATCCTTCTTCATCAACCCCATCGACGATCCGGGCTTGATGTTCAGCCCGCCCGTGTCAAAACACACGCCCTTGCCCACCAGCACCAGCGACGGGCCGGACTTGCCCCAAGACAGGTCAATCATCCGAGGCGCCTGCGCGGAGGCACGCCCCACCGCGTGGATCATGGGGAAATTCTGGCTCAGAAGGTCGTCCCCTTTGGCGACCTCAATCGCCGCGCCATGCGCCTTGGCCAGCTGTCGCGCAGCCTCTTCCAGCGCGTCCGGGCCCATGTCGCTGGCAGGCGTGTTGATCAGATCACGGGTCAGCGCCTCGCCTTGCGCAATCTGGGTCACCATCTCGGCATCGACCCCCGTCGGGCAGACCAGCTCTGCCCCATGTGGGGGGGCCGCCCGGTAACGCTCGAAACTGTAGCGCGACAAGAGCCAGCCCAATGCATGTTCCCGCAGCACCTCCGGCGCATGCTCTGTGGCGATCTTGTAGACCCCTTTGGGCAAACCCGTGGCCGCCGCGGCCAGCAAGAACCGCCCCCGCGCCTGCGCACTGTCGGTCCCCGCACCTGCAACAGCCAAAGCAATGCCACCCTTGCCGTCCGGCACCACGCAGCTTTGCCCCACTTGCGCGCTAAATCCGTTGGCCCGCACCCAGGAGGCGACGTCACCGGGCTGCTCTTTCAGCCAATCCTCCACACCGTCAGGCGTCAGCACATGCAGCGGCACCGCCTCCTTGGTGTCTTGGGCAAAGGTGAGCGCGGAGTTCATCATGACGAGGGCCTTCCTGAAATGCCCTCGCAGCCTATCTTGTCGGTCTGCCTGCGCAAGCCTGTATCATACGCCTTCGCCGCTGATATCGCACAAATCCCAGATCGAGTTCAGCGAACTGTCCGCCACCCGCAGCAGCCTGCACAAACTGCCCGCCAAGGCGGGGCCATCCATCCGGTCCGCGCAGGCCTCCACATCGCGGGCGACACGGGCAAAAAGGCCAAGACCCAGATTATCCGCAATCTGCGATAACCCTTTGCTGATATTGGCAATGTCATCCATCCGCTGCTTGCCATAAGCCTCTTTCAGCCCTTCAAGCCCACGCCACAAATTGTCGATCGACAAGGCAATCATCTCTTCCGCCCGCATCTCCCCCATGCCGACACAAAGCTCGACAAGCCGGTCACCATCTACCGTAACCGGCTCCTTGAAATTCAGTTCCAATACATGTTCCACATCGCACCCTTTCGCACCCCGCACACAAGTCTTGTGCCGGTCATCTGCCATCTGTCGCACCGCGTGCTTGAAGAAAGTCTTGCATTCCTCCCAGAATATATCTCGAATTCCGCGCAATCTTTAAGTAACACCCCCCCAGCACTGCCTGCGGACTGGAGAGCCTGATGATCAACGCCAAACCTCTGCCGACCTATCTGGTCCAACGGTATCATGGCTGGAAAGCGACCACTTACGCCGAAAATGAGCCCTGGTATCGCCGTTTGGCCGAAGGCGGTCAGAACCCGCGCGCCATGGTGATCTCGTGCTGCGACAGCCGGGTGCATGTCACCTCGATCTTTGGCGCCGAGCAGGGGGAATTCTTTATCCACCGCAACATCGCCAATCTGGTGCCGCCCTACCAGCCTGACAGCGACCACCACGGCACCTCCGCGGCAGTGGAATATGCTGTCACTGCGTTGAAGGTCGCTCATATCATCGTGCTGGGCCATTCCAATTGCGGCGGCGCGGAGGGCTGCCATGACATGTGCGCGGGCCTCGCGCCTGAGCTGGAAAAAGAAACCAGCTTCATCGGCCGCTGGATGGACATCCTGCGCCCCGGATATGAGCGTGTGAAAGACGAGCCCGACGAGGGTAAACGCAAACGCGCGCTTGAAAAACAGGCCGTGCTGGTCTCGCTGGAAAACCTGCTGGGCTTCCCCTTCGTCAAGGAGGCCACCGAAAGCGGTCATCTCAGCCTGCATGGGCTTTGGACCGACACCGGCGATGGCAGTCTGGAGCATTTCACCGACGCCGACGGGTTTCAACGCATCTGAACCCGGTTGGGACAATTTGAACTAATCTTGCGCCTCTTGATCCGACAGCTTTCAGATTCCGTTAAAGCCATCCCCCTTACGACTGACCATGTTGTAGTAAGAGGTGCGGACAATGGCGACTTTCACAATAAGCGGTTACGAAATTTTTTCTGAGGCGGCCCGAGAGGTCAACGACATCAAAGCAGCCCAGCTGCAGATCGTCTCTCCCTTGGGTCAGGCCACGCTCGATTTCAGCTATGCCTCCGACGACCCCAAATCCGCCGAGGTCTCGCTCAGCGACTACAACCTGATCCTGAACGGGTTGCATCTGAATGACGGCGTGCTGCCCGAACGGATCGAGCTGTTCAACCTGACCTGGGACACGCAAACCAGCCAGGACAGCTCCCACGTGATCAATCTGGCCTATGCCGATGGCGAGGGCTGGCGCGATTGCATCTTTTCTGTGGGCAACTCCGCGCTGCCTGACCTTACCGACCCCGCTGAGGTGACCAACATGCTCAACACCGCGCAATTCTCGGTCATCGCGAAATCAGAAATGGATCAGGGCTTCCAGATCCAGCTTGGCGACATGCCCGGCGTCTCCGTCGATGGCGTGATCCATCAACTATTTGAGGAGGAGGCGAACGAGCGCCCGGATCTTTTCCACTTCTTCCAACCCTCCGACGCCGAAGGCCCGGATGTGACGGAGTTCGACATCGTCACCCGCACCAAAGAAGAGGCGCAGGGCGAAGAAGAGCCCGCCGCCGACATGTGGGACATAGAGCCCGCCTTCATCGAAGAGGTCAGCTTTGACGATTTCGGCGGCTGATACGCCAAACCATCAAAAAAGCCCCGGATCACGCGGACCCGGGGCTTTCCAAAATTGCGTCATAACGCGCGGTGCTCAGCCTTTTTTCAGGACCCGATTGCCCAGCAGCTCTGCAATCTGCACCGCATTCAACGCAGCGCCTTTACGCAGATTGTCCGACACGCACCACAGGTTCAGCCCGTTCTCGATCGTCGAATCCTGCCGGATCCGCGAGATGAACGTCGCAAAATCGCCCACGCATTCAATCGGCGTGACGTAGCCGCCATCCTCACGCTTGTCGATCACCATGACCCCCGGCGCCTCGCGCAGAATGTCACGCGCCTCGTCTTCGTCAAGGAAGTCTTCAAACTCGATATTCACCGCCTCTGAATGGCCCACAAACACCGGCACCCGCACGCAGGTCGCGGTCACCTTGATGTTGGTGTCGACGATCTTCTTGGTCTCCGCGACCATCTTCCACTCTTCCTTGGTCTCGCCTGAGTCCATGAAAACGTCGATATGCGGGATCACGTTGAACGCGATCTGCTTGGTGAATTTCTTCGCCGGTTTGTCATCTGTCGGGTTGTAAATGGATTTGGTCTGGTCCCACAGCTCGTCAATGCCGTCTTTGCCCGCGCCCGACACCGATTGGTAGGTGGACACAACCACCCGCTTGATGGTGGCCCGGTCGTGCAACGGCTTCAAAGCCACAACCATCTGCGCAGTGGAGCAATTCGGGTTCGCGATGATATTCTTCTTGGAATACATCTCCACCGCGTCCGGGTTCACCTCAGGCACAATCAGCGGCACGTCCGGGTCGTAGCGGTACAGCGACGAGTTGTCGATCACCACACACCCGGCCTTGGCCGCCGCCGGCGCGTATTTCTTGGTGGCCTCAGAGCCCACGGCAAACAGCGCCATATCCCATCCGGCAAAATCGAACGTATCAAGGTCCTTCGTCGTGAGTGTGGTGTCGCCAAAGCTGACCTCCGAGCCAAGCGAGCGGCGCGACGCAAGGGCCACGATCTCGTCTACAGGGAACTGGCGCTCGGCCAGAATGTTCAGCATTTCGCGGCCCACATTTCCGGTGGCGCCCACGACGGCGATTTTATAGCCCATGATCCTAAGGGTCCTTTGAGGTTAGAGACATGTCCTTGCGGACGCGGCTCAATACCCCCATGTGACCCCCGTGGGAAGGGCAATTCGACCCGCGCTTGCCGCATGGCCGCCGATCACGCTACATGTGAAACGAAAACCCGGTCACCGGGCCCCATAAAAGGCACACACTCGTGGCAGAACCGGCCAAAGAACAGATCATTGCCACCTCGGACATGACCCCCATCCAGCAATTCGCTCGGCTGTGGCGCGGCTACCTGCGCAAACACCTGTTCTGGATCATCATCTCTTTCATTCTGATGACCATTGAGGGCAGCACGCTGGGTTTGCTCAGCTATATGCTGCAACCCATGTTCGATCTGGTTTTCGTCGAGGGTCAAACCGAGAAAACCTTCCTTGTCGCGCTCGCGATCCTCATGCTCTTCGTGGTGCGCGCCGTCACTGGCGTGATCCAGCGCATGCTGCTGGCTCGCATCTCCATGACCGCCTCCACAGAGCTACAGATTGACCTTTTGGGTCACACGCTGGACCTTGATAACGGCTTTCACTCCCGCACCTCCCCCGGCGTGCTGATTGAGCGGGTGCAGGGCGACGTGCTTGCCGTGCAGGCGCTTTGGAACAAGATTGTCACCGGAGCCGGGCGCGACTTTGTCGGCCTTATAACGCTCATGATCGTTGCCGTGTCCGTCGATTGGAAATGGGCGCTCATCGCCATTGTCGGCACACCTTTCCTGCTCCTGCCCTCCATTGTGGTGCAGCGCTACATCCGGCGCAAAAGCCATGCGATGCGCGAAATTGCGGGCAAGCGCACCACCCGGCTGGACGAGGTGTTTCACGGCATCACGCCGATCAAACTCAACCGGATGGAGACCTATCAACGCACACGCTTCACCGACCTTTCGGCCGATTGGGTCCGCACCACGGTCAGGCAAGCCGCCGCGCAAGCCACCGTGCCGGGGCTGGTGGATCTGGCCGTCGGCATCGGCTTTTTCTGCGTGCTGCTCTATGGCGGCCCCCAGATTGCCAGCGGCGAGAAAACCATTGGCCAGTTCATGTCCTTCTTCACCGCCATGTCACTGGCCTTCCAGCCGCTGCGGCGGCTCGCCAATATCGCGAGCAGCTGGGAAATCCTGCAAGCCAGCCTGTCGCGCATTTTCGGCCTGATGGACACCAAACCATCAGTGAAGGAAACCGACACGCCAACCACGCAGACGCCTGAGGGCAGCGGCATCACATTCAACGACGTGACATTGTCCTATGGCCGCCAGAACGTCTTGTCCGGCCTGTCCTTTTCCGTGCCCGAAGGCACCACGGCGGCATTTGTCGGCCAATCCGGCGCGGGCAAAAGTTCGGTCTTCAACGTCCTGTCACGCCTGATCGACGCCCAGGACGGCTACATCACCGTGGGCGGCATCCCGACCAAAGACATGTCGCTTGCAGATCTGCGCGCAATGTTCTCCGTCGTCAGCCAGGACGCGCTGTTATTTGACGAAACGCTGCGCGAAAACATCCTGCTGGGCCGGACCGACGTCACTGACGCTCAGCTCGAAACCGTGCTCGACGCGGCCAATGTCACCGAGTTCCTCAAAACCCTCCCCGACGGGCTTGAAACCCAAGTCGGTGCGCGCGGCTCAAACCTGTCAGGAGGCCAGCGCCAGCGCGTTGCCATCGCCCGCGCCCTGCTGCGCGACACCCCGATCCTGCTCCTTGACGAGGCCACGTCCGCGCTGGACGCGGAATCCGAAAAAATCGTCCAGGAGGCGCTCGACACCCTGTCCAAAGGGCGCACAACGCTGGTCATCGCGCATCGGCTTTCCACCATTCGCAACGCCGACCAGATCATCGTGCTCGACAAAGGCCAACTTGCCGAGGCAGGCACGCATGAGGAGCTTCTGGAAAAAGGTGGCGCTTACGCAAACCTGCACGCGCTGCAATTCAACCCGATCAAAAAGGCAAAAGCGGCGCAGCCGCCCCTCGTGGTTGACGATGCCCCCGCCATCGCAATCCTGCCGGAGAACATCCCCCTTCGGCTTCTGCTCGGCACCACGCCGCTGGACGAGCTGAACTGGCCCAATGGCCGCCCCGACCGTCTGCGCGCCGGCACAATCTCCGACATGGACGCGGCCGATCACCTGATCATCAACGCCGCCCCGCGCGCTTTCCTGACACGTCCTTTGCTGAAGCCAAACCTGTCCCTGCACGTGCGCCAGACGGACAGCAAAAACCTACGTCTCGCCCGCAAACATCACCGCAAGTTCCACCGCATCCTCACCGACGACACCGCACTGGCCGCAGAGCTTCCAAACGCCCGGACCTATGTGGCAGGCGACGACCCGTCCGAGCCCCTCAAAGGGGCCTAGCCCGCCGTCGCGCCAACGCCACAAGCAACAGCAACCACGCAAACACGCCCTGCCCGTGATGGGCCAGACTTGCCCTGTCCGTGAACGTGGCAAGCCGCGCCACCTCCGCAATTCCGGGCGGCGTGCCAACGACGATTTGCACCGGCAAATCCTCGAAAATCATCCAGTAATAGGCGTAGTAAATCTGCGGCGACAGCCAAAGAAACGCCCAGAAAACGCCCAGCGCAATCAGCACCCGCCACACGCGGCCAAGCCCCCTGACCAAGCGCCAGACCAACGCAACGCAGAGGCCCATCAACACCAAAGACAGCAGCACCAATCCGATCCTGCCGCCTTGGCCAAGCGTGAAAAAACTGTCACCAGCGTAGTCCATCTGGGAAGTCTACCTCGAACCGGCGCGATTGAACACACTGCAACCGGTTGCAATACGTTGCAAAAAATGGCACCTCCCTCATGTTCAAACCGAGGGCGTTATGGCCATCACACTCAAAGACGTCGCCCTGCGCGCCGGGGTTTCCCGTTCTGCTGTCTCGCGGACATTTACCGAAGGGGCCTCCGTCTCAGACGCGACTCGAAAGAAGGTCCGGAAAGCCGCCTCCGAGCTGGGCTACCGCCCCAACGCGCTTGCCTCCTCCCTGACGACAGGCCGCACCAAACTGATCGGTCTGGTGTCCGACAACTTCCGCAACCCAATCTTTCTGGAGGTCTTCGACCTCTTCACCCGCGGCCTGCAAGAGCGCGGATTACGCCCCTTGCTGGTCAATCTGTCAGAGCAGAAAGACCCCGGCCAGTCGTTGCAAATGTTGCAAACCTACAGCGTCGACGCGGTGATTGTGGCCTCCTCTACCTTGCCGCCGAGCTTTGCCGAAGCCTTCCGCGACGCAGGCGTCCCGGTGGTCAATTCCTTCGGCCGCCACACCACCAGCCCGAACGTTCATGTCGTCGGCATCGACAATGTCGAATGCGGCCGCATGGCCGCGCGCAGCTTGATCGCGCATGGCTACCGAAAACTCGCTTTCCTCGGCGGACCAAAAGAAGCCACCTCAACCCAAGACCGCCTTGCAGGTTTTCTGGAAATCGTGCGCGCGACATCAAGCGTCAGCCAGACCCACAGCTTCGCCACGCAATACAGTTTTGAGGCCGGGTTCGCCGAGATGCAAAACTGCATCTCCAACGGCCCGGCTGAGGCCTATTTCTGCGGCGACGACGTCCTGTCCATCGGAGCGCTCAGCGCCGCGCAAGCCGCTGGCCTGACGGTGCCGGATCAGCTGGGCATCATCGGTCTGAACGACATGGAAATGGCGGGTTGGACCAACATCGCATTAACCACGATCCACCAGCCCATCCGGCAAATCATCACCTCCTCCATCGAGCTGGTCACCGCCATGCTCAACGACCCGACCCGCTACCCGGAGGCACGGCTGTTTCCCTGCCATGTCGTCGAACGCGGCACGCTCAGGCCAATTTAGCGGACAGTGTCACGACGGGATGTGTACGCAGTGTGTACGGGTTGTGTACGCCGTTTTTAGCGCTCATCTTAACGATTGCGGTATCGCGTTTACCCATTCTCCATCACGTTTCGCAGAAGCCACACAGGCATGAACCGCCGCCATCGAGCGCAAACCATCCACCGCCTTGGGGTAATGCGTCGCCGCCGGATCCGGGCTGCGCCCTTCCTTCTCGGCCCGGATCACTTCGGCCAGATCTGAGTAGATATTCGCAAAGGCAAGCGGCATCCCTTCGGCATGCCCAATCGTCACCCGCGTCGCGCGATCCGCTTCAGGTGAGAGGTCCGCCTCCCCACGCTCGATCACCTGAACCCGGCCATTTGTCGGCGTCCAATAGAGCTGGTTCGGCTGCTCCTGCGCCCAGCGCAATCCGCCTTTCTCGCCGAAAACCTGGATCGTCAATCCATGCATCCGACCGACCGCCACAGCAGAGGTCCAAAGCCGCCCCACCGCGCCGCCATCCATCCGAAAGTTGACCATCGCGTCGTCTTCCAGCTCTCGCGACGCAATCGTCGAGGCAAAATCCGCCGACAGTTTCGTCACCTCTTGGCCGGTCACAAAAGACGCCATATGCATCGCGTGAATCCCGCAATCCGCAAACTGCGCGGAGGCCCCCATCTGCGCCGGATCATACCGCCACCGAATGCGCGGATTATCCGCCTGCGCCGCATCCGCGTGATGCCCGTGTGAAAATTCAGCAACGACAACGCGCACGTCCCCAAGGTCGCCCCGCGCCACCATCGCGCGCATATGGCGCACCAGAGAATAGCCCGAATATCCGTAATTCACCGCAAAGATTTTGCCCGTGGCGGCTGCGATCTTGGTGATCTCTTCGCCCTCTTCCACGGTCATCGTCATAGGCTTCTCGCACAGCACATGAAAGCCGTTTTCAAGGAAGGCTTTTGTGATCTCGAAATGCGTAGAATTTGGCGTCGCTACAGTGACCAGATCGACCGGATCCTCGCGCGCAATTTCGCCCGCCAGCATCTCTTTCCAGTCGCCATAAGCACGATCAGCAGCAACACCCAAACGCTGCGCATAGGCGCGCCCAGCCTCGGGGTTATGATCCAAAGCCCCTGCAACCATTGAGAAATCTCCGTCGAGACCCGCCCCTAGCCGATGCGCAGGTCCAATCTGAGACCCTTCGCCGCCGCCAATCATACCCCAGTTCAAACGTGTCATATCAGGACCTCAAAAGCCGATGGATTGCAGATAGGTGCGGTTCTTTTTCGCGTCACCAAGCGGGTCGGGATCAAGCAACGGATCACAGTCCTGCTCGACCGTGCACCACCCTTCGAAACCCGTGTCCAGAAGCACCTGACGGACAGCTGGAAAGTCCACGTCGCCCTCGCCAAGATTGCAGAAAATTCCCTGCCCGCAGGCGTCGTAAAAATCGGTGCGATTGGCGACGACCTTGGCCTTCACCTGAGGGTCGATATCCTTGAAATGCATGTAGCTGATCCGGTCGATATGGCGCTTCATGAACGCCACCGGATCGAAGCCCGCATAGGAGTGGTGGCCCGTGTCAAAGCAGATCTTCAGGATGCTGTCATCGACCTCATCCAACAGCCGCTCCAGCTCCGGCTCAAAGTCAATGAAGCCGCCCGCATGGGCGTGCATGCCCACCGTCAGCCCGTATTCCTCCGCACCCATTTTGGCGACGGTCGCGATACGGTCGCGAAAGGCGGACCATTCCGCATTGTCCATCTGCTCGGCCTCATCCGCCCGTCCAGCCGTTGGCGCACGGCGCGGCGAAATCGAGTCGATCAGCACCAGATGCTCCGCCCCATGCGCAACCAGCGCTTTGCAGGTCCGGGTCGCGCCATCCAACACGTCGTCCCATTGCGCGGGGTCGTGAAACGCGCGGAACACCACGCCGCCAATCAAGGTTTGGTCATGTTTGGCCAACTCCTCCGCCAGCACGGAAGCGTCCTCCGGCATGAACCCGACCGGCCCCAATTCGATGCCCTTATAGCCCGCATCCGCGTTCTCTTTCAGCACCGTTGTCCAGGTGGGGTTGCGGGCGTCATCCGCAAACTCCACACCCCACGAACAGGGGGCATTTCCAATTTTAATCATATTTTCGTCTTTCTTGATTAGACGTTTACCCATGCCTTGGACGCACTAGAGGCGAGTGCTGCATAGACGACTTTGTTAACGTTTAGACCTTCTTCGAATGTCGGCCAAAGGTCCTCCCCGGTCTCGATGGACCTTAAGAAATCCTTAACCTCGATGATGATCTGATCCTGATACCCCGTGCCATGCCCCGGCCCCTGACAAAACGGCAAATAGTCTGGATGCGCAGGCCCTGTCAGCACCTTGCGAAACCCACGCTCCGCCTCTGGTCCTTCGGCCAGATAGAGCCACAACGCGTTCTGATCTTCCTGGTCAAAACGTATCGCGCCCTTGGTGCCATGCACCTCGTAGGCATAGCCCATTTTGCGCCCCGTCGCGACACGGCTGAAATACATATGCCCCATCACGCCGCTCTCAAAACGGCACATCATTTGCGCATGATCATCATTGGTCACCGCCACGCCACCGCGCGTTTTATGAACCGTCTCGACCTCCGCAATCAGCCCAGTGATTGGTCCGATCAACCGATGCGCTGCATTGATCATATGCGGCGCAAGATCACCCATTGTCCCATTGGCGACACCCTCGCTGCGCCATGTTGCTGGGCCTTGCGGGTCGGCGTCAAAATCCTCTGTATGCTCACCCCGAAAATAGGTGACCGCTCCGATGCGCCCGCTTTGGATCAGCTCGCGCGCATATTGCGACGCAGGGGTACGGATATAGTTGAAGCCCACCATGTTGCGGCATCCGCTGGCTTTGGCCGCAGCGACCATCGCCTCGCTATCGGCAACGGAGGCCCCCAGCGGCTTCTCGCACAAGACATGCAAACCACGCGCAAAAGCGGCCTCAGCCACCTCGCAATGCGTGCCCTGTGGCGACGCGATGACAATCGCCTCTACCGTCGGATCAGCCACCAGATCCCGCCAATCAACCGCCGCCCGTCGAAAACCGAAAGACTGCCGATAACGCTCCGCAGAGGCTTGCGACGAGGCCGCCACAACCTCCAGCCGCGGACGCAGCCCAAGATCAAAGACCGATGCAACCGCGGACATGGCAACAGCATGCGCTTTGCCCATATAACCGCCACCAACGATCCCAATTCCAATCTCAGCCATCGGGCCCTCTTAAGCAAAAACAATTTGCAACCGGTTGCAAAACGAGTATCTTGACCCGCGTCCTTTGGTCAATAGGCCATTCGACGCGTACAACTCTTTTTGGTCAAGGAGGCCTGTCTGTGAGCCATCCAACGGACACCGTCCGCCTCACCACCGCGCAGGCGATCATCCGGTATCTTGCCGCTCAGCTCATCGAGATTGATGGACAGAAAACGCGTCTGTGTGGCGGTGGCTTTGGCATATTTGGGCATGGCAACGTCACCTGTCTGGGAGAGGCGCTTTATGACCACCGCGCCGAGCTCCCCTTGTATCGCGGCCAGAACGAGCAAAGCATGGGCTTCGCTGCAGCCGCTTACGCCAAATACCACCTGCGCCGCCGGTTCATGTTCTGCACCGCCTCCGCCGGGCCCGGCACCGCGAACCTGCTGACCGCTGCTGCACTGGCCCATGCCAACCGGCTGCCCATGTTGATGCTATGCGGTGACACGTTCCTGACGCGGCTGCCCGACCCCGTGCTGCAACAGCTTGAGCATTTCGGCAACCCGACCCTCGGGGTGAACGACGCGTTCAAAGCAGTCAGCCGCTACTGGGACCGCATCACGCATCCTGCCCAGATCATCCAATCGCTGCCCGCCGCCATCGCCACCATGCTCGACCCGGCCGATTGCGGGCCTGCTTTTCTGGGCCTGCCGCAAGACGTGCAGGGCTGGGCCTATGACTACCCGCTCGCAATGTTTGAGGAGACGACCCGCCACATCCGACGCCAATCCGCAGACGAGCAAGAGCTCACCGCCGCAGCAAACCTGCTGAAATCCGCCAAACGCCCCGTGATCATCGCGGGCGGCGGGGTGCAGTATTCAGGCGCAGTTCAAGAGCTGACCCATTTCGCCGAAACCCACCAAATCCCGGTGATCGAGACCATCGCAGGCCGCGCGAACCTGCTCTCAGATCACCCGCTGAATATCGGCCCTGTCGGCGTCACAGGCTCCAACTCCGCCAACACCATCGCGGAGAAGGCCGACGTAATCCTCTCCGTCGGGTGCCGCTTGCAGGACTTCACAACCGGGTCTTGGACGGCGTTTTCGCAAGACGCCCGGATCATCTCATTGAACGCCGCACGCCATGACGCGGGCAAGCACCGCTCCTTGCCCGTGGTCGGCGACGCCAAACTGGGCCTCGTCGCTTTGGGGGGTAAGCTGGACAGCTACAAAACCCCGTCAGACTGGACTAAAAAGGCCCAGACCGAACGCAAATCCTGGGACGGCTATGTCGCGGAGAACATCTCCCACGGCAACCGCCCCAATTCCTATGCGCAGGCCATCGGCATGGTGAATGCGCTCTGTGACCCGCAAGACCGCGTGGTCGCCGCCGCCGGGGGCTTGCCCGCCGAGGTCACTGCCAACTGGCGCACGCTCGGCATTGGCACGGTGGACGTGGAGTTCGGCTTTTCCTGCATGGGCTATGAGATCGCGGGCGGATGGGGCGCACGCATCGCGCAATCGGAAAACGAGCCTGACAAGGACACCATCGTCTTCTGCGGCGACGGCTCTTACCTGCTGATGAACTCGGACCTCTACAGCTCTGTGCTGACGCGCAAGAAGCTGATCGTCCTCGTGCTCGACAATGGCGGCTTCGCGGTGATCAACAAGCTGCAAAACAACACCGGCAACGAGAGCTTCAACAACTTGATCAGCGACACGCCAACCGTGCCGGAGCCCTTCGCCGTCGATTTCGAGGCGCATGCAAAATCCATGGGCGCAGAGGCCGAGACCGTGTCGAACCCTGCCGAGCTGGGCGAGGCGTTCAAGCGGGCCAAAGCGGCTGACAAGACCAGCGTGATCGTCATGAAAGTCGATCCTTACGAGGGTTGGACCGCTGAAGGCCACACATGGTGGGAGGTCGGCACGCCGCATGTGAGTGACAACCCGAGGGTCAAAGCCGCCCATAAGGATTGGGAATCCACGCGCTCCAAACAGCGAAAGGGCGTGTGATATGTCGCGGCTTTTAGACGGAATTCGGCAGAACAATTTTCTGGTGATCGGGCGCGCAGGCATGGACTTTTTCCCGCACCCCCCTGACACCAAAACAGAGCAAGCGACGGAGTTCCGCTCAGGCCTCGGCGGGTCCGCCGCCAACACCGCTGCTGGCATTTGCCGCTTCGGGGGCAAAGCCGATCTGGTCACCTGCGTCTCGGATGACAGCATCGGACGGTATTGCACAAACCAACTCGACCACTACGGCGTCGGCCGCAAACATGTGCGGCCTGTCGGCGGCGAGTTCCGCAATTCCCTTGCCGTCTACGAGTCCCGCGTCGAGGATCATCAAACGGTTATCTACCGCAACGGTGCCGCCGATTTTGAGATGAGCATCGAGGATGTCGAGGCGCTGGATTACACCGCCTATGGCGCGCTCATCACCGCAGGCACGGTCTTCGCCGCAGAGCCCTCCCGCAGCGCTGCCTTCCGCGCCTTCGAGCTGGCCCGCAAAGCCAGTTTGCCCATCATCTTTGACATTGATTACCGCCCTTATTCCTGGCCCTCGCCGCAGGTCGCCGAAGAGGTGTTGAGCAAGGCGGGCAGCCTGTCCGACATGATTGTCGGCAATGACGAAGAGTTCGGTTTCATGGCCGGCGACATCGCCAAAGGTCAGGCCAAGGCGCAGGAGCTGGCGCAATCCAGCGCCTCCATGGTGATCTACAAAATGGGCGAAAAAGGTGCTGTGACCTATCACGGCCCTGAGGTGATCCCCACCGGCATCTACAAGGTTGAGGCACTGAAACCCACCGGTGCGGGCGACAGTTTCATGGCAGGTCTCATGGCTGCGATTGCAGCGGGTCACGATCTGCAAGACGCGATCCATCGCGGCTCCGCCTGCGCGGCAATTGTGGTCGGCAAACCCGGCTGCGCGCCCGCATTGCCGGACCTCAATCAGCTTGAAGATTTTCTCAAAACCCATCCCGGCCCAAGCAGCGCCTGAGAGGACCCCCATGCATATCGCCCCTTATGACAACCAGAACAAACCCATCGTCGATATCGGCGACGCCACGGTTCCGCTGAACTACTTCAACATCGTCAAGCTGAAGAAGGGTGAGGTCTTTGAATATCAGGTGCCTGGCTTTGAGACTTGTATCGTGCCAGCTACTGGCAGCGTCGATATCGAGGTGGAGGGTTTCAAGGCCGACCATATCGGGGAGCGTGTCAAAGACGTCTGGGGCGGCGAGCCCGAAGGCGTCTATGTGCCCTCCGGGGCCAAGGCGACCATGATTTGCATCAGCGATGACACCGAAGTGTTCATCGCAGGCGCGAAATACGACAAGGTGCTCGATCCGTTTGCCGTGCGCAAAGACGAGCTGGATTTGGTGCAATACGGCTCCGACGACACCAAGACGCATCGCAAAATCAAGCACATCCTCGGCACCAAATATCACGACAAGGTTGGCCGGCTTCTGGTCAGTGAGCTGTTCACTGTCGGAGCAGGAGGCTGGTCTGGCTTTCCAAGCCACAAGCACGACACCGACCGCCTGCCCATCGAGACGCGCCATGACGAGACCTACAACTTCCGCTTCAAGCCGGACCACGGCTCCGGCGTGCAAATGTTGCAGCGTCAGGACGGCAAGCCGGGGGACGCGTATCACATCGTCGACGGCTCCACGATTTGCCTCGATAGCGGCTACCACCCTTGCGCGGTGCTGCCGGGCTACGAGATGTATTATTTCACCATCCTTGGCGGTCTGTCGCAGCGCAGTCTGGTGCAGTACTTTCAGCCCTCCCATGCCGACCAGATCGAGACGATCCCCGGCATCAAAGACATGATCGCGAAGTTCAAATGACACTGGCCACGCTGGCCGAAGTCTTGCAACCCGCCCTGAAAAACGGCCATGCCGTGGGCGGGCTGGTGTGTTTGGGCTGGGAAGACATGCGCGCCTATGCCTATGCCGCCGAAGCGGAAGGTTGCCCGGTCATCCTGCAAGCAGGCCCCGGCTGCCGCGAACACACTCCGCTGCCGATCCTTGGCAAAATGTTCCGCCATCTGGCCGAAGAGGTCAGCGTGCCCGTCGTGGCCCATCTCGACCACGGCTACACGTTTGACGAGTGCCAACAGGCGCTGGACGCGGGCTTCACCTCGCTGATGTTCGACGGCTCACGCAAGCCGCTGCACCAAAATATCGACGAGACCGCCGCCGTGGCGGAGCTGGCCCATAGCGCAGGCATTTCCTGCGAGGGTGAGATCGGGTTCGTGGGCTATGCCGATGGCGAAAGCTCCGCCGGAACCGCCCCGGAGGAGGCCGCCACTTTTGCCAAAGCCACCGGGGTGGACGCGATGGCGATCTCCGTGGGCAACGTGCATTTGCAACAAAACAAGGAAGGCGGGCTGGACGTAGCCCGCATCCGCGCCATCGAGGCCGTCACCGATATTCCGCTCGTCATCCATGGCGGCTCCGGCGTGCCCGTGCCTCAACGCACGGAGCTGGCGCATCACTCTGCCATTTGCAAATTCAACATCGGCACGGAGCTGCGCATGGCCTTTGGCACCGCATTGCGAGACGCCGTGGCCGCTGACCCGGACCGTTTCGACCGCGCGCAAATCCTCAAAGACACCCATGACCCGGTGATGGCCGCCGCCCGTCAGGTGCTGCGGGCGCTCAAATAGCTAGCCATTGTCGCGCTGGTAAATCCAGTCATGGTCCGGGTGGTTCTTGAACCGCCATTTCCGCATCGGCCCAGCCATCACATTGAGATAATACATCTCATACCCGTAAGGCGCGGCGCAGGGGTGGTGGCCCTTTGGCACCAGCACCACGTCATGATTGGCCACGCTCATCGTCTCGTCGAGGCTGCCATCTTCTGTAAACACCCGCTGAATGCCGAACCCCTGCTCCGGGTTCAGCCGGTGGTAATAGGTCTCCTCCAGATAGGTCATGTTCGGAAAATCATCCTCGTCATGCCGATGCGGCGGGTAAGACGACCAATGTCCCGGTGGCGTGAACACTTCCGTCACCAGCAGGCTGTCAGCCACGTCGCGGCCTTCCATGGCGATGTTGTTGATGAAGCGCTGATTGGTCCCGCTGCCGCGTTCCTCCAGCGAAATGCCTTCCGGCCCAATCAACTGAACCCCGTGCCCGCCATGCCCCGGCGCGGAACATACCGCCAAGGTGCACTCTGTCGTCGCAACCGCGCTCCAATCGGAGCCATTTGGCACGTAGACACAGGCAGGCGGCGTGCGTTCAAACACGCCCATCCGATCACCCAACTCACCGAGCGCATCCCCCCCGGCAGAGACCTGCGCCTTGCCTTCCACCAGAACCAAGATCACCTCCCGGTCACCGGTAGAGGCCGCCACGTCTTGCCCCGCGCTCAACCGATACAACGCAAAACCGACATAGCCCCAGCCCGCATCTTCGGGCGAGATGTCATGGATGAGCCCGCTCTGCCTCATGGGTTTGCGGTGCAGATCGCTCACTCGGACCCCTCGCCGCGATGAAGGCGCTTGATGAAAAAGCTGTGCCCTGCCCATGCACCGAGCGCCCAGAACAGGACCGCCCAGAAAGGGGCCCCGGCGAGCAGCTCAAACAGACCCCAACCCATACAGACCCCGAACACCGCAATGCGGATCCAAAGCGGGTCAAAAAACGGGTGCTCAAAGTCGAAACCCTTCATGGTGCTGCTATGCCGCCCCTTCAAATTCGGCGCCAGTCTTGGCACCTGTAATATAGGCAACCACGTCTTGCCCGTCTGTCTCGTCCTTGTTGAGGTTAGCAACCATCCGGCCCCGGCGAAACACCACAATCCGGTCCACGAGATCAAACACCTGCCGCATGTTATGCGACACAAGGATCAGGCTTTCGCCTTGCTCTTTCAGCGTGCGGATAATGTTCTCCACCTGCGCGGTTTCCTGAACGCCCAACGCCGCCGTTGGCTCGTCCATGATGGTCAGTTTGCTGGCAAAAGTAGCAGTCCGCGCGATGGCCACGCATTGGCGCTGGCCCCCCGACATATTGGCAATCGTGTTCTTGATGTTCGGAATTTTCACCCCGGTTTTGACCAGCCCGGCCATCGTGTCGTCGCGCATGCCTTTATAGTCAAGAAAGCGAAACGGCCCCAGAAAGTTGAGCTTCGTTTTCTCCCGACCGAGAAACAGATTATCCGGCACATTTAGGTCATCCGCCAGGGCAAGCGTTTGAAACACGGTTTCAATCCCGGCCTCACGCGCATCCAGCGGCCCGGCAAAGTTGACTTCCCTACCGTCAAAAATCACCGTGCCGCGCGTGCGTTGCTCCACCCCGGTGATCTGCCGCACAAAGGTCGATTTGCCCGCGCCGTTATCGCCCATAATCGCCACATGCTCGCCCTTCCTGAGGACAAAATCCGCGTCCTCCAAAGCGTGCACGCCGCCGTAATGTTTGGTCAGGCCTTTGGTTTCCAGAATGGTATCTGTCATTGCAAAACCCTCCCCCTATGCCCGCGATGCGGCGCGTTTCTGTTGCCATTGGTCCAGCGCAACTGCGCCCACGATGATCATGCCCAAGACCATTTCTTGGTAGAACGCCCCAAGGCGCAAGAATGTGAAACCCGAAGTGATTACCCCAATGATCAGCGCTCCGATCACAGTGCCAATGATCGACCCACGCCCACCAAACAAGGACACGCCGCCGATCACGGCCATGGCGATCGCCTCCAGCTCATAGGACAGCCCCATGCCCGATTGCGCGGTCAGGTTTTTGGAGGTCAGGATCACCGCGGCCAACCCCGCGAGCATGCCTGCAATGACATAGACCAGCAGCAGGTGGCGCGGCACGTTGATGCCCGACATGCGCGCCGCCGCCTCATTCGAGCCGATGGCGTAAGTGTGTTTGCCGTACACGGTGTAATTCATGATGATGTGGAACAGCACAGCCAGCCCCAGAAAGATGATCACCGGGTTCATGCCCGACCCGATCACCGCATAGGCCTCCGTCGGGAAGGAGACCGGGTTGCCCAAAGACCACCACTGCGCCACGCCGCGCGCAAACAGCATCATGCCGAGCGTCGCAATAAACGGAGGGATGCGGGCATAGGCCACAAGCATGCCGTTGATCAGCCCCGCGAGCATGCCCACCGTAAGCCCCACGAGTATCGGAACCACCACCGGCAGGTCCAGAAAACTGGGCCCAAAAATAGCCTTTGGGTTCGGGCCGCCATTGACCATCGCCACTTGCGCAAAGCTCATGGCGATCATCGCCGTGGCCCCCACAACCGAGCCGGAGGACAGATCAATCCCCGCCGTAATAATGACCTGCGTCACGCCAAGGGCGATGATCCCGATGATCGCCACCTGAATGATAATGATGCGCAGCCGCGCCTCGTTGAAGATGCTGTCAAACCGGTCGCGCGTGTCGAACAAGAGGCTTTGCCCCATGAAGATCGCGCCCAGAGTTTCAAAGATCACGATGATCAGGATAAGCGCCGCGAACACGTTCAGCTCGTTCGGCCATTGCCGCTTGGATTTGTCGTAGCTAAGCCCGCC
>CAYXIZ010000021.1:5135-23664 GCA_964465485.1 uncultured Rhodobacterales bacterium | reverse complement strand
CGCGACGCCGACAGGCGGCGCAAATCCTCAAAAATGTATCGCCCGCCCGTAAGCATCCAAAACGCTTTCATGCATCATTTCTGACAGGGTCGGATGCGGGAAGACGGTGTTCATCAGGTCTTCTTCCGTGGTCTCGAGCGCGCGGCCCACGACATAGCCCTGGATCAGCTCGGTCACTTCCGCGCCGACCATATGGGCGCCCAGAAGCTCTCCGGTCTTGGCGTCAAAGATGGTTTTCACCATGCCTTCGGGTTCGCCCAAAGCGATGGCTTTGCCATTGCCGATGAAGGGGAAGCGGCCGACCTTGATGTCGAGACCCATCTCTTTGCATTTGGCTTCGGTGTAGCCCACGGAAGCCACCTGCGGATGACAGTAGGTACAGCCCGCAATCGCCTCGGGACGCACAGGGTGTACGTTGTTCTTGCCTGCGATCAGCTCGGCCACCATGACGCCTTCATGCGAGGCTTTATGTGCCAGCCATGGCGCGCCCGCCAAATCGCCAATCGCAAAGACGCCCTCCACGCCGGTGCGGCAATAGGCGTCGACCACCACATGGGTGCGGTCCACCTTGATGCCCATCTCCTCAAGGCCCAGCCCTTCGACATTGCCCACGATCCCCACGGCGGAGATCACGGTGTCGAATTCCTGTTTCTCAACCTTGCCGCCAGTTTCGATATGCGCAGTGACCTTGCCTTTGCCCCGGTCGAGCTGTTTGACCATGGCCTTTTGCATGATCTTCATGCCTTGTTTCTCGAACTGCTTTTTGGCGAAGGCGGAGATTTCCTCGTCCTCCACGGGCAGCACGCGGTCCATCACCTCGACCACGGTCGTGTCGGCCCCCAGCGTGTTGTAGAAGCTGGCAAATTCGATGCCGATGGCGCCGGAGCCGATGACCAGCAGCTTTTTCGGCATCCGCGCGGGGGTCAGCGCGTGTTTGTAGGTCCAGACCAGATCGCCGTCGGCTTCCAGCCCCGGCAGCTCGCGCGCGCGCGCGCCGGTGGCCAGCACGATGTTCTTGGCGCTCAGCTCTTGCGCGCCCTTGTCGGTCTTGACGGAGATCTTGCCTTTGCCCGTGAGCTTGGCCTCGCCCATGATGGTCTTGATCTTGTTCTTCTTCATCAGATGGCCAATGCCGCCCGAGAGCTGCCCCGCGACGCCGCGCGAGCGTTTGACCACGGCGTCCAGATCGTAGCTGATGCCCTCGGCTTTCAGGCCGAACTCCTTGGCGCGGTGCATGAGGTGGAACACTTCCGACGATCGCAGCATGGCTTTGGTCGGGATACAGCCCCAGTTCAGGCAGATGCCGCCCAGATGTTCGCGCTCTACAATGGCCACGTTCAACCCCAGCTGCGCGCCGCGAATGGCGGCGACATAGCCGCCGGGTCCGGCTCCAATCACAACGAGGTCAAAGTTTTCTGAGGCCATGGTTATTCTCCCAATCCGAAGGGCGCTGCATCGCGCGCCGAAAATAGTTTAACGCTAAACTATTTGCCGCGGCTCCATAAAGCAACCGCGCCGGACCATAACCCTGCCATGCACCCCGTGCATAACGAGGGGGCGCATAACAGGGGGGGCAAAATTAGGGCTTAACCAGAAAACCCGCTTCAGGCGGTGGCTTGCATCTCGCGCACGGTCGCACCGTAGCCGCCTTCGGCCAGAAAGGCGTGTTCAGTACGCAATGTGCGGCGCTCCAGCGCTTCGTTGCGGAAGGGGAAGCGGCCAAAGCGGCGGATCACGTCGCGATGGGCTTGGGCATGCAGCAGATTGGAGCCGTCCTCGCCGTCCATACGGGTGGTGAACATGCGGATGCAGCGCTCTTGGTCCGAGATGCATTCGGAATGCATCATCGGCATGTAGAAAAACTGCCGCGCCGGGCCGTCGATCTTGAGGTCCCAGTCGCGCTCCACCGCGATTTTGGACAGGGCCAATGCGGCGCGGTCCGTCGCGTAGGCCTTGGCCGTGCCGCGATACATGTTGCGTGGGAATTGATCCGTCAGGATCAGATAGGCCAGCGCGCCGCTTGGATAGGTCATCCAGAGCGACAAGGCGCCTTCGCTTGCGCTTTCCCAAACAGGTTCGAACCGTTTGCGAATGTCAGCGTCCAGCGCATCGCTTTGATCGTACCATCCAGCGGGTCCGATCTCATCTAACCAAAAACTCAGTACTTCTTCAGGTCTCGTCACAGCGTCCTCCGTTACGACAGGCCCCCTACACCTTAACAAGGCGTAAATGAAAGGTGGCAAGCAAATCCCCGTCACGCAAGGGTTTTTCGAGCGCGATCCTTCCCCCTTAGCGATAACGTGACTTTCATGACGCTGTGTTACGACGGATCACGCTCAGACGCTGTGTCAGGGTCCGTTTCGCCGTCCCAGTCTTCCCCCGCCGACCAGTTTTCATCCGCGTCATCGTCCAGATCGGAGTAATAATCCTGCGCAACCTCCGCCGCGATGGCCATACCGGCCGAAGTCACAGGCGCATATGGCGTGGGGTCATAGGCCTCCGCTTCGGCCGCGTAGGCGGACTCGCGCCGCGTCATGCGGTAGACGCCATAGCCCGCGATGGCCAGCATCAGCACGAGGATCACCGACCAGAAGCCTCCGGGGCCGAATTGGGTCATGATCCAGCCGATCAGAATGGGGCCACCCACGGCCCCCAGCCCGTTGACAAACAAAAACCCGCCGGAGGCGGCGGCCATGTCGTCGGGCTCCAGATAGTCGTTGGTATAGGCAATGAGCAGCGCATAAAGCGGGTTGGACATGCCGCCCAGCAGGAAGGCGGAAACGCAGAGCGCCCAGAACTGCCCGGAGAACAGCCAGCCCATGGCAGATGCAAGCGCGCCCAGCATGGCGACCCCGATGATCAGCACCCGGCGGTCCATGCGGTCCGACAGAAAGCCAATGGGATATTGCAGCAGCATCGCCCCTATGAAGATGGCGGAGATGAAGATGGAGATTTGCCCCACGCTCATCCCGATTTGCGTGGCATAGACCGCCGACATGCCGAATTGCGCGGCAAATACGCTGCCCAGCAGGAACATGCCCACAAAGCCCAGCGGCGACTGGCGGTAAAGCTCCAGCAGCCCCATGGATTTGGTCGTATCAAAACTGGGCGTGGGGGCCACGGACAGCAAAATCGGCGCGAAGGAGATCGAGACCAGCACCGAGGGGATCACGAACAGCATCCAGCCCGCCGGGTCGGCCACGTTCAAAAGGCCTTGTGCGGCGATAATGCCGAACATCTGCACCATCATATAGACCGACAGCGTCTGGCCGCGCGTCTCGTTGGTGGCCGCGTTGTTCAGCCAGCTTTCCGCCGTCACATAGAGCCCCGAAAAGCAGAACCCCACCAGCACGCGCAACGCGATCCACGCTATTGGGTTGGTCATGGCCGGGTAGAGAATGAGCGCCGCCGAGACCATCGAGCCCAGCGCCGCAAAGACCCGCACATGGCCCACCCGGCGGATAAAGTCAGGCGCCAGCCGGGAGCCGCCCAGAAAGCCGAGGAAGTAGGCGGAGGTGATCAGCGACAGCTCAAAGGTCGAGAAGCCCTCCAACGCGCCGCGCACCCCCATCAGGGTGCCTTGCATCCCGTTGCCGACCATCAGGAACATCATGCCCAAGAGCAGCGCCCAGGCATTGCCAATCACTGTGAACATCGCGTGCGTCACCTTTCGGCTGGGGGTGGTCGCCACCCCGTGGGAATCGGATGCGTATGGGCGCAATCATCGCCCCTCTACGCCCGGTTTTCGCGCCCTGCAACGACCAATTTCATGTCGCGTCCAGAACCCAGCGCTGCGTCCTTTAGGGCACCAGCAGCGAGCTGTCCCCGTAGGAGAAGAACCGGTACTCCTGCGCCACCGCATGGGCGTAGATCTCGCGCATCCGGTCTTGCCCCATCAGCGCGGAGACCAGCATCAGCAGCGTCGATTTGGGCAGGTGGAAATTGGTCATCAACGCGTCGGTGAGCTGGAACTGGAAGCCGGGATAGATGAAGATGTCGGTCTCCCCGCTCCATTCTGTGATCGTACCCGGCCCGCTGGCCGCCGTCTCGATCAGGCGCAGAGCGGTGGTGCCCACGGGGATCACGCGGGCGCCGCGCGCTTTGGCGGCGTTGATCTGGGCGGCGGTGGCGGCGTCCACCTGCCCCCATTCGGCATGCATTTTGTGGGTCGTCACGTCCTCCACCTTGACGGGCAGGAATGTGCCTGCGCCGACATGCAGCGTGACTTCCGCGAACTCCACGCCTTTGGCTTTCAGCGCCTGCAACAATGACGCGTCGAAATGCAGGGAGGCCGTGGGGGCCGCGACCGCGCCTTGATGCTTGGCGAAGGCGGTTTGGTAGTCTTCCTTGTCGCGCGCGTCCGCCGCGCGTTTGGCGGCGATATAAGGCGGCAGGGGCATCTGGCCGGCCTCAGCGAGGGCCGCGTCAAACGCCTCCCCCTGCAGGTTGAAATAGAGCACCCCCTGCCCGTCCACGCGGTCTATCAGCGTGGCCGAGAGGCCCGCGTCAAAAGCGATCTCCTCGCCGTCGCGGACCTTGCGCAAGGGTTTGATCAGCGCCCGCCAATGGCCGCGCGTATCAGGGCTGAGCAACGTCACCTCGATCTTCGATGTATTCCCGTCGCGGGTGCGCGTGCCAAAGAGCCGCGCGGGGATCACCTTGGTGTTGTTGAGCACCAGCAGGTCGCCTTCGCGCAGCATATCCGGCAGGTCGCGCACATGGGTGTCGCGTATGCCGCCATCCTCCGCCACCAGCATCCTGGCCGCGCTGCGGGGCGACACGGGCCGGGTGGCGATCAGCCGCTCGGGCAGCTCAAAGTGGAAATCATCAAGTTTCATCGGGTAGGTTTCACCGGGTAAGCTTCATCGGGTCAATTCTGCAGTTTTGGCGGCGGCTGGCGGAAGATCTCGCGGAACCGGCCGGGGGTAAAGACGGAAAGCGGGTTCACGCCCACCTTTGGCGCATCTGCCGCACCGGCCAGCGTGTAGTTGAAGCCAAACAGCCCCTCGCCCCGTTTGGAGAACAGAAAGCCCAGCGGTCGGTTCACCAGATAAAGCGGCGAGACCACGCCCTGCATCTGCATGCGGCGCTGCGTGGTCGAATAGACGCCGTCCATCGTGATGCCCATGGAGGGGCCCACCGCGCGGCTTTCGCGCAGGCGCACGCCGCCGGGGGACAGGGTGAAGAAGGCCTCCACCTCCGAGAACAGGATGCCGTCGCCTGAGAGCTGCTCGAGCAGCCCGATCACCGAAAGGGCCGACAGCAAATCGGCCAAAGCGGGCGCGTTCTTGATGCGGGTATTGGCCAGGGAAAGCTGGCCGTTGAACTCCCCCGGACGGCCCGTGGGTTGCAGCACGAGGGTCATCTCCCCGCCACGCGCATTACGGAAAATGCCCGTCGAGCGGATCACCCCGCCACCATCGGCGGAGGCCACCCGCACGGCCAGCCCGCGTTCCGTCGGGACCAAAGTGCCGTTGATCGCGGCGGCCCCGTTGATATTGCCGGTGAAGCGGCCATCAAGGCCGCGCTGGTTGCGGAACTGGCCGCGAAAATTGTCGATGCGGATGCCATCGGTGACAATCAGGCTGTCCAGCGCCAAATCCAGCGGCGGGCCGCCTTGGCCTGCGTTCTGCCCGCTGCCGACGCCGAATTTCCGTATATCCACCGTGCCGCCGCGCACCTGCAATTGGACCGGAACACCGCGGCCCCGCCCGACCACCTCCACCCGGCTGTTGAGCCGCCCGGCCACTTGCAGCGGGTCAAACACCGCGCGCTCCAGCCCGCCAGCGGGGCGGAGCGTGACGCGGCCTTTGGCCTCCAGCCCCGCGCCTGCAATGTCCAGGGCGCGCACGACGGGGCGCGCGCCCAGCGTGGCGGCCAGCCGCAGCGTGGCCGTTTGGTTTGGCGCTTTGCGCCAGCCCAGCGCCTCGATGCTCAGGCCCACGCCGCGCAGGTTGGAGGTCAGCTCCAGCTCAGGCGGGGTGTTTTTCCGCAAGGACAGCGTGAACTGCCCCTGCCCCCGGCCCGTCACCGCGCCGTCGGGCAGGTCAATCTCGAAGGCGCGCAGCGCCGCTTGGGACAGCGCGATCGTGCCGGTGACCTGCGATGTGTCGGGGGTGCCGGGGCCCAGCGCGCGTTCCCAGGCAAGTGTGATCGGCACGCCGTCCAGCGCCGCCGCACCCTCAATGGCCAGCACGCCGCTGCCCGCGGTGAGCGCGAGCGCGTCCGACGTGATCACCCGCCCCGGCACCAGCGCGTCGGAGGTCAGGTCGCGCAGCTCCGCCACCACGTCGTAGCGCACATCTGCCACATTCAGGCCCTTGGCCAGAGGCAGGAACAGTTTGGCGGTGACGTCGGCCTGCCCTTGTGCCAGATCGGTGGTGAGGTCGGATTTGCTGAGGAACTCGAACGGCTTTTCATCAAGCAAGGACAAAGCCGCCTGCATCGGGCCACGCGCGCGCAGCGCGATCTCCGCATCGGGGATTTTCTGGTCGACGTCGGGGATCTGCATCACCGAGCCCGCCATATCCAGCCGCTCGCCATTGGGCGCGGTGACGTAGCCTTCATGCAGCGCGAGGGTCAGCTCGTTCTTGGCGATGGTGACATAGCCTCGCCCGCCCTCGACCTGCGGCAGGGTCTTCATGTAGCGCACTTTGGCATTTTCGAAATCAAAGGTCACAGCCGCCTCGGGCGGCGTGCCGGGGCGCACGCGGATCGCGGCGGCGGCGTTTTTCAGTTCGCCCGAGCGGATATTGGTGGTCAGCCAGTTGCGGGTTTTTTGCACCGCCGAGGTGGGCCAGAGCGACAGCAGGTCGCCTTGGCCGATCTCCGCCAGCCGCGCATCCACGGAGGCGATCCAGCCCGCCTCGTCAATCGACACTTGGCCGCCCGCGACGATCTCCGTATCCGCGCCGCGCAGCACCAGCTGGCCAAGATCAGCCGTCAGGTCCAAGGGGCGGTAGCGCAGGTCGGCCTGCCCCTCGCTGAACCGCACGGGTGTTTCGAAAATGCCCTCGGGGTCGAGGCGGATATCGGCCAGCCGGATCTGCATCAGCAGGGTTTCGGGGATGCCTGCGACCACGTCTTTGAGATCGGCATGGCCCTGCCCGGACAGGCGCAGCTCGGGCGCGTCGATCTCGAGCCCTTCGAGATGCAGGCGCTGCGTGGCGGTGCTGAACCGCACGGAGGTTTTGGCGCTGTTGAGGGGCAGCGGCTTGGCCTGCGGGGCGGGCTGCACGAAGCCGCGCCCGATATCGAGCCCGCCCGAGAAGCTGATCAGCTCGCCCTGGGGGCCGAACTCCGTGGTCAGGCGGCCATCCACCGGCGCATCCAGCAGGGTCAGGAAGTTCAGCGTGCTGACCTGTTCGGCCACGTCGCGCATGCGCAGCTGCGAGAACTCCGCCTGAAGCCGGCCGCCGCCCGCGCCCTTGGCCTTATCGGCCGAGAGCACCAGCGTGGCCGGGGCCTCGCCATCCATGGCCAGATCAAAGGCCACCTCGAGGTCAATGAAATTGACCTCATTGGTCAGTTTCAATTGGCCGTCCTGCACCGCAATGATCCGGCCCGCGCGTTGGTCGTCCAGCGTCAGGGTCACGCCGCTGACGCTGACGGTTTCCAGCTCGCGCATCGCGGGGTGTTCGAACAGGGCATCGACCTGCGCAATCGCGTCGGCCAGCGAGTTCGCCGCCAGATCGCCGCCCGTCAGACCGCTGTCCAAAGCGAAGGCAAACTGGCCATCTGCGTTGCGGGTCAGGTTCACGCGGGCGTCGCGGATGCTCAGCGTTTCAAGCGCTATGCGGCCCTGCAGCAGCTCGGAGGTGTCAACCTGCACCTGCAGGCTGGGCAGCGCCATCAGCGGCATATTGGGCGCGTCGCGCAGGCGCACGCCTTGCAGCTCGACCGTGGGGCGCAGCTGGTCGTCGAGCAGCCCCACGCGGATGCCGCTGATATCGAGCCCCGGCCCCTCGATCTGGGCGTTGATGCGGGCCTCGGCCTCTTGTGTGGCCCAGTCGGGCAGCGCCACGGAGCGGCCCATCAACAACACCACGGCCACCATGATCATCGCGGCGGTGAAGCTGACAAGGGCGGTGGCGATGGACAAAAACACCCAGCGTTTGCGGGTGCGACGGCGCACGCGGGCGACCTCACCGGGGTTGCCGCCGGGCAGTGGCGGGGCCGCGTCTATTCCTTCAAGCTCCGCGTCGGGGCCGTCAAGCTCCGCGTCGCCTGAGGCGGGGCCGTCCGGCGCGTCGTTATCCGACGCCTCCGCGCTGTGTTGGTCTTGCTCAGCCATTGGGCCTCGTTTCATGCCTCGCCTTGTCCCACCCCGCTTTTCGCCTTTGTGTCGCAATCTGATGTTGCAGCGCTTTACGGGGCTTGTCTTTATTTATACTGACCTAGCTTGCCATCACATCACTTTTTTCTTCGACCCCTCGCAAAAAGGATTTCCCGCATGCTGAACCAAGGCGACATGGCCCCCGATTTCTCTTTGCCGCGCGACGGCGGCGGCACCGTGACCCTGTCAGAGCTGCGCCCCGGCATGGCGGTGGTCTATTTCTACCCCAAGGACGACACGCCCGGCTGCACCAAGGAAGCGATTGCCTTCACCGAGCATCTCGACGCGTTCAAAGCCGCGGGCTGCGAGGTGATCGGCATTTCCAAAGACAGTGCCGCCAAGCATGACAAGTTTCTGGCCAAGCATGATCTGGGCGTGATCCTTGCCTCCGACGCGGAGGCCGAGACCTGCGAAGCCTATGGCGTGTGGAAAGAGAAAAGCATGTATGGCAAGACCTATATGGGCATTGAGCGCTCCACATTTCTGGTGGGTGGCGACGGCACGGTGTTGAACGCATGGCATAAAGTGCGGGTGCCCGGCCATGCCGAGGCGGTGCTTGACGCCGTGAACGAGGCGGCGCAGACCGCATGAGCCTCAGCCTGCGCGAGATGGCGGTGGAGGTGCTCGGCACCGCTGACGCCCATGCGAAAGTGACGCTGAGCCGCGCCCATGCCGCCCGCTGGCAGGCCGCGCGCGCGGCGGGCGAAGACATCCCCTTGGGCCACGCCACGCCGCCCGACGCCCCGGCCCGGCCCGCCAAACCGGAGCTGCTGTCGCCACGTGACGTGCCGCACCGCAAGCCCGGGACGCCGGAGGGCCGCGTGGCCATGCTGCATGCCATCGCCCATATCGAGCTGAACGCGGTGGACCTGCATTGGGACATCATCGCGCGTTTCCCGGACACCGATTTTCCCGTTGGGTTTTATGATGATTGGGTGAAGGCGGCGGATGAGGAATCCAAGCATTTCGGGCTTTTGTCCGATTGCCTGACCCGGCATGGCAGCCATTACGGCGCGCTGCCTGCGCATGCGGGGATGTGGCTGGCGGCCTCCGACACGGCGGGCGATATCATGGGCCGTCTGGCCGTGGTGCCGATGGTGCTTGAGGCGCGCGGGCTGGACGTCACACCCGGCATGATCGCGCTGTTCAAACAGGCCAAGGACACAGACACCGTGGAGGCGCTGGGCGTGATCTATGCCGAGGAGGTCGCGCATGTGGCTTACGGCTCCAAATGGTTCCACTTCCTGTGTGGCCGCGAAAACCGCGACCCCAAGGAGGCGTTTCATACGCTGGTGCAGCGCTATTTCCACAGCCCGCTGAAACCGCCCTTCAACGAGGAAAAACGCGCCGAAGCCGGCATCGCGCCAGACTTCTACTGGCCCCTTGCACAGACCCCGGCCGCGCTGAGCTGACATGGTGCCAAAGCGCATCAACTGATGCCCGGAAGTCACTCTACAATCAGCAAAAAGCCGCTCTTATGGTAAAAAACCCGGCCCAAAATCTTGCGACTTCGGCCCCAAACTTCTATGCAGTCCGGGTGCGTGCCAATACTCGTGTGGGGACACGAGGTGCGCATAAGACTGCTGGGCAAGGGACAAACGGGGCCGGAACATTGCAAAAACGACTGCTTGATACGCTAAATACGGCGCTGGAACGCCATTTGCCGGAACAACGGATGTTCCTGAAATCCGACAGCGGCACGAGATTTATCCGACTGCGCCCTGCCACGTCGGCCGCCATTCTGGGCGGGGGTGCCTTGTTAATGAGCTGGACCATCGTGGTCACCGCGATTTTCCTGATGGACGCGATCAGCTCGGGCAATCAGCGCGAACAGGCGCAGCGCGAACGCGAGATTTACGAGGCCCGGCTGAACGCGCTGAGCCAGGAACGCGACGACCGCGCCTCCGAGGCCGCCGCCGCGCAGGAACGCTTCTTTGTGGCGCTCGATCAGGTGTCGAATATGCAAAGCGAGCTGCTGGCCTCCGAGGATCGCCGCACCGAGCTGGAAACCGGCATTGAGGTGATCCAGAAGACATTGCGCCGCACCATCAAGGAGCGCGACGGCGCGCGCGGGCAACATGAGGCGCTGGTCGCCGAGATGGAGGCAGGTGCCGAGGGCACCAACCCCGCGCTGGCCTCCGCGCAAGCCACGGATGGCTCCGTCGCCTTCCTGACCGCCGCCCTCGAGAAGACCGCAGCGGAGCGGGACGAGGCGGTGAAATTCTCCTCCGAGGCCGAGCAAATCGTGGCCGACATGCAGTTCGAAATGGATCTGAACGAGGACCGCAACAACCGCATTTTCCAACGTCTTGAGGAGGCCGTGACCGTGTCGCTGGAGCCGCTCGACAAGATGTTCCGCGCCGCAGGTATGCCCACAGAGAGCATTCTGAACGAGGTGCGCCGGGGCTATTCCGGTCAGGGCGGCCCGCTTTTGCCGGTCACAAAATCAACCTCCGGCGGCGGCTCCGTGCCGGACAGCACCTCGCTGCGCGCCAATACGCTGCTGAAGGAGCTCGACCGCATCAACCTGTTCCGCATCGCGGCTGACAAAACGCCCGTCGGGCTGCCTGTCACGGGCAATTTCCGCTACACCTCCGGCTTTGGCTTTCGCAACGACCCCAAAGGCGCGGGCCGCCGGATGCATGCGGGCGTCGATTTTGCGGCCGCGCGGGGCACGCCGATCAACGCGGCGGCGGACGGTGTTGTGACCTTTGCGGGCTGGCAGTCAGGATATGGTAAGCTGATCAAGATACGCCATGCGTTCGGCATCGAAACACGATATGCCCATCTGTCTAAAATTCGCATGAGTGTGGGTCAAAAGGTCTCGCGTGGTGACCGCATCGGTGATATGGGAGCCACTGGACGGGTCACGGGAACGCATTTGCATTACGAAGTGCGGATCAACGGCAACCCGGTGAACCCGATGACTTACATCAAGGCAGGACGCGATGTTTTCTAAAAGCAAAATCAACGAGCCAAACTCTTCCAAGGAGGCAGGCGATAGCCCGGCCCCCGCAAAAAGCGGCTCCAGCAGCCCGGCCCCGAAATCTGATCTCAGCACCTCTGCACCGCGCCCCAAAGCCGCACCCTCG
Organism: uncultured Rhodobacterales bacterium; assembly: GCA_964465485.1. Lineage (GTDB taxonomy): Bacteria > Pseudomonadota > Alphaproteobacteria > Rhodobacterales > Rhodobacteraceae > Litoreibacter. The sequence continues at coordinate 12,237 of CAYXIZ010000021.1, read as the reverse complement.
GTTCTGTCCAACGACCTGACCATCACCGGCAATATCAAAACCGCCGGCGACGTGCAGGTGGAGGGCACCGTGGAGGGCGACATCCGCGCGCATCTTCTGACCGTCGGCGAAACCGCCGTCATCAAGGGCGAGATCATCGCCGATGACGTGGTGGTCAATGGCCGCATCGTGGGCCGCGTGCGCGGCCTGAAAGTGCGCCTGACATCGACCGCACGGGTCGAGGGCGACATCATCCACAAAACAATCGCAATCGAGTCCGGAGCCCATTTCGAGGGCTCCGTTCAGCGCCAAGACGACCCACTCAACACCGGAGCAACCAAGTCCTCTGCCGCACCAAAAGCAGAGCCTGCAAAAAGCTAATTAAATGACCCATAGATCGGCCCCCGAGCATATTTCTGGCTCGGGGCCTTACACTTTATGCGCTCCCGAGGGGCGCAAATTTATTCTGTTTGCTGCTATTCTCGCCTCCGGCCTCGGGTTTATCGACGGGTCGATGGTTGCGATAGCGCTGCCGGGGATGCGCGACTCGTTGGTCGCCACTTTGGTTCAGGCGCAATGGATCTCGAACGCCTATATGCTGACGCTCTCCTCGCTCATTCTGGTGGGTGGGGCGATTGGCGACCGGTTCGGGCTGGCCAAGGTCTTTGCCTTCGGCATCAGCCTGTTCGTCGTGGCCTCCATCGCCTGCGCGCTGGCCCCGACCCCGCAATTTCTGATCGGCGCGCGCGGCATTCAGGGCATCGGGGCGGCCTTCATGGTGCCGGGCTCGCTGGCGCTGATCTCGCGGGCCTACCCGCCGGAGGAACGGGGCCGCGCCATCGGCATCTGGGCCGCCTCTGCCGCCATCACCGCAGCGCTGGGCCCGATCATCGGCGGGCTGGCCCTGACCTATGGCGGACCTGAGACGTGGCGCTGGATCTTTGCCATCAACCTGCCGCTTGGGGGGCTGGCACTTTTCGTACTGTGGTCCAAGGTCGAGCAAGACCCCGCACAGCCCGAACGCGGCGTCGACTTTCCCGGCGGCATTCTGGCAACGCTGGGCCTTGGGCTGATTGCATGGGCATTAACCGGTGCAGAGCATGGCGATCTGGTCGACGCCCGCGCGCTGGCTTACGGCGGCGCGGGTTTGCTGGCGCTGGGCGCGTTCATCTGGGTAGAGGCGCGCAGCCCGCACCCGATGATGCCGCTCGATCTGTTCTCCAACATGCATTTCACCATCGCCAATATCGTCAGCTTCTTCATCTATTTCTCGTTTTCCACCATCTCCATGTATCTGCCCATGGCCGTGATCGGCGGCTGGGGCATCACGGAGATCGAGGCCTCTGCCGCCTACGCGCCGCTGTCGTTTTTCATTGCCACCCTGTCCGGGCTGGCGGGCCGCATGGCGGATCGCTACGGCCCTGCCCCGCTGCTGGTGGCGGGCTCGCTGGTTCTGGCGGGCGGCTACACGGCGCTGTCGCTGGTGGCGCATACCCAGAATTTCTGGGGCGCGGTGGTGCCTGCGATGTGTTTGCAAGGCATCGGCATGGCGCTGGTCGTCACGCCGCTTTCCACGGCCGTCATGGGCTCGGTGGAGAGCCACAAGACCGGCACCGCCTCAGGGGTGAACAACGCGGTGACGCGGATGGCGGGGCTGATCTCCGTGGCGGCGATGGGCAGCGTGATCGCGGTCACCTACGGGGCCGAGGGCGGGGGTGGCAGCTTTGGCGAGTTTAACGACTTGCCCAGCCACGCGGCGGCCTCCAACGCCGCCTTCGCGCGTTTTGCGGCCATTGCGGCGATGCTGTGCCTGATCTCTGCGGTGATCTCACTGTTCAGCGGCGTCAAAGGCCGTCCGGACGACCCGCATGACAAGGGCATCACCAGCGTCGTGTCCTGAGGGTTAGCCCTGCGCGTCGGCGCGGCTTTTGCCAGAGACGTTCTGCGCCAAAGTCTCGGCCATGAACGCGTCCAGATCGCCGTCCAGCACGCCTTTGGTGTCGGAGGTCTCGTGGCCCGTGCGCAGGTCTTTCACCATCTGGTAGGGCTGCAACACGTAGCTGCGGATCTGGTTGCCCCAGCCCGCGTCGCCCTTGTTTTCATGCGCCTCGTTGATGGCCGCGTTGCGGCGGTCCAGCTCCATCTGGTAGAGGCGCGATTTCAGCGCTTTCATGGCGATGTCGCGGTTTTGGTGCTGGGATTTCTCGGAGCTGGTCACCACGATGCCCGTGGGCTCATGGGTGATGCGCACGGCAGAGTCGGTGGTGTTGACGTGCTGGCCGCCTGCGCCTGAGGAGCGGTACGTGTCGATGCGGATATCAGAGGGGTTCACCTCGATCTCGATATTGTCGTCGACCACCGGATAGACCCAGACGGAGCTGAACGACGTGTGCCGCTTGGCCGCTGAATCGAAGGGCGAGATCCGCACCAGCCGGTGCACGCCGCTCTCGGATTTCAGCCAGCCATAGGCATTATGCCCGCTGATCTTGTAGGCCGCGGATTTGATCCCCGCCTCGTCGCCCGCAGAGGTCGATTGCAGCTCCACTTTGAAGCCGCGTTTCTCGGCCCAGCGCACATACATCCGCGCCAGCATCGAGGCCCAGTCGCAGCTTTCCGTGCCGCCCGCGCCCGCGTTGATCTCAAGGAAGGTGTCATTGGCATCGGCCTCGCCGTCCAGCAGCGCCTCCAGTTCTTTGGCGGCGGCTTTCTCGACCAGCGCCAGCAAGGCGGCCTCAGCCTCCGACACCACTTCGGCGTCGTCTTCCATCTCGCCCAGCTCGATCAGCTCGATATTGTCATCAAGCTCCGCCTTCATCGAGCTGTAGCCCTCCATCGCGTCCACCAGGCCTTGGCGGTCGCGCATCAGCTTTTGCGCTTTTTCGGGGTCGTCCCAGAGCGTCGGGTCCTCAACGCGGGCGTTGAATTCCTCCAGACGGTGCGGGGCGGTGTCCCAGTCCATGCGGGATTTCAGCAGGTCGAGCGATTTGGTGATGGCCTCGACGGCGTTTTGTGCGTCTGCGCGCATTGGCGTGGTCTTTCAGTTTGGGTTACGCCCTAGATAGGCCGCTCAGCGCGTGGTGGCGAGGGCAAATATGCCCGCTAATACAGCCCGCCCGCGCTGATCGTGCCCAGATTGGCCCGCGTCGGGATCACCGCCTTCTTGCCGCTGGAACTGGTCACCTCGCGCACCTGATTAACCGAGCTGTCGCCGCGCGTGTAGAGGTTCAGGTTGGAGCCCATCGCAAAGCCACCATCGAGGATGTTGCCCAGACCATAGGCAGGCAGCTCCCCGTCGCGGAAATACTCCATCACCACGTTGTCGCCAACGGAGCCCTCAGGCAGCACGCCGCCCGTAAAGCGGTCAATCGGCACGAAATACCCGCCCGGAGGCACCTGAAAATCGCCGCCGCCATATTTGGCCGTGGCCTGCTTCATGAAGCTGTTGAAGACCGGGCCGCACATGCCGCCGCCCGAGGCCTTCTTGCCCAGCGTGCGCGGGCGGTCATAGCCGATGTAGCACCCTGCGACGATGTTCGAGGTGAAGCCCACGAACCACACGTCTTTGGCGTCATTGGTGGTGCCGGTCTTGCCTGCGGTCGGCACGTCAAGGGTGACGGTCTTGGCCGCCGTGCCGCGCTCCACCACGCCGGTCATCATGGATGTCAGCTGGTAGGCGGTGATCGCGTTCATCACCCGCTCGCGGTTCGACACGATGGTCGGCGCAAAGTTCTGATCGAGCGAGGCCAGCTGGCAATCTTCGCAGACCCGCTGGTCGTGGCGATAGACGGTGCGGCCCCAGCGGTCCTGCACGCGGTCCACCAAAGTGGGCTCCACCCGCTCGCCGCCATTGGCAAACATCGCGTAGGCGGCGACCATGTTGAAGAGCGTCGATTCCTGCGCGCCCAGCGCGTTGGACAGGAACGGGTTCATCTTTTCATAGACCCCGAACCGCTCCGCATAGCGGGCCACGGTGCCCATGCCGATCTCCTCGGCGAGACGGATGGTCATCAGGTTGCGCGAGCGCTCAATGCCGGTGCGCAGAGGCGCAGGCCCGTAGAATTTGTTCGACGCGTTTTTGGGCCGCCACAGCCCTTGCGGGGTGTTGATCTCGATCGGGGCGTCGACCACGATTGTGTTGGGCGAAAAGCCCGAGTCCAGCGCTGCGGCATAGACAAACGGCTTGAACGAAGAGCCCGGCTGCCGTTTGGCCTGCGTCGCCCGGTTGAACACCGAATGCTGGTAGGAGAACCCGCCCTGCATCGCCAGCACCCGCCCGGTTTGCGCGTCCATCGCCATGAAGCCGCCCTGCACTTGCGGGACCTGTCTGAGGGACCAGTTATCCTCCCCGCGCGTGGCCACATGGATCACGTTGCCCACCGCGAGCAGGTTGTCCGCAGCACCGCTTGCGCCGCCCAGCTTGCCGTTTTCAAGGCGCGGCCGCGCCCATGCCACGTCGCTGCCCGGCAGCACGCCCAGCCCAATGCCCTCGACCCCGATGCGCGCGTCAGACCCGTCAAAGCCCAGCACCACGGCGACATTCCAGCCTTCCACGTCGCGCGGGAAGACCGTGTCGTTCAGCGCCTCTTTCCAGCCATCGCCGTCCAGCAGTTCAGGCGCGATCTTGGTCTTCACCCGGTGGAACACGCCTTGGCTGCGGTCATAGTTTTCCAGCGCCTGCCGCAAGCTGCGCGCGGCCTCGTCCTGCAATTCGCGGTCCACGGTGGCGCGGATCGACAGGCCCCCGCCGAAGAATTCTTCTTCGCCAAACTCACCCGAGAGCTGGCGGCGGATCTCATCCGTAAAGTAATCGCGCTCCCTGATCTGGCCTTTGAAGGGCTCGAAATCGCCGTTCTGCACCGACAGGAGCGGCGCCTCCTTGGCGCGCTCATATTCGGCCTGTTCGATATAGCCGTTCTCATACATTTCGCGCAGAACGAAGTTGCGCCGTCCCAGCGCGCGGTCCATCTGGCGCACCGGGTGATAGCGCGAGGGCGCTTTCGGCAGCACCGCCAGATAGGCGGCTTCCTCAACGCTCAGCTCGCTCAGCGTCTTGTTGAAATAGGTTTGTGCTGCGGCGGCCACGCCAAAGCTGTTCTGGCCCAGAAAAATCTCGTTGAGGTACAGCTCAAGGATCTTGTCCTTGTCCAGCGTGCCTTCGATCCGCGAGGCGAGGATCAGCTCTTTGATCTTGCGCTCCGCAGAGCGTTCGCCGCCCAGCAAAAAGTTCTTCATCACCTGCTGCGTGATGGTCGAGGCGCCGCGCAAACGGCCGCCTTTTGCCGCATCCACCGCAGCGGCCGCCATGCCCATCGGGTCATAGCCCTTATGGGTGTAGAAATTCTTGTCCTCCGCCGAGATGAAGGCCTGTTTGACCATGTCGGGGATTTCATCTGCGGGTGCGAAAAGCCGGCGTTCCTGCGCAAATTCGTCGATCAGCTCGCCCTGGCCGGAGTAAATCCGGCTGATCGTCGGCGGCGTGTATTGCGCCAGCTGATCGGTGTCGGGCAGGTCGCGCGCATACATCATGAAGATCGCGCCAATGAACATGGCCAGGGCCACGAGGCCAATGGTCACGAGGCTGAAGATCGAGCCGAAAAACGATAGGATTGCGCGTAAAATCACGGGTTACTCCCCACACTGAGTGCCTTGCTTATAGGCGGTTGCCGCGCCGGGGTCAAAATCACAAAACCCTCGGGGGCGAAACATTGCCGCCACGTCGTCTTCCATCCCACACTCATTTGCGGGCCTCCTCGTCAGCGTGCCACGCGATCACCGCGTCCACGATGCCTTCCGCCGCCTGACCGCGCCATACCGGGTCGGTCAAACGGCGCAGGTCTACTTCCGAGGACATAAAGCCCAGCTCGATCAGCACGGACGGAATATCCGGCGCCTTGAGCACCGAAAACCCCGCCTGCAATCGAGGCCGTTTGTGCAGCTCCCCCAAACGCGCCCGCAGCCCGGTCACCATCTCGCTGGCCAGCCGCTCGGTGCGCACCGCGGTGCCCGCACGGGCCAAATCCATCAACACGGTGGCGATCTGGTCATCCAGCGCGCGCAAATCCACGCCCGCCAAAATGTCCTGCCGGTCTTGGCGTTCGGCCAGAATGGCGCTCGCCCGGTCGGAGGCCTCCTGCGACAAAGTATAGATTGTGGTGCCGCTGGCGCGCCCCTCGGCCAGCGCGTCTGCATGCAGCGAGATCAACAGATCCGCCCGCGCCGCCCGCGCAATGGAGACCCGCGCAGGCAGTGACACAAACCGGTCCGCGTCGCGCGTCAGCACCACCTCGTCAATGCCTGCGCGCAGCAGCGCCTCTTTCAGCACGCGGGCAAATTGCAGCATCAGATCGGCCTCGTCATAGCCGTCACGCTGCGCGCCGGGATCGACCCCGCCATGGCCCGGATCCACGGCTACAATCAGCCGCCCGTCATCGGTTTGCGCAGGGGTGACAGCCTCGCGCCGCGCGCCCTCCGGCTCCGCCACCCCGGCGGCAAAAGCCTCCGCTGAGACATCGCGCAGCCGCACCCGCACCCGCGCCGTGCCCTCAACGGGATCGGTTTCCAATGCGGCCGTCTCGACGCCCATCGGCGCGCTTAGCCCCAGAACCAGCCGCGACCAGCCCGTGGGACCGGGGCCTGATGAAATGCTGTCGACCCGTTCTGCGCGGTCCAGAGCGCTCAGGTCGCGCTGAAACCGGACTTCCCGAAATTCGACCACGATCCGCATCGGGTCGGCCAGCGCGTAGATCCGGTAGGGCACCGCTTGGGTCAGGGCCAAAACCAACTCCGCCCCGCCGCGCGCGTCGGTGACGCCAGAGGCACCCATCTCCACCCGCGCCACAGCCCGCAGGTCTTGCGCCGCGCAGATGCCCGTCAAAAAGGCCCAGATCAGGCCGCTAAGAAAAACGCGCTGCATGGCTGCTCGGCCTGCTCTCAATTGGTCTTGTTTTGCGGCCAGTATACAGCCTCCCGCCCCGCTTGTCCCACCACAATTCCGCCAGTCTCAGACGCACCACGCCCGTCAAGACTTCTCATCCATCATTGCTTCAAAAATACTCCGGGGGGAGGAGCGTCAGCGACGGGGGGCAGAGCCCCCAAACATAAACCTCCGGGCAGAGCCCCCAAA
>CAYXIZ010000021.1:2298-5035 GCA_964465485.1 uncultured Rhodobacterales bacterium | reverse complement strand
GAGCCCCCAAAATCAAACCTCCGACTAGAGCCCCCGTACAAACCATTCTCAAATCTTCACCCGCCCCGCCATAAAGCGCTGCAACCGCGCCAGCCCTTCGACGATATCCTCCGTCGCGCGGGCGTAGGAGAACCGCACCGTCTGATGGCCCCGGATGGGGTCGAAATCCAACCCCGGCGTGATCGCCACGCCTGCCTCGTCCAGCAGCTCGCGGCAGAACCCAAGCGCGTCTTGCGTCCAGTCCGAGACATCCGCATAGACGTAAAACGCCCCGTCCGGCGGCGCGATCTTGTCAAACCCGGCCTTTGGCAGCCCTTCCAGCATCAAGGCGCGGTTCGCCGCATAGACCTCCAGCATGGCTTCCGTTTCCTTACGCGCGCCGAGCGCTCCCAAAGCGGCCACTTGGGCTGCATGGGGCGCGCAGATGAACATGTTTTGCGCCAGCCGCTCGATGCGCCTGACATGGGCCTCGGGCACCACCATCCAGCCCAGCCGCCAGCCGGTCATCGAGAAATATTTGGAGAAGGAGTTGATCACATAGACCTCGTCGCTCACCTCCAGGGCGCTGACGGCCCGCGCGCCGTATTGCACGCCGTGGTAAATCTCGTCGGAGATAAAGGCCGTCCCCTCCGCGTCGCATTGCGCGATCAGCGCGGCAAGATCGGCGTGGCTCAGCATCGTCCCCGTCGGGTTCGCGGGCGAGGCCACGATCAGGCCCTCCAATGCCTCGCCCGGCAAAGCAGGCACATGGCGGGTCTGCGCATGGGTCGGCAGCCCCACCGGCACAAGGTCCAGCGATTTGAGAATTTGGCGATAAGAGGGATAGCCCGGCTCGGTCACGCCGACATGCGCGCCCGCGTCAAACAGCGCGGTGAAGGCCAGCACAAAGGCCGCCGACGACCCGGCCGTCACGACCACGCGGGCGGGGTCCAGCGTCACGCCGTACCAGTCGTGATACAGCTCAGCGATACCCGCACGCAGCTCCGGCAGGCCCAGCGCCACCGTGTAGCCCAGCGCGTCGCGCTCCATCGCCTGCACCAGTGCGGCGCGTGCGGGCGCGGGCGCAGGCGTGCCCGGCTGGCCCACCTCCATATGGATGATGTGCCGCCCGCTCTCCTCCAGCTTGCGCGCCGCCTCCATCACATCCATCACAATGAACGGATCCACCTCGCCTCGGGTTGAACTTCGCATCACTTCCTCGCAGTGTTGGGGCTCGCAATCTTGGGCCTCGCACTCTAGCGCCCTGCCCGCTTGAACCAAGCGCGCGCCCAAAGGTCAATGACCGCAACGCAAAGGGACCCTGCCATGCCGCTCCGCCTTCTCTGCCTGCTTATGGCGATGGTCCTTGCCGCCCCCGCCTCCGCCATCAGCGTGATTCGCGACGCCGAGTTGGAACGCTCCCTGTCAGAGCTGGCCAAACCTGTGCTGCGTGCCGCAGGGCTCGGCAGCGGGTCGGTCAAGGTGCTGGTGATCAACGACAATTCGCTCAACGCCTTCGTCGTCGACCGCCGCCATGTCTTCATCCATTCCGGCCTGATCCGGCGGCTCAAACGCCCCGAGGCGCTGCAAGCCGTGATCGCCCATGAGGTCGCGCATCTGGCCAATGGTCATCTGCTCAGCCGGGCGGCCAATGCCCGCGTCGCCAGCCGCGTGGCCGCTATCGGCTTTGCCGTGTCGCTTGCCGCCATTGCCAAAGGCGAGGCACAGGCCGGCGCGGGTCTCGCCGCAGGCACGGCGAGTGCGGCGCAACGGGTGTTTTTCGGCCATACCCGCGCGGAGGAAGCCTCCGCTGACCAATCCGCCCTGCGCTATCTGGCCAGCGCCGGGATCGACCCTTCGGCCATGTCCGACATTCTGGACCTTTTTCGTGGCCAGGAGGCGCTGCGGCGGTCGCAAGACCCCTATGCGCGCACCCATCCGCTGACCACCGACCGGCTGCGCGCCGTGCGCGGCTTTGCCGCCGGCTACAGCGCCCGTGCGCGCCCCACCACGTCGGAGGCCGCCTATTGGTACGGGCGCATGAATGCCAAGCTCGACGGGTTTCTGGGCAATCCGCGCGCCACGCTGCGCCGCTCTGACGCCAAGGGCACGTCCGAGCTGGCCACCCTGCGCCGCGCCGTGGCCTATCACAAACGCCCGCAGCCCAAAAAGGCGCTGGCTGAAATGAACCGGCTGCTGCAGATGCGCCCGCGCGATGCCTATTACCACGAGCTCAAAGGCCAGATCTTGCTCGAATCCCGCAACCCCGCCGCCGCCGTGGCCTCCTACCGCAACGCCGCCAATCTCGCACGCGGTGAGCCGCTGATCATGGCGGGGCTGGGCAAGGCGCTGCTGGCCGTGGGCACGCCACAGGCAAATGCCGAAGCGCTCAAGGTGCTGACAGCGGCGCGGGGCCGCGATGCGGGCAATCCGAACCTGCTGCGCGATCTCGCTGTGGCCCATGCGCAAAACGGTCAAAACGGCATGGCTGCCGTGGCCACCGCAGAGCGCTACCTGATCACCGCCCGCCCCAAGGAGGCCGCCCAACTGGCAAAACGCGCCATGGGTGCCCTTCCGCAAGGCTCTTCGGGCTGGCTGCGCGCCCAGGATGTCGAAATGACCGCCAAAGCCGCCTCCAGACGCCGCTAAAACCGATCGAGCCCGCGCGCACCCCCCTCCCCCATGATCCCCACTCCCCTATCATTGCTTCAAAAATACTCCGGGGAGTTTGAGGGGCAGAGCCCCTCATTATAGCGGG
>CAYXIZ010000021.1:0-2198 GCA_964465485.1 uncultured Rhodobacterales bacterium | reverse complement strand
GGGAGTTTGAGGGGCAGAGCCCCTCATTATAGCGGGTGTTTGAGGGGCAAAGCCCCTCATTAAAACCTTGGGGACAGCGCCCCCGCCTTGTCGGCGCGCCGCAGGCGCGTCTAACCAAACCCTATCCCCGAAACACCGCCTCGACATTATGCCCATCAGGGTCATGCAGGTAGCAGGCGTAATACCCGTCGCCATAGTCCGCCCGCAGCCCCGGCGCGCCGTTGCAGCGCCCGCCTGAGGCCAGCCCCGCGCGGTAGAACGCCTCCACCGCCGCGCGGCTGCCCGCGCGAAATCCGACGTGGAGGGGGGTGCCCCCGGCATCCGGCACCAGCCCAAAGGCCCAGCGATCCGACCCGTAGCCTACCGCGTCGCCATCCTCGGCCAGCACGCCGACACCCAAAGCCCCCAGCACCGCGTCATAGAAGACGCGTGCGGCGTCTATGTCGCGCACGGGCAGGTTGAAATGGTCGATCATCAAGCCCCCTCCGCAACGCAAAAGGCCCGAAGCGCATGCTCCGGGCCTTCTGTCACTCTATCTTGGCTCAGCTGCTCAGCGACCACCAGCCGCGTCTCTTTTTCTTCGGGGCCTCGGCCACATCCGCCCCCGTCTCTGCCGCCGTCTCAACCGGCTCAGTCACCGCAGAGGCCGCAGAGGCAGTCGTCCCTGAGGTCCGTCTCCGTGTCTTTTTGGGCTTCGGAGCCTCTTCAACTGCAGCCTCGGCTGACACTGTGGTCGCATCGGCGACAACCGCATCTTCCGCCACGGCCTCGGTTTTTTTCGGCTTGGCCCGGCTGCGCGGCTTCTTGGCGGGTTTCTCCTCCGCCGCAGCCTCAGGCGCGTCAGCCTCCGCAGGGACCTCCTCAGCCTTCTTGGCGCGTGAGCGGCGCTTCGGCTTGGGCTTTTCCTCCGTCTCAGGGGCCGCCTCAGCAGCAGCCTCTTCCGCGGCAGGCGCATCCGCCTTCTTGCTGCGCGAACGGGTCCGCGAGCGTTTCGGCTTTTCTTCTTTCACCGGCTCGGCGGTCTCCGCCTCAGCTGCGGCCTTGGCCTCCGCGATGGAGGGCCTTGGGTCGTCATCATCCGCCGCCTGCGCGCCGTCAGCAGGCGTGTCGCCGGAATTCTCAGCACCGTTCTCGCCACCATTCTCCGCATCCCGGTCCCGGTTGCGGTTGCGGCCCCGGCCACCCCGACGCCTGCGGCGCTTTTTCTTCTTGGGGTTGCCATCCTCGTCCAGCTCCGGCTCGTTTGGCGGCTGCTGGCCGCGTGCGGCGGGCGCTTCATCCTCGGTCGCGTCGACCTCATCGGCCTCCACCACATCTTCCAGATCCGACATGTCAATCGAATCCATGGAGATCGCGGCGGTTTTGGCCACCACCGGGGTGATGTTGCGGGTCGCGGTTTTGAATTTTTCGATGGTGAAATCCGGGGAGACCTTATGCGGGTCCGCCTCCAGCCGCACCGCCATGCCGTAACGCGCCTCAATGGCCGCCACATGCTCGCGCTTGGCGTTCATCAGGTAGTTGATCACAGCCACAGGCGCGGTCAGCAAAACCTCGCGCGAGCGCTTGCGGGTGCCTTCTTCTTCCAGCTGGCGCAGGATCGTGAGCGCCAGACTGTCATCGGAGCGGATCAGCCCCGTGCCATGGCAGGACGGGCAAGGCTGTGTCGTTGCTTCCAACATGCCCGGACGCAGCCGCTGGCGCGACATTTCCAGCAGGCCAAAGCCCGAGATACGGCCCACCTGAATGCGCGCGCGATCCGTCTTCAGCTTGTCTTTCAGCCGCTTTTCAACGGCGTTGTTGTTGCGGCGCTCTTCCATGTCGATGAAGTCGATCACGATCAGCCCGGCAAGGTCGCGCAGACGCATCTGGCGCGCCACCTCTTCGGCGGCCTCCAGGTTGGTTTTCAGCGCCGTCTGCTCAATCGAGCCTTCCTTCGTGGCCCGGCCAGAGTTCACATCCACCGCGACCAGCGCCTCCGTCGTGTCGATCACGATATAGCCGCCGGAGGGCAGCTGCACCGTCGGGTTGAACATGCCGCTCAGATAGCTCTCCACCTGATGCCGCGCGAAAAGCGGCATCTGCTCGGCGTAATGTTTCACGTTTTTGGCGTGGGACGGCATGATCATCTTCATGAAGTCCTTGGCGGTGCGGTAGCCGCCTTCGCCCTCGACCAAAACCTCGTCAATCTCGCGGTTATA
>CAYXIZ010000020.1:0-23899 GCA_964465485.1 uncultured Rhodobacterales bacterium | reverse complement strand
AAGTGCTGCGAGCCCTGCGGTTTCATGCACCACGATGCCGCCTGCGAAATCGCGCACGCCGATCTCGCCGAAAATGCCGCCATCGGCCATTATGCCGCCGCCCCAGATCCAATGGACCACCGGCGCGTAGCACAAAAGCATCCAGAGGCCCGAGAAGGTCAGCACGAAGCCAAAGCCGATGCGTTCGACATAGGCCCCGACGATCAGGGCGGGCGTGATGATGGCGAAAGTCATCTGGAAGGCGAAGAAGAGAACCTCGGGCAGGGTGCCTGACAGCGTGTCGGCGTCGATGCCTGCGAGGAACATTTTGTCGAGCCCGCCCCAGTAGCCGGACGTGCCGCCGCCGAAGGCGATGGAGTAGCCGACGGCCAGCCAGAGCACGCTCATCAGGCAGGCAATGGCATAGCAATGCATGAAGACGGAGAGCACATTGCGCGCGCGCACGAGGCCTCCATAAAAGAGCGCGAGCCCCGGTAATGTCATGAACAGCACCAGTGCCGTTGCGACGATGATCCATGCGGTATCTGCACCTACCATGGCGATTTCCCCCCTCGATTTGGTATTGCGTGAGGGCAAGAAACGGTTTGGCGGCGCGAATAAAAGAGGCATTTGCCTGGGCGGGTGCCTAAGGCGGCAGCAAAACCAAAACTGCGCGAAATTTGTGCAGTTTTACTTGGGCGTGGCGGATTTTGCGGCAGTTTGGAGTCAGAGCGCTTTGAGCAGCAGGGTCAGCGCGTGGCGGGTTGCGGCATCACGGACCTGTTGGCGGCCGAGGGGGCCGAACTCCACGGTTTCGGTGTGGCTCGCGCCCCTTTGCGCGATGCCAAAACAAACGCGGCCCTCGGGTTTATGATCGGAGCCGCCGGGGCCTGCGATGCCTGTGACGGAGACGGCGAGTTGGGCTTGGGAGTTTGTGAGCGCGCCCTTGGCCATTTCGGCGGCGATCTGCTCGGAGACGGCACCAAGGGCTGTGAGCGTTTTGTTTTGGACGCCCAGCATGTCCTGCTTGGCGGCGTTGGAATAGGTGACAAAGCCGCGATCGACCACGTCGGAGCTGCCGGGGATGGCGGTCAAAGCGGCGGCGATCATGCCGCCGGTGCAACTTTCGGCAGTGGTGATGCGGATGCCCTTGGCGCGGGCGGCGTCAAGCACCTGTTTTGCAAGGGTTTCCAGCTGCTTATCCATGGGAGATGTAGGCTCCGATGAGGACGAGGACGGCGGCGAAGAGGCCCGCAATCACGTCATCGAGCATGACGCCAAGCGCGTCTCCGCGCCGGTCGGCCCAGCCGATGGGGCCGGGTTTCCAGATATCAAAGAGCCGGAAGGCGATGAAGGCGGTGAGGATGCCGGGCCAGAGGGCCGCGAGCGACACGCCCGCATGGGCCGCGCCAATGGCCACGGGCAAAAGCGCGATCCACTGGCCGACAAGCTCGTCCACGACCACTTCGGACGGGTCGTGATTGTCGCCCTCCGCGATGTATTTGGCGGTGGCCCACCAGCCTTTGAGGAAAGCGGCGACGATGCCGATGGCCAGCAACGGCCAGCCGCCGATGAGCCAGATCAGCCATGCAAGCGGGATGGCGGCGGCAGAGCCCCATGTGCCGGGGGCGGGTTTGGCAAAGCCCACAAAGGCGACAGTGGCGATGAGCTTGGCGATCATGATTTCACCAAAGTGGCGGTGGCCAGACAGGCGATCCCCTCGCCGCGCCCCGTGAAGCCGAGCCGCTCTGACGTGGTGGCTTTGACGGAGATGCGGTCCAGCGAAATATCCAGCAATTCCTGTAGCTTGTGGCGCATCGCTAAAGCATGTGGGCCGACCTTCGGATGCTCGCAGATCAGGGTGCAATCGACATGGGTGATGGAAAATCCTTTGGAGCGGGCAAGCTCGGCGGCATGGGTCAGGAAAATGTGGCTCTCCGCGCCTTTCCATTGCGGATCAGAAGGCGGGAAATGCTGGCCGATATCGCCCATCGCGAGGGCTCCGTAAATGGCGTCGGTGATCGTGTGCAGGCCCACATCGGCGTCGGAATGGCCTTGCAGGCCACGATTGTGCGGGATGGCGATGCCGCAGAGCATCACGTGATCTCCGGGGCCGAACCGGTGCACGTCAAACCCGTTGCCTGTTCTTACATCCATCTCTGCGCTGCCTCTTTGCTGCGAATTCTCTGCGCTCTCTCTATGGTTTCGCCACCGCCGGGGCAACGGCCAGATCAGGCGCTTAATTTTTGGGCAAAATCTGTTTTTCGCACAATTGTGAGGCGTGGAACATTGCAGCCCCCTGAGATTGCAGGCAAAAAGAGGGAAGTTGCACAAGGATTAAGCGTTTGGCCATTTCGCTGGCAGGCACACAGATTGACGTCCCGGTTTTTCTGGCCCCCTTGGCCGGGATCACGGACCTGCCGTTTCGCGATCTGGTCTCAGGATTTGGCGCGGGGCTGGTCGTCTCGGAAATGGTCGCGAGCCAGGAGATGGTGCAGGCCAAGCCGGGCGTGCGCGAGAAGGCGGAGCTGGGCTTTGACAGTGCCAACACCGCCGTGCAGCTGGCGGGCCGCGAAGCGCATTGGATGGCCGAAGCCGCAAAGATGGTGGCGGGCAATGGCGCGAAGATCATCGACATAAATATGGGCTGTCCGGCCAAGAAAGTGGTCAGCGGCTATTCAGGCTCCGCGCTGCTGCGCGATCTGGACCACGCGCTGACCCTGATCGAGGCGGTGGTGGAGGCAACCGAGCTGCCGGTGACGCTGAAAACCCGGCTGGGCTGGGATGACGCCTTGCTGAACGCGTCTGAGCTGGCCAAACGGGCGGAGAATGCAGGCATTCAGATGATCACCATTCATGGCCGCACGCGGTGCCAGTTCTACAAGGGCCATGCGGATTGGGCCGCGATCCGGGCGGTGAAAGACGCGGTGGGCATCCCGGTGATTGCCAATGGCGATATTGTGGATGCGGCGACGGCGCGCAAAGCGTTGAAGCTGTCAGGCGCGGATGGCGTGATGATCGGGCGCGGGGCGCAGGGGCGGCCCTGGCTCCTGGCGCAGGTTGCGGCGGAATTGCGGGGCGACCCGGTGCCAGAGGCTCCGCAAGGCGCGGCGCTGATTGATCTGGCCCGCGCGCATTACGAGGCGATGCAGGGTTTTTACGGGCCTGTGTTGGGGCCTCGGGTCTCTCGCAAGCATTTGGGCTGGTATATGGATTATGCGGGCACGCCCGCGGCGTTGCGACGGGAGGTGCTGACGGCCAAGGAGCCGGCGGCCGTGCTGGATCTGATCGCAGAGGCGCTTTGCCCGCAGGAGGTGGCGGCATGAGCGAAAGGAATGAGCCGTTCTTTGAGACGCTTTGGACGTCGCTGCCGCTGCCCGGCGTGGTGATCGACCCCGACAATATGATCTTTGAGGTCAACACGGCGATGGAGACGTTTTTGAACCTCTCCGCCAGATCGCTGATGGGGCGGCCCGTCTGGGACATGATCCATGTGGACGCGCCGCTGGATGAGGCCGTGACAAGGATCAGGCGCGACAACGCCCCCTTGTTTGTGAACAATGTGGATGTGGGCTCCGGCGAGCGGGCGCCGGTGCAGGCCAATATCCAGTTTTCCAGTCTTGTGGACCGGCCGGGCTATATCCTGATCCTGATGAAGCCGCGCGAGATTGCCGACAAGATGGGGCAGGCCCTGCAAAGCAAATCGGCGGCCAAATCGGCGATTGGCATGGCGGAGATGCTGGCCCATGAGATCAAGAACCCGCTGGCGGGCATCACCGGCGCGGCGCAGCTTTTGTCGATGAACCTTGAGCCTGCGGATCAGGAGCTGACCGACCTGATTGTGGCTGAAAGCCGCCGCATCGTGCAGCTGCTCGATCAGGTGGAGCAGTTTGGCAATCTGCGCCCGCCGGAGCGGCGCGCGGTCAACCTGCATGACGTGCTGGACCGGGTGCGCAAATCCGCCGCCGTGGGCTTTGGCGCGCATATGAAAATCGCGGAGGAGTATGACCCGTCCTTGCCGCCGACCTTTGCCGACCCCGACCAGCTGGTGCAGGTGTTTTTGAACCTGCTGAAAAACGCGTCGGAGGCGCAGCCGAATGGCGGCACGATCACCGTGCACACGTTTTATGAGCAATCCCTGCGCGTCTCGCGCCCCGATGGCAGCCGCGTTTCGGTGCCGCTGAATGTCGAGGTGATTGATGACGGGCCGGGCCTGCCGCCGGGGCTTGCAGGCGACGTGTTCGAGCCGTTTGTCTCGGGCCGGGAGAACGGCACCGGGCTGGGGCTGGCGCTGGTGAGCAAGATTGTCGCGGAGCATGACGGCTGGATCGCCGTGACCTCCGTGCCCGGCCGCACCGTGTTCCGCATTTCGCTGCCCATGGCGTCGACTATGGCCCCCAACCAAACCGATAAGGCCCACCGATAAGGAGAATTAGATGGACGGCACAGTTCTGGTCGCCGATGACGACCGCACCATCCGCACCGTGTTGACGCAGGCCCTGACGCGGGCCGGGTGCAAAGTGCATGCGACAAGCTCGCTTACGACGCTGATGCGCTGGGTGGGCGAGGGCAAGGGCGATCTGGTGATCTCGGATGTGATGATGCCGGATGGCAATGGGATCGAGGCGCTGCCGGAGATTTTGCAATTGCGGCCCGGCCTGCCGGTGATCGTGATCTCGGCGCAGAACACGATCACGACGGCAATCGCGGCCAATGAGGCGGAGGCCTATGACTACCTGCCCAAACCGTTCGACCTTCCGGACCTGATGAAACGCGCCAACCGCGCGTTGGAGCGCAAGCGGGTGGTGGCGCGCGCGGCGGACGCGCCGTCTCAGGCGGACCAGACCGGCGAGGAGCTGCCCTTGATCGGGCGCACGCCCGCGATGCAGGCGCTCTATAAGCTGGTGGCGCAGGTGGTGAACACGGAGCTGGCGGTGATGATCACCGGCGAAAGCGGCACCGGCAAAAGCCTGATCGCGCGGGCGATCCATGATTTCTCCGATAGGCGCACGCTGCCATTCGTGACCGTGACCCCGAAGGATCTGGCCGATATTGACGGGCCTGCGACGATCCTGAGCCGGGCCAAGGGCGGCTCCGTGCTGTTTGACGAGGTGGGCGATTACGACGCCGACGCGCAGGCGCGGCTGGTGCGGATGCTCGATAGCCTGACCGATGACGCGCCGCGGATCATGGCGGCCAGCCAGCAGGACCTGATGGAAAAGCTGGACCGGGGTGCGCTGCGCCAAGACCTGTTCTACCGGCTCTGCGGCGTGACGCTGAGCATCCCGTCTTTGAGGGAACGCGTGGATGACATCCCGCTGCTGGCGGAGCATTTTCTAGCGCGGGCGGAGCGCGACGGCGGCCCCCATAAGGAGCTGAGCAAAGGCGCGCTTGAGATGATCCGCGCCTATAGCTGGCCCGGCAATGTGCGGCAGCTGGAAAACACCGTGCGCCGCCTGATCGTGACCTCGCAAGAGCCGCAGATCGGCCAGGCGGAGGTGGAGCTGGTGCTGGGCAACCAGCCCGAGATCGAGCCGCTGATGGGCGGGGGCGATGCCGAAAAGCTGTCTGCTGCCGTGAGCAAACACCTGCGGCGCTATTTTGATCTGCATGGCGGCGTGCTGCCGCCTCCCGGTCTATATGGCCGGATCCTGCGTGAAGTGGAGCTGCCGCTCATTGAGATTGCGCTCGACGCGACGGCGGGCAATCAGGCCAAATGCGCCGACCTTTTGGGGATCAACCGGAATACTTTGAGAAAAAAGGTCACGGATCTGGATATTCACGTGACACGGCGCCGCAAGTTGATGTAAAAACACCACAGTCACCGTGGCAAAAGGACAGCACTGTTGTTCAGAGATCACATCAATAAAGAGTGGCAAGTGGTGGAAAGCAGATGAAAAGCAGCGCAGGACTGGCGTCCTGGGACAGGCTGAATCGGTTAAGAAAGAAGCGCAGGTTTAAAAACCTGTCGACCCTTGGGCTGGTGGTTCTTGGGCCGTTTCTGGCCGTTGTGACCTATCTGGGCTTTGGACCATTTGAGCTGGATCCCACCTCCAAGGGCATCCGGTTCATTCTGCTGGCTGATCTCGTCTATGTGCTGGTGATCGCCGGGCTGGTGCTGATGACCATCGCCCGCCTGATCGTCAAACGCCGCGAGGCCGCTGCCGGATCACGACTGCATTTGCGCCTGACGGGCGTGTTCACGCTGGTGGCGCTGGTGCCCACGGTTTTGGTGGCCATTTTCGCAGTGGTGACGCTGAATTTCGGCCTTGAGGGCTGGTTCTCGGACCGGGTGCGCAACGTGGTCGGCAGCTCTCTGGCGGCGGCGCAGGCCTATGAAGGCGAGCAGCGCAACACGTTGGCCGAGGACACGCGCAGGCTCGCGGGATACTTGAACGTCGCGCGCCAAGCCAATGTAAACATTGACGATAGAAGCCTTCCTGAGGTGCTGACGCAGGCGCAAGAGCAAGTGCAGCGGGGCCTGAAAGAGGCGTTTGTGATTGATGGCACCGGGCAGCTGAAAGCCCGTGGCGCGCGCAGTTACCTGTTCGATTTTGAAACGCCCGATGAGGCGGCGCTGGCCTCGGCGCGGGCGGGCGAGCTGAACATCATCGAGGATTGGGCCAATAACGAGTTCCGCGCGTTGCTGGCGCTGCCCGGCTTTGTGGACCGCTATCTCTATGTGTCGCGCACCGTGGATGGGGAAATTCTGGCGCTGCTGGACGATACGCAACAAAACGTGCGGCTTTACGAACAGCTTGAGCGGGACCGGGGGCGGCTGCTGCTGGATTTCGGGCTGCTGTATCTGGGCTTTGCGCTGATCCTGATCCTGGCTGCCATGTGGCTGGGCCTGTGGTTTGCAGAACGTCTGGCGCGGCCCGTGGGACGTCTGGCGCAGGCGGCTGAGAAAGTGGGCGCGGGCGATCTGGACGCGCAGGTGATCCCGGCCGATAGCGGCGACGAGATCGAGCTTTTGGGAAATCTTTTCAACCAGATGACGCATCAACTTAAAGGACAACGCGCGACGCTTTTGGAGAATACCGCGCAGATTGAGCGGCGGCGCAGATTGTTCGATTCCGTGTTGAGCTCGGTGACGGCGGGTGTGATCGGGCTGGATGCGGCGGGGCAGGTGACGATCCTGAACCGCTCTGCCCGGCGGATGCTCGATCTGGGAGAGGGTGATTTGACCGGCGCGCGGCTGGATGACGTGGCCCCGGAATTTGCCGGGCTGTTGGAGCATCTGCGCGGGCACCATTCGGACACCGCGCAGGAGGAGATCAAAGTGACCCGGCGCGGGCAGTTGGAAAGCCTGCTGGTGCGCATGGCGACCCGCATGTCGGAGGATGACACGCCCGAAGGTTTCGTGGTGGCGTTTGACGATGTGACGGATCTGGTTTCGGCCCAGAAAATGGCCGCATGGGGCGACGTGGCGCGGCGCATTGCGCATGAGATCAAGAACCCGCTGACCCCCATTCAACTGGCCGCCGAGCGCCTGAAACGCAAATTCACCCCGCTGGCGGGCGACGAGCTGGACGCGCTGGAGCAATACACGGATGTGATCGTGCGCAAGACCGGAGATCTGCGCCGGATCGTGGACGAGTTTTCGAAATTTGCCCGGATGCCGGAGCCTGAGATGCGCAAGGCCGACCTGATGGAGCTGGTGCGCGACGCGGTGCTGTTGCAGCAGGCGGGGCAACCGGAGGTGGAGATTACGTTGCAGTCTTCGGAACAGCATCTGGAGACAGAGCTGGACCAGACCATGATCGGGCAGGCTCTGACGAACCTGATTAAGAACGCAGGAGAAGCCATTGAAACCTATCGTGAAAACGGCGCACCTGACGGGTTCAAGCCGCAGATCAGAGTACAGGTCGAGACCCGTGGCGCCTCAAGTTTTCTGGCCATTTCCGACAATGGCGTCGGGCTGCCCGAAGACCGCGCCCGGCTATTTGAACCTTATGTCACAACCCGCGACGAGGGCACCGGCCTTGGCCTGCCCATTGTGCGCAAGATCATCGAAGAGCATGGCGGCACCTTGTCGCTGAAGACCGCAGATCCGTTTGACGGAACGGGCCACCGGGGCGCACGGGCAGAGATTGTCCTACCGCTTCTGGGGGACCCGTCCCGCAGCAAAACCGTGGCACGTGCCGCGGAGTAAAAATAAAAAGGAGCAGACCCCATGAGTGATATTCTAATCGTTGACGACGAACGCGACATCCGAGAGCTGATCTCGGATATTTTAAAGGATGAGGGGTTCTCTACCCGGCTGGCGGGCACGTCGGATGAGTGTATGGCGGAGCTGGACAAGGAGCTGCCGGGGCTGATGATTTTGGACATCTGGCTGAAAGACAGCGCGATGGACGGGATCGACATTCTCAAACATGTCAAACGCGACACGCCGGAAATTCCGGTGGTGATCATCTCGGGCCACGGCAATATCGAGATCGCGGTCGCGGCCATCAAGCAAGGCGCTTATGACTTCATCGAAAAGCCGTTCAATATTGATCAACTGATGGTGGTGATCAGCCGCGCGATGGAGGCCTCACGGCTGCGGGCAGAAAACACCCAGCTGAAACGCGGCGACGTGGCCAACACGGAAATGATCGGCGAAAGTGCCGCCTTCCGCACGCTGTACAGCCAGCTGGAAAAGGTCACCAATTCCAACGGGCGGGTGATGCTGACCGGGCCTGCAGGGGCGGGCAAGGACGTGGCGGCGCGCTATATTCACGCCAATTCGAACCGGGCGTCTTCGGCCTTTGTGACGGTGAATTGCGCCACGATGGAGCCTGACCGGATGGAAGAGCTGCTCTTTGGCCGTGAGAGTGCGGAGCGTGGCGTGGAGCCGGGGCTGCTGGAGCAGGCCAATGGCGGCGTTGTGTTTTTCGACGAGGTGGCGGATATGCCGCCGGGCACGCAATCGAAGATTTTGCGGGTGCTGGTGGAGCAAAGCTTCACGCGCGTTGGCGGCAATGACAAGGTGAAGGTGGATTTGCGGGTGATCTCCTCGACCAACAAGGATTTGGCGGAGGAAATTCGCGAGGGCCGGTTCCGCGAGGAGCTGTATCACCGGCTGAACGTGGTGCCGATCCATGTGCCGTCGCTGGAAGAGCGTCGCGAGGATATCCCGTCGCTGAGCGAGTTCTTTGTGGAGGCGTTCAACAAGGTGCAGGGGCTGCCGTTGCGCAAAATTTCCGAGGACGCGGCGGCGTTGCTGCAAACCATGTCTTGGCCCGGCAATATCCGGCAGCTGAAAAACGTCATCGAGCGGGTGCTGATCCTTGGGCCGAGCTCGGGCGAGATTGAGGCCAAGGAGCTGCCCGATCTTGAGGCGGGTGAGGCGCAGTCCGACGGGCTGAAGATTGGCGGCTCCCTCGCGACCTTACCTTTGCGCGAGGCGCGCGAGCTGTTTGAGCGCGAATATCTGATGACGCAGATCAACCGCTTTGGCGGCAACATCTCGCGGACGGCGGCCTTCGTGGGGATGGAGCGCTCCGCGCTGCACCGCAAGCTGAAATCGCTGGGCGTGGTGACGTCGAACAAGGCGGGCGCGCGCATTGCCGAAGTGCAGGACGAGTTGGAGGGCGCGGGGGAGTGATCCGCGACAGGGCCGCGCGCAGGTTTTTGGCCTGCGCGGCCTTGGCCCAATAGGATTTGGCCTCAGGCTCAGCGAGTGCGGGGCGGGGTAGAGGCCCGCAAACCAGTCGTCAGTCGCCCAACACCTTGAAGAGCTTTTCGAGAGTGGTTTCCAAACAAGAACGTTCCCCGTCCGAGAGGGATCCAAAAATCTCTTTCTCAACCTCGATGGCGCGTGGAATCGTCTCGGAGACGATCTCGCTGCCGCGTTGTGTCAGCTTGATCAGCACCCGGCGCTTATCGTCCGGGTCTTGTTGCACATCAATCAAACCGAGATCCGACAGCCGCGTTTGCGACCGGCTGACACGGGCCGGATCCATCGCCGTTTGTTGCACCAACATCTGCGAGGAGACGGGCGAATGATACAAAAGCGTGGCCAGGATACGCCATTCAGGAATATGGAGCTTGAATTCCTCTTCGATGATCCTGGCGATGGTTTGGCTTACTTTATTCGCAACGACCGCGAGCTGGAACGGAAGAAATTCGTCGAGCCGGACGGTCACATCGTCTTCTGGGTCATCACGCATAGTGTTTCCTCTTATTATCCAGTGGAGTATTTTACGGGAGCATCCGCGGTCGTCACATGTGACAGTTCATCATCATAGATATCCTGAACGCCAAGGGCTTGCGCGGCGCTGCGGAACGACCCGGTGGGATCGGAAAGATCAAATGCGACAGACAGGATGCCCATTTCTTCAGCACCTGTGACGTTTCGGGGTTGGTCGTCAACAAAAACAACCTCATCGGCCGCGGCCCCGAACGTGTCGAGCCCGCGTTGATAGGCCTCGGGCGCAGGCTTCATCGGGCCTCCATCGGAGGCGTCAACGACGCCGTCCATCAAGGCAAAGAACGGCAATTCGCTGCGCCAGTTTTCGCCAAAGAACAGGGCAAGCTCGTTTGACAGAATGCCGACGCGCTTGCCGCCCTGTCGCGCCGCGCGCGCAAGCGCGATGGCCTCCGGGCGGGTGATGTCATCGGCGGTCATGCCTTCGCGCGCCTTGCGCAGCAGGACGGCAGGAGACCAGCCGCTCTCGCCGACCATCTGGCCCACTTCGCGGGCCCTGATTTCCCAATAATTGCGCTCCGTGATCTTGTCCGCGAGCATGTCGCGCCACAGCGCATCACTGCTTGGATCGAGCGGACCGAGCCATGTGAGGCTGCCTGCGGCAAGCCCCAGCACGCGTTCTGTATGGCTGTGCGTTTCAAAGATGGTGCGTGAAACAACGGCACCAAAGTCGAGCAGAAGAAGGGATTTTGTGTCTGACATTATGCGGCCTTCCTTTGAATATGAACGACACCATCGGTGCCGTTGACGGTGACAATATCGCCGGTTTCGATCGCGGATGTGGCAACGCCTGTGCCGACCACGCAGGGCAATCCGTATTCCCGGCTGACGATCGAGGCATGGGTGAGCGTGCCTCCATTGTCGCACACGCAGCCTCCGATTTTGGTAAATGCAGGCGTCCAGGAGGGCGCGGTGCCTTCACAGACCAGAATGTCGCCGGGGTTCAGCAAATGCAGGTCATCTGCGTTATGCATCACGCGCGCCACGCCGGTGACCTCTCCCTTGGAGGCCGGAATGCCCGCCAGCTCGGAGCCGATTTCGCCCCGCTGCGCGGCCAGGAATTTGTCATGCAGGCCGACGATCTCGATGAGGATGGGATCCTGCACGCTGTCGGGCACGGTGCCGACCACCTTTGGCATGGCTTTGCGGCGGCTGTTCCAGTGTTCGTAATAGTCTTTGCGATCCTGAACGACGGGTTTCAACGCCTTCCAGTTGGTTTTGCCTTCGGCCAGCTCCACCAGTTCCGTGTGGAACAGGAAACATCCGTCATCGGCGCTGTCAGCCCCGGCTTTTTCGGCAATGGCCGTGGCGGCACGGCGCATCGGGATGGTGGCCTGCATGTCGATGACCACGTTGTGGTCTTCGTTCCACCAGCTGAAATTGGCCATCCGGCAGCCAGCCAAGGCCTGATCAAAAGCGCCTTGTTCCGATTGGGTCAGTTTCGCGCGGGCCGCGGCCACAGCCGCATCGCGTTCCTGCGCGGCGGCGGTCAGGCCGCCGTCAAAATCATGGGCGTCTTCCTTTTGCAGGAAGGTTTCCAGCAGGCCCACGACCTGTTGTTGATCCTCGATCCATGGCTTTTCCAGCGGATCCGCGATGCCCGCGCAGCGCCAGCCCCATTGGTTTATGAACGCGTCATACTCGCCCAGCCATGTCGCCCCGTTGGGACCGGCGGTTGCCATGGCAGCGCGCATCTGAGCAGGCGTGCCCGCAATATGGCTTGCCACGCCCAGCTCGGTTGCGCGTTTGGTCAAACCCCAAAGCGCCACATCGGTTTCGATGATCTTGGTCTTCTCGCCTTGCAGGAATTTCGCGATCTCGCCGGGAGCAATTTTCAGCTCGTTGCACAGACCATAGAACCCCGCGTAATTGGCCAGCAGAGGATACATCAGCCCGAAATGCGTGACCCAGGCGAATTTCTGAAACGCGCGGGCGTCTTGCGCAAATTGCGCCATCTCGGCCATGCTGGCACCGCCCGTGTCATAGTCGCGGAAATGGCTGAACCCGGCGGTCAGCTCTGCCTCGCGCTTGGCCCATGTCTCGTTGAACCGCTCAAGGATGCCGCCCAGCTCATTGCCGATGCGCATGCCGCGAAACCCCGGCTCCCACGTGCTTTTGAGAGGGCTTTCACCGCCAAAAACATGGACGCCGCCAAAGCGCACAGCCAGACCGTTGGAGGGCGGCAGCGGCAGGGTTGTGGCGGCCTGCTGGGTGGCGAAGGCGTAGCCGTCCTCAAAGAAGCTCATCCCCAGCGGCGTCGTGCCTTTGGGCCAGTGGAAATCAAGAAACCAGAAGCGTTCGACGTCCTCGGCCCGGAATTTGGACACAGGCTCCGCGATCCACGGGCTGTTGAAAAACCGGTCTTCGAAACCGGGATAGCCTGGGTCATTGACGAACTCGTCGATGGAAATGATATCCGACATTCTTATCTCTCCTTCTGGGGCCTCAGGCCACGTCCTTGTCCATATAAAGATCACGCACCGCTTCGGGGTTGTCGCGGAACCGGGCCACATCATCCTGGGCGATCACACGCCCACGGCTCAGTACGGCGACATGATTGGCGATTTCGAGCGCCATGGCGGTGTATTGTTCGATCAGCAAAATGCCGACGCCTTGCTCGGCCACACGCTTCAAGAGCGGGATCAGGCGGCGCACGATGACGGGGGCAAGGCCGAAGGACATCTCGTCGGCCAGCACAAATTTCGGCTTGGTCATCAGCGCTTGCGCCAGCGACAGCATCTGTTGCTGACCGCCCGACAGATGCCCGGCGGGCAGCGCCAGCTTTTCCTTGAGCTCGGGAAAAATATCGAGCGCGTGGGCGTAAGCCTCGCCTGCGTCCTTGCGGGGCAGAAAGCTGGCCGCGGCGTTCAGATTATCCTCGACCGACAGTGTTTTGAGGACCCGGTGGCCTTCGGGGACTGCGGCAACACCTTGCTGGCGGATGTGTTGCGGCTTGCGGCCCAACAGGGACATCTCGCCCAGCAGCACCTGACCCGAGGCGGGTTTCAACTCGCCCGCGATGGTCGACACGAGCGTGCTTTTGCCCGCGCCATTGGGGCCCAGAAGGGCAAGGATTTCGCCCTGTTTCACGCTGAGCGTCACATCACCCAGCACATGCTGCGCGCCGCGCTCTACCGAGATACTGTTGATGGAGAGTGTCAGGCTCATGCGGCGTCTTCCTCCTCTTCGCCAAGATAGGCGGCGCGGACTTTGGGGTTGGCCAAGGTCTCTTGGGTTGGCCCGCTGGCGACAAGTTTGCCGAAATCCAAGACCGCAACCTGATCACAAAGATCGCCGATAAGGTCAAAGTCGTGGTCGATGATCAGCACCTGCGCGCCCATATCGGGCAGGCGTTTGAGCAGCGTCATCAACCGCGCGCGCTCATCTGCGGCGAGCCCGGCTGCGGGTTCATCGAGCATGATCAGACGCGGTTTTGCGGCAAGGCAGCGGGCGATTTCGACCATGCGCAAACTATACCCGTCAAGCGCGCCCGCCATGACCTCTGCCTGCGCGGTGAGCCCGGTCAACGCCAGCACCTCCGCCAGTTGCGCATGGGCGTCCGCCCGTGACAGGCCAAGGCTGTCGAAACTGACGCGAATATTGTCAGCCGCCGTCAGGTCAGCTGCCACTTGCGGTGTCTGGAAAGACCGTGTGATGCCGTTTTCCAAACGCGCCTCGGCGCGGACCGGGCCGAAATTCTCGCCAAACAGCGTGATGGAGCCGCTGACCGGCGTCACGAAACCCGACAGCACGTTTAGCAAGGTCGTTTTGCCCGCCCCGTTTGGCCCGATCAGGCCCTGGATGCGGCCACCCATTGTGACGGTCAGACCTGAGATAGGCTTTACCCCGCCAAAGGAGACGGTGATGTCTTTGAGCTCGATCATTTCGCGGCCCCTCCGAATTTCGAAGAGATCAGGGCGCTGAGGTCCTGCAATTGGCCCGCGATCCCTCGCGGCGCGTTCACAATCGCATGGATCAGCGCGATCCCGAAAATGATCATCGCAATGTCGCCGTCAACGCCCCAGCTGTCGAGCAGGGCAGGGAACACACGGTAGAGGAAGGCCGCAATCAGCGCAGCCGCCAGCGACCACGGCCCCGCGACAATGACCAGCCCGTAAAGCAGCAGCGATTGCAGCGCGTCAAAGCTGCGCCCGTCAAGTTGCCCGATGGACCCGGCCATCAGGCAGCCGCCAATGCCGCTCAGGGCTCCGGCGAGGAAGAAGGCCTTGAACCGCGCGGCTTTCATGTTGACGCCTGCGGATTTGGCGACAGCATCCCCGGCCCGGATCATCGCCCAGGCACGGCCTGCGCTGGATTTCAGGATGGCATAGGTGAGGCCAAAGGCCAGCGTGACAATGAGGGTCGTGTAGATGAAATAGGCGTGATCCGACTGCGCGACGGCAGGGCGGGCCATGAAGGCGCGTTCCTGGCTGCCGGAGACCCGGCCCCAGAAGCCGCTGCCGCCATCGGGGAAGCCGACGGAGCTGACCACGACATGCAGGCCAGCGGCAAACATCAGCGTCACCAGCGCAAAGATCAGGCCCTTATGGCGGATGCCCGGCAGGCCCAGCAAGGCGCCGATGGCGCCCGCGCCAAGGGCGGCGACAAGCAGATTGATCTCAAAGGGCAGGCCAAGCCCATGCGCGACGCGCAGCCCGATCCATCCCCCCACAGCCATCATCCCGATGCCCGCAAGCGACACATGGCCAATCCGCTCATGCAGGATCGCCACCCCTTGCGCGGCAGCGGCGACCGCCATCATCGAGGTGAAGACGCGGATCCAATAGACCGGCAGGAACGGGACAATCGTGATCAGCAGGCCGAGCGTGATGATCGTGCCGGCATTGTCGCGCCACATGCGTTTGACAAAACCCGGCTGTGTCGGGTCGGCGCTTTGGGTGACGTCTTGGATATGTGTCGCGGCCATCAGCTTGCTCTTTCCGAACGGAAGGCGGCCGCGGGCAGCACCATCAGCACCGCGATTGCCACGATGAACGGTGCCAGTGAGCGGTAGGGCGCGATGGTCTGGAACGGTGTGGCCACAGCCTCGAGCATGCCGATGGCCAACCCGCCCAGCAGGGTGAGCCAGAGCGAGCGAAGCCCTCCAAGGATCGCGGCGGCCAAGGAGGGGACGACCATGAAGGTCAACACACCGGGATCAAGGCGCACGAGGGTGCCGAGGAGAATACCTGCGACCCCGGCAAGAACGCCCGAGCCGACCCATGCCAGCAGCGTGACCCGCTCCACATCAATGCCGATCAGGGCGGACAGATCACGCGTGTCAGCAAGGGCGCGCATTTGCAGCCCCATGCGGGTTTTTGTCAACAGGGCTGTGATCCCGATGGCCGCGACCAGACAAAAGCCGATGGCAACCACCCGCGCCCCGGTGACCCGGACGCCGAACAATTCGGTGTTCAGGGCGCGCAGCGGCAGGCGCAGACGGCGCGGCGAGTCGCCCCAGATCCAATAGGCAAGGCCCAGAATGATCAGCGCCAGGCCCAGCGTCGCGACCGCTTTGATCACATCCGTTCGATGCGCGACCTTGGCGGAGACGAGCGCGCCATAGGCTGCGGAGATGAGGGTGGCGGTCACAATGCCGACGAGACAGGCCAGCCAAATGTGAAGGCCCCATTCATGAGCTTGCCATGTGACCATGGCGGAGGCAGCGGCGAGCGCGCCGAAGGCGAAGTTGAGCTCTCCGGTTGCCCGGTAGAGGACGACAATCCCGAGGCCTGCCAGCGCATAGATCGCGCCGAGAGCAAAGCCTGTGACAAGAAAGGGAGTAAGATCGGGCATTGTCGTCCTCAGGGGTCAGATTACTGAGCGATATCAGCAAGTTCAGGATCGTCAGAGCGGAAGCACTCGCGGGTCACTTCCCATGCGCCATCCTTGACCGTGGCAATCCGACCGGATTGGTTTGCGTTGTGCCGCGCGCCGTCTCCAAAGGCCCAGTCACCGCATAGCAGATCGCTTTGCATCGGCGTCATGGCTTTAAGCCCGGCCAGGACCGCATCACGTGTGATGTCGCCGTCAATGTCGCGCAACACGCCGAGGATGGCTTTGGCCGACAGATAGCCCGCCTGGCTGAAGCTATCGAGCGGATCACCGGCTTGGCCGTGGCTTTCCATGATGCTCAGCCACGCCTGATTGTCCTCGCCGTCACTGTCGAGCGCGTTGAACTCGATATGCGCACGCACGGCACCGTCCCAATAATCGCCAACAGCGTCCGGGAAAGCGGTGTCATAGATGGAGGTGGGGCCCAGCCAGAGCGCCTCGTCGAGCAGGTCCTGATCTTCGGCGGCGTTGAAGATCGGGATCGCAGCCGGGGCCGGTTCGGCCACCAGAATGGCGTCAGGGTCAGAGGACATGGCTTGCAGCACCAAAGATGTCGGATCGAGCGTTGCAGGGTCATGCAACACATTGGCGACCGTCACGCCTTTATCTGCGCCCCATGCGGCAAGGCCTTCGCAGAACCAACCGCCTACATTCGGAATATTTGGCGCCATGCAGACAAAGCTGCGCGCGCCGTCGTTTTCATAAGCGTCAATCGCGGCCCCCAGAGTGGACAGGCGTGGGCCCATATTCATCGGCGCGATGTTTTCCGAAAAGAAACATTCGCGGGGCACGCCGACCCCGGCGATGACGCCGACACCGTTGTCTTTATAAAAGCTCGCATTGGTGCCGCATTCCACAAAGGAGGTTGACCCAGCCATGGCCACAACGCCCTGATCCGTCACCAGTTTGGCGGCCGCGTTGGCGGCGTTTTCGGGGTTCCACGCGTCGTCTTCGACGAGATATTCGATCGGGCGGCCATCAATGCCGCCATTTGCGTTGACACAGGCAAACACGGCCGCAGCGGATTTGGCCGCTGACGAAAAGTCAGCCGGTCCGGTCTGGCCGACAATGGCGCCGATGCGGATGGGCTCGCCGGTGGCGGCCTCGCCCGTCCCACACACAGCCGGTGCCGCGTGGCCATCGGCAAGGCCAACTGTTGGCACCATGGCGGCGACCACCGCGATGGGGGCGATGAGCGCGAATGTTGCAAAGAATATCTTCATGAAACTGTTCCTCCCGGTTTACTTAGCTTTGGGCCTGAGGCCGCAGATAGATGTCGTGCCTTATGGCTGCGACAGTTGAGATTGCGTGGTGCCGTTAGTTTTGTGCAAGCTGGTAGGGGTCGGCGGCGCTAACGCCGCAGGCCTTGGCCGCGATGCGGTGTGGCTGTGCCTCGCCCTCTTGCTCCAGTGCCATATCGGCGGAGGCGGCTGCGACCAGGCGCGTTGCCAATGAACTGTCGGCGGAGGCCAGGGCGTCAGAGCCGCTCTCTACGATGGCCGGTGCGCCGACCCATCCAACGCTGATTGCACAGGCCTGCGACAGGGCGCCGCTTTCCGAGAAGCTGGCCGTTGGCAGCGCAATCAGGCCGATGATCATGGGGGCGAGGGGGGCAAAAATCTTTGTCATGGTGTGTTCCTTCTTGATGTCGTCGCAGGCCCTAGGCCGCAGATGAGAATTGGGTACGGTTTTTCGCAATAAGATCGGCTGCTTTTTCAGCGATCATGATTGTAGGTGCATTGGTGTTGCCGCTGATGATGGTGGGCATGATGGAGGCATCGACCACCCGCAGGTTGGACAGGCCGTGGACTTTGAGATCAGGGGCCGTGACGGCCTCTGGCCCATGGCCCATCGCGCAGGTGCCGACGGGGTGATAGACGGTGCGGGCATTGGCGCGCACGAAGCTTTCCAGCTCTGCGTCAGCAGTGTCTTGGCCCGGCAGAATTTCTTCCAGCCCGTAGGGCGCAAATGGCGACTGGCGCAGGATATCGCGGGCCAGCTTTACGCCTTTTGTCAGCAGATCGAGATCGTCTTCATGGGTCAGCAGGCCCAGATCAATTTGCAACGCGGCGCGGCTGTCGAGGCTGACAGAGCCGCGGCTTTTGGGGCGCAACACGCAGGCATGCAGCGACACGCCATGGCCCCATTCGATCATCCGGCCACGATGGCTTTTGCGACCGGGGATAAAGTGGAATTGCAGATCCGGCGTCTCAACATCGGGGGCGGAGCGGACAAAGCCACCGGCCTCGACCATGTTTGAGGCCAGCATTCCGCGCCGCGCCACCAGATATTTGATGCCGTCGAGCCCAAGCCGCGGCAAGGCGGCCAGCGAGATGCCGTAAGGTGCGGAAGATTTGGTTTTACAGATCACCATGCAATCGACATGCTCTTGCAGGTTCTGGCCAACGCCGGGCAGATCATGCACGACCCGTAGACCTGCGGCTTGCAGTTGCGCGGCCGGGCCGATGCCCGATTTGAGCAAAATCTCCGGAGAGCCGATGGCCCCGGCGCAGAGGATCACTTCGAGATTGGCGCGCAGTTTGTCCGACGCGTCACCTGTCAGGGAGACGGCCGTCACGCGGGAATTCTCGACTTCTAATGTTTCAACGGAGGTCTCCGTCAGGACTGTCAGGTTCGCGCGCTTGCGTGCTCCGGTCAGGAACGCCCGTGCGCTGCTCATGCGCCGACCTGCATCCTGTGTGACCTGATAGACGCCGACGCCTTCCTGCGTTTCACCGTTGAAATCGGAATTGGCGCGGAATTGCAGCTCATTGGCCGCCTCAACGAAAACCGCATCCATCGGGCTTGGGTCTTTCAGGCGCTCTACGGTCAGCGGGCCTGCGGTGCCGTGGAACTCTGTGTCGACATCGACAGCGGTGTTGCTTTCGGACTTCTTGAAATAGGGCAGCACATCTTCAAAACCCCAGCCCTCGCAGCCCTGTGCGGCCCAAGCGTCGTAATCCTCGGCCTGACCGCGAATATAGATCATCCCGTTGATGGCAGACGAGCCGCCCAACACTTTGCCGCGCGGCACGGAGATTTTGCGCCCGCCGAGTGCCTCTTGCGTGGTGGAGCTGTAAAGCCAGTTCAGCTTCGGGTGCTTGGACAGCCATATCAGGCCAAGCGGCATCGCGATGGCGGGGTGCTGATCCTTTGGCCCGGCCTCGATCAGGCAGACGCTGACGGAAGGGTCTTCGGACAAACGCGCGGCCAAGGTGGCCCCGGCAGAGCCCGCCCCAACAACAACATAATCAAAAACCCGCTCAGCCATTGTTCTGTCCAAACGCGTATTTGCTGGCATAGGCGGCGGGGTTCCACGCCGCGGCGGGCGCTTTTTCTTCTTCGGGCAGCGTTGTGATCGGGCGCACCTGCACCAGAACCGGGGCGTCACCGGCCTGACGGTGCAGCGGGATGACCCATTCCACATCAATCGGGTAGCCTGCAGTTTCCTCAACCTCGCGCACCGCTTTTGCGATGGCGGTGACCTCTTCGTCATTCAGGACGGGCTCGGAGCGGAAGAGCGCGGGCATCGGGATTTCAACCACAAGGCGCTGGTCGGGCTCATAGACCGACACGATGACTTTCTCGGAGACCGCATAATCGAGCACCCGCAGATCGGCCTTATCAACCGTCGCGCGGTCCGGCGTCACGACACCTTGCACGACCGACTCGCCAAAACCCCAGTTGCCTTCGATCACGACACGGTCGCGTTTCCCGGTCAGCGGGTCAGCGGAGAAGGCCACGCCAGCCGCGCGGGCATTGACCAGTTCCAGCACCACAACCGCCATTTGCCCATGCAGGCCAAGGCCGTTGCGCGCCCGGTATTGGATGGCGCGGGCATTATAGAGGCTGGCCCAGACCCGCTTGATATGCGCGATGACGGCCTGCGTGCCGGACACGCCAAGATAGGTTTCAAACTGCCCGGCAAAGCTTGCGTCTTTCGCATCTTCCCCAACCGCAGAGGAGCGCACCGCCACTTGCAAGGTGAGGGTGCGTGTCTCGTAGCAGAGCTGCTCGTAAGCGGTGGTGATGTCGGCTTCGATCTCTGCGGGAAGCTGCGTGCCGCAAATCGCGTCGGAAATTTTCAGGGCGGCGGCGTCGCAGGATGCGTCGTCTTGCGGGTCAACCTCGGCCAAAGCGGCGTCGATCACAGTGTTCAGGTCGGTGGCCGCGATCACAGTGTCGAGCACACCTGCGGTGACGGTGAAGCCTTTGGGGACGGAACAGCCCATGGAAACCAGCTCGCCCAAGCGCAAACCTTTACCGCCGAGAAACTCTTCTGCGCCGCCTGCCTGAATTCTGAAAACTGTAGCCTGTGTCATGGATTCAAGCTCACTTATTGTTCAGGCGACGGTGGGCGTCGAGAAAGGTAGGTTGTGGTTTGGGCGTCATGGACCGCGCCTCCCTGCGGTAGATGCAAATATTATTTCGTTGCAAATGAAACGAAAATCATTTCATTTGCAACGAAATTATTCACCTAAGCGATCACAAACGCTTGATCAGAGAGGCCAACCCATTGGATATAAACGAAATCAACCGGATCCGTGCCACGCAAGTAAATCCCGCTCACAACATCGTTGAGGGCAAACAGAGCCCCACGACAGAGCGAATCAATGTCGTGTCGCCCATCGACGGGCAGGTGTTTACCGAGATCTCAGCGAGTCGCGCGGCAGATGTTGATATGGCAGTCTCCTCGGCGAGGAAGGCCTATACAGATGGCCGCTGGCGGCGGATGGCACCCTCCAAGCGCCGCGATGTCATGAACAGATGGGCGCAGCTGATCGAGGCCGAGGCTTTCCCGCTTGCTGTGCTCGGCGTGCGCGACAATGGCACCGAGATCGCAATGGCGCTCAAGGCCGAGCCCGGCTCCGCCGCGCAAACAATCCGCTATTACGCCGAGGCCATCGACAAGGTCGGCGGCGAGGTTATTCCCACAACAGAGGACAAGCTGTGCCTTGTCCACCGCGAGCCGCTGGGCGTGGTTGCCGCCTTGGTCCCTTGGAACTTTCCGATGATGATCGGCGCGTGGAAGATCGCGCCGGCCATTGCGATGGGCAATTCGGTGGTCCTGAAACCCTCAGAAAGCGCGTCACTGACCCTGATCCGTATGGCCGAATTGGCGCTGGAGGCCGGTTTGCCGCCCGGCGTGCTGAACGTGGTCACCGGATATGGGCATGAGGCGGGCGCAGCCCTTGCCGGACATATGGATGTGGACGCGCTGTTGTTCACGGGCTCTGGCGGGACGGGGCGTCATTTGCTGAACGCGTCAGCTGCGTCGAATATGAAACCCGTCTATCTGGAGCTGGGCGGCAAATCCCCCAATATCGTGTTTGCAGACACGCCGGATCTGGATGTGGCGGCCAAAGCGGCTGTTGGCGCGATCTTCCGCAACTCTGGCCAGACCTGCGTCGCGGGCGCGCGGCTGATTGCGGCGTCCTCCATCAAAGATCAGCTTTTGGAGCGGATCGTGAGCATTGCGGAGGCGCTCAAGATCGGCGACCCGCTTGATCCTGCCAATGACGTGGGCGCGGTACATTCCGAAGCGCAATTGGCGCTGAACCTGTCACATGTGGAGAAAGCCAGATCAAGTGGCGCAACGCTCGTGACGGGCGGCCATGCCTTGCACGAACAAGGGTTCTACATGGCGCCCACAGTGTTCGACGCTGTTGCCCCCACGGATGCCTTGTTCCGCGAGGAGGTGTTTGGCCCGGTTCTGACCGTGACAAGTTTCGAGACGGAGGAAGAAGCGCTGGCGCTGGCCAACGCCTCCGATCTTGGTCTCGCTGCGGGTGTCTGGACGTCTGACCTGTCCCGTGCACATCGCTTCGTTCGCGATATTCAGGCGGGCGTTGTTCACGTCAACACCTATGGCGGGACAGATCACACGATCCCGATGGGCGGCGTCAAACAATCCGGATACGGGTATGACAGATCCTTGCGCGCGCTTGATCAGGTCACCCATATGAAATCCGCATTGATCGCCTTGTGACAGGCATGGAGCCGCCTCCTTTGGCCAATGAGATGTCGTTGCGCTTCGCAGGCTGCTTTTGGCTGCGCGACAGAAACATAGCCCGTTCGCTAGTTCTGGAGCTACGACAGAACCAAAGCCGGGGTGAGAGATGAAACTCTATACCTATTGGCGCTCGACGACCTCCTACCGGGTGCGCATTGCCCTGCAGATCAAGGGCATCGCCTATGAGAGCATCCCCGTGGATCTGGTCAAAGGGGAGCAGGCGGCAAGCGAGTATGCGGCGCTTAACCCCAGTCAAGGCGTGCCGACACTTGTTACGGATGACGGGAGCGTGCTGACGCAATCCATGGCTATTTTGGACTATCTCGATCATGTGGTTCCTGAGCCTGCATTGCTCCCACGGGGCGATCTGACGCGTCGGGCGCGCGTTTTGGCGGCCGCCATGGTCTTTGCCGCCGATGTGCATCCGGTCAATAATCTCAAGGTTGTGCAAAAGGTCAAAAGCCTCTCGGGTGACGCGGCGGCTCTGGCCTGGATGCAAGAGTGGATGCGTCAGGGCTTTGCCGCCTATGACGCCCTGATCGCGCGCGACACGCGCTTCAGTTTCGGCGACACGCCCGATCTTGCCGATATTTGCCTCGTTGCGCAGCTTTACAGCGCGCATCGTTGGAGTGTTGATTTATCCGCTTATCCGCGTCTGCTGGAAATCGAGACGCGCTGCCTTGCGCTGCCGTCTTTTCAAGCCGCCAGACCTGAAAACCAGAGCGACGCGATGTGATGATACTGCGCCTCACTTGGGCGCAGAGCGCCTTTTTCACCACGGCCATAGGGGGGCGCCACGCGGTAAGGCTTTTATCTTAGCATCGCTTGAGGCATAGAAGATCCGATGGAAACGGGATCTCGCCTATGAAGGTCATTATCTGCGGCGCGGGGCAGGTGGGGTGGCAGATTGCCCGCCATTTGTCCGGCGAAAACAACAGCGTGACGGTGGTGGACAACAACCCCGATCTGGTGGCCCGCGCCACGGAGACGCTGGATGTGCAAGGCATCACCGGCAATGCCAGCTACCCGGATATTCTGGATGCGGCGGGCGCGCGCGATGCGGATATGATCATCGCGGCCACGTTTTCGGACGAGGTCAATATGGTGACCTGTCAGGTTGCCCATTCGGTGTTTTCCGTGCCGCGCAAGATCGCGCGGCTGAGGGCGCAGTCCTATTTGACGGCGATTTATTCGGATCTCTACCGCCGGGATCATTTGCCCATCGACGTGGTGATCTCGCCGGAGCGGGAGGTAGCAGAGGCCGCCTTGCAGCGGCTGGCCAGCCCCGCTGCCTTTGATACGGAGAGCTTTCTGGGCGGCAAGATGCAGCTTCTGGGCATTCGGCTGGCCGAGGATTGCCCAGTGCTGAACACGCCTTTGCGGCAGCTGACGGATCTGTTCTCCACGCTGCGGGCCACCGTGGTGGGCGTGCGGCGCAAGCGGCATTTGTTTGCCCCCAGCGCGGGCGATCAGCTTTTTGCCGATGACGAGATTTATCTCGCCACCCACACTGAAGACGTGTCGCGCGCCATGGAGATTTTTGGCAAGGCGCAGAAGAAACAGGAGCGCGTGGTGATTTTGGGTGGCGGCAATGTGGGCCTCGCCGTGGCGCGCGCGCTGGAGGCCCGCACGGAACGGATCCGCGCCAAGATAATCGAGAAGAACCGCCGTTGTGCCGAGCTGGCAGCGGATGCGCTGGAGCGCACGATTGTGCTCAATGGCGACGGGCTGAACGCGGATCTGCTGCATGAGGCCAATATTTCGCGCGCCGACGCGGTGCTGGCCGTGACCGATGACGACAAGACAAACCTGCTGGCCGCCGTGCGCGCCAAGGCGGAAGGCTGCCCGATGGCGATTTGCCTGATCAACGACCCGAC
>CAYXIZ010000019.1:0-24128 GCA_964465485.1 uncultured Rhodobacterales bacterium | reverse complement strand
GCCATCCGTCCTTCGTGATGTCGGCGTCGTTTACCAATCAGGTGCTGGCGCAGATCGAGCTGTGGACCAACACGGATGCCTACGGCAACGAGGTCTATATCCTGCCCAAGCATCTCGACGAGAAAGTGGCCCGCCTGCATCTTGACCGCATCGGGGTGAAGCTGACCAAGCTGGATCCGGAGCAGGCCTCCTATATCGGCGTGTCGCCGGACGGCCCGTTCAAGCCGGAGCATTACCGCTACTAAATGCGGGCTCTTTCGGGACTTTTCAGCGCCACCTTGCTTGCCTGCGGGGTGGCGCTTTGCTTTTGGCAGCTGGCGGTGCATCCGGACACGCCCTTGCCGCGCGAGTGGAACCCCACCAAGCGGCTGTATCTGGAGGACCCGGTCACGCCGCTGACGCCTTACAAGCTGGACGCGGCGGCGAATGATCCGCAGCTCTGCCGCGAGGTGGTGCAAGCCTCCGCGATCCGCGCCCAGCCTATGGACCCGCTGGAGGTCAGCGCGCAATGCGGCATTGCCAACCGGATGCGGCTCTCCGGGGCGGGTCAGGCCAGCCTCGCCCCTTTGGAGACCACCTGCGCCGTCGCCTTGCGTCTGGCCATGTGGGAACGCCAAGGCCTGCAACCCGCAGCCCAACGCCATTTCGGGGAAGGCATTGCGCGGATCAACCATTTCTCCAGCTATAATTGCCGCGCCATTCGCGGCGCCACCACCCGGATGAGCCTGCATGCCACGGCGGAGGCGATTGACGTCTCCGGCTTTGTGCTCGACAGCGGCAAATCGCTGACCCTCAAGGCGGATTGGGCGCGAGAAATGGCCTTTTTCAAAGAGGTCCGCGACAGCGCCTGCCAATGGTTCGAGAGCACTTTGGGCCCTGATTACAACGCGCTACATGCCGACCACTTCCATTTGCAGTCGCGCGGGTGGGGGACGTGCCGTTGACCTAAAGGCGACGTAAACTTGCCTACGGGGAAAAGTGGGCGAAAAATTCCTTTGTTTCGGCTCGCTTAGCCTTTAGCGTGCAGCGCCAAGGCCGGGTTGAACGGCCGGACACGTCTTATTGGTGGGAGAGCTCAAATGGGCAAGAGAGAAGACCTGATCGCGATTTATGCGGATGACCTGAGAAACAAATGCGGCATGACACCTGACATGGACCTGCTGACCAAAGTGACCATCGGCTGCGGCCCTGCGATCTACAATGCGGATGCCTCCACTGTGGCTGGCAGCCAGCCCGCTGAACTGGAAACCGTGAAGAACAACTTCCTGATCAAAAAGCTTGGCCTGTCCGACAGCCCGGCTTTGATGGACGCCATCAACAGCTGCATCGAGACATATGGCAGATCCGAGCGCAACAAATACCGCGCGGTCATCTATTACATGCTGACCAAGCACTTCAACAAAGAGTCCGTCTACGGCTAAGCTCTTTCGCGATCCGAATTGGAAAAAGCGTCTGCCTTCCGGGGTGGGCGCTTTTTTCGTTAAAATTCAACAATATTTTGGAACAAACCTTCAGGGCATTTCATTTGCCTGAGTGCCGCTGATGCGCGTATGAATTGCTCCAGTTTCTGACGCGAGCGGTGCGATACCCTTTGTGTGGGGTAGTGGGGGATATTGGCTGCGGCTGATATCCCCCGACGCCTTGCGGGCAGGGTCTTGCAGGCAGGGTCTTGCAGGCAGGCCGACGCGCTTACAGGCCGCCCATCTTACAGATCAGCTTCCATTCCTGCGCGGTCACAGGCTGCACAGACAGTCTTGAGTTCTTGACCAGCACCATCTCGGCCAGACGCTCCTCCGCCTTGATATCGTCCAGATGCACGGGCGTTTTCAGCGCTTTGACCGCCTTGATATCCACGCAGTCCCAACGCTCATCCTCAGTGGTGCTGTCGGGGTGAGCTTCCGCGATGACCTCGACCAACCCCACGATCTCCCGGTCTTTCTGTGAGTGGTAGAAAAACCCCTGATCGCCGATTTTCATCTCCCGCATGAAGTTGCGCGCCTGATAATTGCGCACGCCGTCCCATTCCTCGCCTGCCTCGCCCTTGGCCACTTGCTGGTCCCAGGACCAGGTCGAGGTTTCCGATTTGAACAGCCAATAGGCCATGATCTCTCTCCCTTATTCTGACGTCAGCGGGCGGCTCAGAAGCGCGTCCAGCGCTTGGGCCAGCGTGAGTTTTCCGCCAACAATGCCCGCCACCACCTGCGTGATCGGCATGTCCAGCCCATGCGCGCGGGCCAGATCGAGCGTCGCCTGCGCCGTGGCGCGGCCCTCCACGGTCTTGCCTTCCGCTGGCGTCTCGCCTGCGCCCAGCGCGAAGCCGAACGCGTAGTTGCGAGACTGCGCCGAGGTGCAGGTCAGCGCCAAATCCCCAAAGCCCGCCAGGCCATATAGCGTCTCGGGTTTCGCGCCCAGCTTCAGAGCCAGCCGGTGCGTCTCTGCCATGCCGCGCGTCATCAACGCGGCCCGTGCGCTTTCGCCTAGCCCCGCGCCCATGCAAATGCCGCAGGCGATGGCGACCACGTTTTTCAACGCGCCGCCCAGTTCCGCGCCCAAGGGGTCATCCGACAGATACAGCCGCAACGTGTCGGAGGAGAGCAGCGCCTGCAATTCGCCCCCCAAGGCAAGATCCTCGCAAGCCAGCGTCAGCGCGGTGGGTTTGCCTTGCGAGATGTCGGAGGCAAAGCTCGGCCCCGTCAACACCGCCGACGCGCAGCCCAGCCGGTCCCGGATGACCGCCGACGGGCCGCGCGTGGTTTTCAGCTCAATGCCCTTGCAGCAGGCAATCGCTGCGCGGGGTACGGCACCCAAACCTGCCAAATAGCTGTCCATGCCCTGCATCGGGATGGCGACCAGCAAAATATCCTCCGGCCCCACATCGGGCGTAGCGGTCAGGGTCATCCGCTCGGGCAGCAGCACGTCAGGCAGCCTCGGGCTGCGCCGCGTGGCGATGATCTCGTC
Source organism: uncultured Rhodobacterales bacterium (assembly GCA_964465485.1). Lineage (GTDB taxonomy): Bacteria > Pseudomonadota > Alphaproteobacteria > Rhodobacterales > Rhodobacteraceae > Litoreibacter. The sequence goes on along the minus strand of CAYXIZ010000019.1, from coordinate 21,170 downwards.
CATATTGCGCCCGGTCAGCGTGACGGGGCGTTCCAGTGCCAGCGCCAAAGCCGTGCCAAACGCGCCCGCACCTGCAACGATGATCTTGCTCATGCCTTGGCTCCTTTCTTGCCCGATCCCAACATAGCGGGCGCGGTGCTGTCCAGTGGCCAGCGTGGCCGGGCCGCCAGCGTCATGTCATCGGTCAGCCCCAGCCGCAGCCGCTCGATCCCGACCCATGCGATCATCGCGGCATTGTCCGTGCACAGCGCCAAAGGCGGGGCCAGAAACCGGGTCTCCGTTTCTGCTGCCACGGTCTCAAGCCCCGCGCGGATCACCTTATTGGCCGCAACCCCGCCTGCCACGGCGATGGCCGGGGCGCCGCTCAGCCGCAGCGCGCGGCGGGTTTTCTCAGCCAGCACATCGCTGACAGCGGCCTGAAAGCTGGCGGCAAGGTCGCGCTGGTCCTGCACATGAAGCCCGCCCTGTTTGGCCACCAGCGCGTCCCGCGCCCGCAGCACGGCGGTTTTCAGGCCAGAGAAGGACATGTCGCATCCCTCCCGGTCCAGCAAAGGACGCGGCAGTGGGAACCGGGTGGCATCGCCGCTCAACGCCGCCTGCTCGATCATCGGGCCACCCGGTTGCGGCAGGCCGATCAGCTTGGCGGTCTTGTCAAACGCCTCGCCGGGGGCGTCGTCAATGGTGCCGCCCAGCCGGGTGAATTCGGTGGCGGAGCGCACCACAAGAAACTGGCAATGCCCGCCGGAGACCAGCAGCATCAGATAGGGAAATTCCAGCCCATCCGTCAGCCGCGGCGTCAGCGCGTGGCCTGCCAGATGGTTCACGCCTATCAAAGGTTTGCCCGTGCCCAGTGCCAGCCCCTTGGCGCACATCACGCCGGACATCACCCCGCCGATGAGCCCCGGCCCGGCGGTCACGGCGATGGCGTCCATCTCGCCCAGATCCACCCCGGCCTCGGCCAAAGCGGCCTCCACCATCAGGTCCAGCTTTTCGGCATGGGCGCGGGCGGCAATCTCAGGCACGACGCCGCCAAAGCGCGCATGCAGTTCCGTCTGCCCGGCCACCTTGGCGCTGAGTATCTCTGCCCGCTGCCCCGGCACGGCGCGGACCACGGCGGCGGCGGTGTCGTCGCAGCTGCTTTCCAGCCCCAGAAGGGTCAGGGTCCGGGCGGGCTCGGTCAGGTGTGTTGCGTGCATGATGGCCACGGGGTAACACCGCACCATGCGCCTTACAATGCTGCCGCCACGATGATCCCGATCCTGCTCACCCGCCCGGCCGCGCAGGCGCAGGAGTTCGCGGCGCAGATCACGGCGCGTTTCGGCCCTGCCGCGCAATGCGTCATCTCGCCAGTGCTCGAAATGGTGACGCTGTCGCCCGAGATTGATTTCACCGCCTATGCGGGGCTGGTCTTCACCTCCCAAAACGGCGTGGCGGCGTATCGCCAGATCGGGGGCCCAAGCGGACTGCCTGCCTATTGCGTCGGCGACAAGACCACGCGTGCGGCACAGGAGGCCGGGCTGGACGCGCGCTCTGCGGGCGGCGATATCACCGCGCTGAACGCGCTTCTGGCGCAGATGCCGGACCTCGGCCCTTTGCTGCATCCCAGCGGGGTGCATGTGGCCGGGCAGGTCACGGGCGAGGTGACGCGGGTGGCCGTCTATGACCAGCGCCCGCTTGATCTAACCGCGCAGGCCCGCGACATTTTGCGCCAGCCCGGCGCGGTCTTGGCGCCGCTTTTCTCCCCGCGCTCGGCACATGTGCTGCAAGAGGCGCTTCCGGCCGACAGACGGGCAAAAATCCATGCAATTTGCCTCAGTCAAGCGGTGCGAGACGCTCTTGACGCGGACCTGTTTGGCCATATTTCCATCGCCAAAGGGCCCATGGCGGAGGCAATGCTGGACAAAATGGCGGAATTCTTCCCCTCTTGATCAGCTTGAGGGTCTGGAAGGTTCCGCGCTATGCTTGCCCTTGGACGTAAGTGGGCGACTCGTTGCCTGGTGTTTCAGAGGAATGGCTAAATTGGCAAAATCATCGAAACGATCATCATCCAAAACCCCTGCCGGGAAATCCGGCAAGGCCAAGCCCGATGCCTCCACGCGAGATGATGTCATCGACGCGGAGGTGGTGTCCGAGACGTCTGCAATGGCCGATGATGCAAAAGCGATTGATGCAAAGGCCAATAAGGCGCTCTCCGAAAAGCCTGAGGGTGACGACGTTATCAGCAAGGCCAGCAGCTTTCCCGAGATTGAGCCGGTAAAGGGCGATGTTGTGCCTGACACCGTGTCTGAGACCAGTGAAATGCTCCCGGAAACGCCTGCCAGCGATGACGTTATCAGCAAAGCCAGCAGTTTCCCCGAGATTGAGCCAGTAAAAGGCGACGCCGAATCGGTTAAGACCTCAGAGCTGGAAGAGACCCAAGAGCCAGAGGTCGCAGAAGAGATCGCAGAAGAGCCCAAAGAAAGCTCCGAGGCGGCCCCGGCCCCTGTGGATGCGCCCCCGCCCGCCAAAAGTGGCCTGTTTGGCTCCGTTCTGGGTGGCATTATTGCGGCCGCTATCGGGTTTGGCGCGGCCATGATGTTCTTCCCGCAAGGCTGGAAGCCGCAGGACAACAGCGCTCTGACCGAGTTGCAAAACACGGTTGCCGCGCAAGGCACCGCCATGGAGGCCGCCACCGCCGAGACACAAGCCAACATCGCCGACACCCAAGCCAGCATCGCTGCGACCCAAGAGGCGCTGGAGGGCGAGATTGCTGCGCTTTCTGAGACCGATACTGCGCTCACAGCCGGGATTGACGGGCTCAACACCCGCCTTGATGAGCTGACCCAGGGCGATGGCAGCACCAAGCTGCCAGATGACGTTCAAATCCTGCTGAATGCGCAGAAGGAGGAGATCTCCCAGCTGCAAGCCACCGTTGCGGGCATGGCCGAGGACGCCAAAGCGCAGATGGAGGCCGCCGCCGCGCAACAAGAAACCGCCGAACAGGCGGAGGCCCGCGTGAAAGCGCGTGGTGCGGCGCAGGAAATCCGGCTGGCGCTGCTCAGCGGTGAGCCTTTTGCCGAAGCCCTTGACGTCGTGGCCCCCGCCGTTGAGGTACCCGCCGCTTTGGCCGCTGTCGCTGCCGATGGCGCGCCCACCTCTGCAGAGGTCAGCGGCGCGTTTCCTGCCGCAGCCCGCGCTGCGCTGTCACAAGCCGTGCGCGAGGAGGCCGGCGACGACACGCAAAGCCGTCTCAAGCTGTTCTTTCAGGATCAGCTGAACGCCCGGTCGCTCTCCCCGCAGGAAGGCGATAGCGCGGATGCGGTCTTGTCGCGTGCCGAGGCGGCCGTGAAGGCGGAAGATTATCAAACAGCTCTGAACGAGATCGACGCGCTGCCCGAAACGGCGCAGGCCGCGCTTGCCGATTGGCGGGCGCAAGCGGAGGCGCGTCTGGGCGCCGTTGACGCATTCACAGCCGTCACCGACGCGCTGAACAGCAATTAGGACGGGAATTGGGGTAAGTATATGATTTGGTCACTGGTCAAGATTCTGATTTTCGTCGGGCTTATCGTGCTGGCCACGATGGGCGTATCGCAGCTGCTGGAAACCAGTGGTGAGGTGAGCATTTCTGTGGCCAACATGGAGTTCACGCTGACCCCAATGGTTGCCCTTCTGGGCCTTGTGGTGCTGCTCTTTGCGTTCTGGGTTTTGCTGAAAGTTCTGAACCTTCTGTTCGCCGTGTTCCGCTTTCTCAACGGCGATGAAACTGCCATTTCGCGCTATTTCGACCGCAACCGGGAACGCAAAGGGTTCGAGGCGCTGGCCGATGGGTTGATGGCTTTGGCCTCCGGCGAGGGGCGCACCGCGATGGCAAAGGCCGCAAAGGCCGAGAAATACCTCAAACGGCCCGAGCTGACCAACCTGATCACCGCCCAGGCCGCCGAGCAGGCGGGCGACACGCGCAAGGCGCAGGATGTTTATAAGCGCCTGCTGACCGACGAGCGGACGCGGTTTGTCGGCGTGCGCGGCATCATGAAACAAAAGCTGGCCGAAGGCGACACGGACACGGCGTTGAAGCTGGCTGAGAAAGCCTTTGCGCTGAAGCCGAAACATGAGGAAACGCAGGACCTGCTGTTGCAATTGCAGGCTGGTTCCGAGGATTGGACCGGCGCGCGCAAGACGCTGGATGCCAAGCTGAAATACGGCTCCCTGCCGCGCGACGTGCATAAGCGCCGCGACGCGGTTCTGGCGCTGTCGGAGGCCAAGGACGTGGTCGCCGAAGGCAACACGATCGAGGCCCGCGAAGCCGCGATTGAGGCCAACAGATTGTCGCCTGACCTGATCCCCGCCGCGATCATGGCCGCTGGCACCTATGTGGAGCAGGGCAAGAAACGCTACGCTACTCGCGTGCTGAAAAAGGCCTGGGACGCGCAGCCGCATCCCGAGCTGGCCGCCGCCTTCGCCACCATCGAGCCTGAGGAAACGCCACAGGCCCGCATCAAGCGGTTCAAGGCGCTGATCAAGTCACAGCCGGACCATCCCGAGGCGAAAATGCTGATGGCAGAGCTCAACATCGCCGCCGAAGATTTCCCCGAGGCCAAGCGCGCGTTGGGCGATCTGGTGACCTCCGAGCCAACCGCGCGGTCGCTGACCATCATGGCCGCCATTTCGCGCGGCGAGGGGGATGAGGATGCCGTGGTGCGCGGCTGGCTGGCCAAGGCGCTCGCCGCCCCGCGCGGCCCGCAATGGGTCTGCGACAATTGCCAGCAGGTGCATGGCGGTTGGGAGCCCGTGTGCTCCAATTGCCAAAGCTTCGACACGCTCAGCTGGCGCGCGCCGCCTGAATCCGAGGTCAGCGCCAATCCCGGCGTTGAAATCCTGCCCTTGATCGTCGGTGCCATCGAAGACAAGACCAACGCGCCTGACGAGGACAGTGTGGAGCCCGATCACGAGGTGATTGTGGTCGAACCCTCCGAGGTGGACAGCCCCGCTGACGCGCCTGAAAAAGAGGTCAAGGCCTAGGTCCAGCCCCGCCAGATTCGGTCTTCACTCCCCGCGTCTCCAGTGCTAATCAGCGCGGCGTCGCGGGGGTGAACGTCTCCAAAGCAGGCCGTTCACGCCCAGACCGCCTCAATAGCTCAGCTGGTAGAGCAGGTCCTTCGTAAGGACAAGGTCGGGGGTTCGAGTCCCTCTTGAGGCACCACTTCCACGCCCCCCCCCAAGAAAAACCGCCCGCTATCTGGCCCCGGTATCCGTGCGGATTGTGCTGATCACCGTGCCGTCCTGCGCGCAGGTCAGCCGCACGCGTTTTGCGGCATAATAAAACGTCAGACGAAACCGCCCGGCATCCTCGTCCTGACCCAGCTCATATTTGCTGGTGATCTCGCCCTGCCGCATCTTCGCTTGAACAACCTCAGGTGCCAGCCCCAGCAGCGGGCCAAGGTCATGGGCGTCAATCACGGGCTGGTCGTTGATGATCTCAATTTTCATGCGGCCTTGCCTCCCCCGGTTTGTGCCTGTCATAGAGCCGCCGCTGAGCGGTGCAAAGCCGCTTTCTGTGACCCCAATTTTGGCTCTCTGGCGGGAAAACTCCGGGTGTTGCGGCTTTGGCTTCTGGGTCGTGTCAGCCGGGGTCTTGGTTAGAACTGGTGTAAATTGGCCACATCGCGTTTTGGTTTGCTGCGGCATGGCGCTGATTTGAAAGATTTCCCCTATGCAGAAGCCACGTTTTCGTGAATTTCGTTACACATCAAGGCGGGCCGAAAGCTTGCTGGGATCCTGTTGAGTTTCAACCAAGTCTGAGTATTGCGTGGCGTATCACCTTTGTGACGCGAAGCAGGGCCCCCATGAATATGGCAGTGAATGCCGAAAACGGGTGAGAAAACCATGAATTTGCGCCACGAAGACGACGCTCGAGATCTGTCCAACGCAGCCAAGGAACCGATGTTCTGGTCGGCCTTTGCCAAGACCTTCAGATTTCTGGCGCTATGCGTCCTGACGGCCTTCGCCCCGTCAATGTCGACGGCGCAGGTGGGTGAGACCTTCACCTTCCAATCCTCACCCAACAACTTCACGGTCATTCTGGAGAACGCAACGGGTGATATCGTCACCATTACCAGTGCGCCGACATCGCCGAGCTGTGTGACCGTTCTGGGCTCTGCGCTTCGCCCGTTTGCGAGTGCGACCAATGGCGGCGGCGCGTGTGACCAGCCCAATATCATGACCTTCACAACGAGCGGGTTTGATATTGAGTCGCTGTTTTTCAACGATATTGACGATATGGACGGGGCAGCCTCCCGCGATGCGTTTGCGGCCAGCGTTCCGGGGACATGGACCTCGCCCAACCCCGGCTCTCCCGGCGACACGCTGTCGATCTTCCCTTTGACTGGGCCGGTTCCTGCTTTCATCAACCAGCGGGCGCGGTTTATCGCGGCGGGCGCGCAAAGCTCCATCGTGGCGCGGGTCAGCACGAACAACCCGATCAATGACAGTGCGCGCTTTGTCCTTGATACGCCGGTCAATACATTCGCCATCATTCACGATGACGTGGATGGCGCGCGGAGCGCCTTCACCAGTTTCAACCTCTCGGCCATTCCCTTCACTGTCTTCTACCCGCCGGAGGCCGATGACGAGCTGGACACCCCTGCAGTGGCTGGCGTTCCGACGGTCATTGACGTGCTCGATGGCGACACGGACCGCGATGGCACGCTGGTGCCGGCCTCCGTCACTATTGTTGGTTCTGCTGGCCCCGGTCAGCCTTTGGTCGTTCCGGGACAAGGCACGTGGAGCGTCGACACCACCACCGGCGAGATCACCTTCACGCCGGAACCCGGCTTTCTCGGGACCCCCACACCGATCAGCTACACGGTAGACGACAACACCGGCCGTACCTCTAACGAGGCCACCGTGTCTTTGCTTGTCGGCACGACGCTGGCGCCTGAGCTGGACGTGACCAAGAGCTTCGGGACAGCCGTGGCGGGTCCGGGCGGCACGGTTTCGGTGCCGGTGACGATCACCGCGGCTAACACAGGCAACACGGATCTTGACGATCTGCAAATCACGGACAATCTGGCGGATCCGGCTAATTTCGGCACCGCGTTCCAGTCGATCTCGGGGCCGGTGGGGATATCGGTGACCGACAATGCCGGGGTTTCGCTTCTGGGCAATGACACCGCCGCCGTGGCGCCCAGCGCGGGCACGCCTGCGTTTGATGGCGCTGCGAACCCGGATGTGCTGGCCGGAACGGATGGCCTTCTGGGCATCAATGATGTGCTGACGATCACCTTCACGGCCGTGCTTGACCCCAACGCCGCGGGTGCGCCTGCGACGCTGGACAACCTTGCCACCGGCTCCGGTACGGACGAGGCCGGGACGCCGACAACGGATGACAGTGGCGGGGCCGCGGGCGGGCCGGGCAGCCCGACGCCCTTGACGCTGGCAGGCGACATCGGCTTGATCAAAAGCTCCGTCTTTAATGACGAAAGCGGCGACGGGTTTGCGCAGATCGGCGAGACGATCAGCTATACATATACGCTGACCAATCTCGGCTTCACGCCTGTCTCGGGGATAACCGTGACCGAAACCGGGTTCACCGGGGCGGGGCCGACACCTGTTCCGGTCCTCACGGCAGGCGATGACGGCGACAGCATCCTGCAAGTCACCGAGACCTGGACCTATGAGGTCGACTATACGTTGGTCGAGGCCGACATCACGGCGGGCGGGGTCGACAACCAGGCCACCGCCAGCGGCAGTGCGCCGGATGGGACGCCGCTCAGCGATGTGTCTGACAGCTCCAACCCTGCGGATGGCGACGGCACCGGCACGCCCGGCGATGGGCCGGATGATGGCGATGTGACGTCTACCAGCTTTGCCGCTGCGCCGATTGAGGCCCGCGACGACACCCGCGCCGCTCCGGTAGAGTCGACAACCGGGGAGACCGGCATTCTGAACGTCTTCGCGTCTAACGGCTCGGGCGCGGATACGCTGGCGGGCAGCCCCGCCACGGCGGCGACGACCACGGTGACGCCCAATGCCGCCAACCCGCCCCCGGCTGGGGTGACGCTGAATGCGGATGGTTCGGTTGATGTGGGGCCGGGCCTCGCGCCGGGGCCGTATAGCTTTGACTATGATCTCTGCGAGATCGCCAACCCGACCAACTGTTCCACCGCGACCGTCAGCTTTACCGTTGGCGCGGGCGGCATCGGGGTGACGAAGGCCTCTGTTTTCAACGACCAGAATGGCGACGGGTTTGCGCAGGTCGGCGAGACCATCACCTATACCTATTCGGTGACCAATGAGGGCGACTTCCCGCTGAGCGGCGTCGGCATCACAGAGACCGGCTTCACCGGTGCGGGGGCCACGCCTGTTGCGTCGCTCACCGGCGGCGATGACGGCGACCTGCTGCTTGAGACCACTGAGACCTTTATCTTCACCGCCACTTACGCGCTTATTCAGGCTGATGTGGATGCGGGCACCGTCGGCAACTCCGCCACGGCCAGCGGCACCACGCCCGAGGGCACGCCGGTCACGGATGTGTCCGACAGTGAAAACCCAACTGATGGCGACGGCACCGGCACGCCGGGGCCCGGTGCGGGCAATGATGATCCGACAACGACGCCGCTCGCGGCCTCTACGATTGTGGCGCAGGATGATGTGGAGGCGGACCCGCTGGACACCACGACGGCGCTGGTCGGTGTGGTCGATATTTTTGCCGATAACGGCAACGGGCCGGACACGCTGAACGGCGCGCCCACCGATGCAAGCGCTGTGACCGTGTCGCCTGATCCGACCAACCCGGTGCCTGCGGGCTTCACGCTGAACCCGGATGGCACAGTAGATGTGGCCGCCGGGGTGGCTCCGGGGCCGTATACGTTTGGCTACGAGATCTGCGAAATTGGCAACAGCGCCAATTGTGATCTGGCGACGGTCAGCGTGACCGTTGGGTCTGGCGCAATCGGTGTGCTGAAAACGGCGGTGTTCAATGATGACATCACCGCGGATGGCAATGCGCAGGTCGGCGAGACGATCAGCTACACCTACACCGTGGCAAATGAGGGCACGCTGCCGCTCGACACGGTGACGCTGGTTGAGACCGGCTTTACCGGCAATGGCGCGACCCCGATCCCGGTGCTGACAGCGGCCACGGATGTGGGCGGCGACGGCATTTTGAGCGTCGGCGAGAGCTGGACCTACACGGCCACCTATACGCTGATTGGCTCGGACATCACCGACGGGGTGGTGGACAACCAGGCCACGGCCTCCGGCGACACGCCGGGCGGGACGAGCGTCAGCGATCTGTCGGACAGCACCAACCCTGCGGATGGCAATGGCACTGGTACGTCCGGCACCGGGGCGGGCAATGATGACCCGTCCTCCACGCCGCTGACCACCGCGACGATTGTGGCCAATGACGACACGCTGGCGGCGCCCATTGATGCGAGCACGCCGCAAACGGCAGTGCTCGATATCTTTGCGGATAACGGCGCTGGGCCCGACACGCTGAATGGTGTGGCCACGGATGCGACGGCGGCGGATGTGACGGTGGTGCCGACGGCGCCGCCCCCTGCCGGGATCACGCTGAACCCCGATGGTACGGTGGATGTTGCCGCAGGCACGCCGCCCGGGCCCTACACGTTTGAATATGAGATCTGCGAAATCCTGAACCCGGCCAATTGTGACACGGCAACCGTGTCCCTGACCGTCGGCGGGGGCGGCATCGGGGTCGTCAAATCTTCTACCTTCAACGATGACGTGGTGGCCGACGGCGCGGGGCAGGTCGGCGAGACGATCTCCTATACCTACGCGGTCTCCAACGAGGGCGATCTGGATCTGTCTGGCGTCACGCTGACAGAGACCGGCTTTACCGGCGCGGGGACAACTCCGACACCGGTGCTGACGGCGACCACGGATGTGGGCGGCGACGGCATTCTGAGCGTTGGCGAGACATGGACATACACGGCGACCTACAGTCTGGTTGCCGCCGATCTGGCGGCTGGCATGGTCGACAACCAAGCGACCGCGGCGGGCACCACGCCCGGCGGTGACACGGTCAGCGATCTGTCTGACAGCTCCAATCCGGGCGATGGTGACGGCACCGGCACGCCGGGGCCGGGGGCGGGCAATGATGATCCGACCTCCACACCTTTCACCAGCGCCACGATCACGGCCAATGACGATCTGCTGCCCGATCCGGTGGACGCCACAGTGGCGCAGCCGGGCATTCTGAACGTGCTGACGGCCACGGGCACCGGGGTCGCGGATGATCTGAACGGCTCCGTGCCGAGCGTTGGCGGCGGGCCAACCGGGGTGGGCATCACCGTGGTGACGCCGTTCACGCCGATTGGCGGCGGGCCGGTTCCGGTGCTTGATACCGCGACAGGCGATGTGAACGTCCCGGCAGGCACGCCTGCGGGCACATATACGGCCACATACGAGATCTGCGAGACGCTGAACCCGGCCAATTGTGACACGGCCACCGTTGAGTTCACCGTCGGCGCGCCGGATATCGGTTTGCTGAAATCCTCCGTCTTCAATGACGAAAACGGGGACGGGTTCGCTCAGGTGGATGAGACGATCAGCTACACGTATACCGTGACCAATGAGGGCGACCTGCCGCTGAGCGGCGTCTCCGTGACCGAACCTGCGGCCGGGTTTACCGGTGCCGGGACTGCGCCGACGCCCGCTTTTGTCGGCGGCGATGATGGCGACGGGCTGCTCGAGACGGGCGAGATTTGGTTCTACTCGGCGACCTACACGCTGGTTGCGGCGGATATCACCGCCGGTGATGTCTCCAACCTTGCCTCTGTCAGCGGCACCAGCCCGAATGGCACGGTGTCCTCCGATCTGTCGGACAGCCAGAATCCCGGCGATGGGGACGGCACCGCGACGGCGGGGCCGGGCGCTGGCAATGACGATCCAACCGTGACGCCGCTGACGTCGGCCACGATCGACGCGGTGGACGACTCTGTCTCTGGCGTGGACGGGCTTACTGGGACGCCGGGTGCTCTGAACGTGCTTTTGGACAATGGCGGCGGGCCGGACACGCTGGGTGGCGTGGCCACCAGCATCGCGGCGGTGGATATCACCGTGGTCACACCTGCTGTGGCCATCGACGGCGGGCCGGTGCCGGTGCTTGATCCGGCGACGGGTGCGGTGGACGTACCTGCTGGCACGCCTGCGGGCACCTACACGATCACCTATGAAATCTGCGAAACGCTGAACCCAGACAATTGCGACGAAGCGGTGGCGACCGTGATCGTCGAAGCGCCCGAGATCATCGCGATGGACGACGACTTTACCGCCATCCCGCTCGATGGTGCAGGCGGCGATGTTACGCCCACGGTCTTCACCGATGACACATTGAACGGCGCGCCATTTGCGCCAGCGGATGTGACGGTCTCCATTGATGCGGATGGCGGGCTGACCGGGGTGACGATCAACCCTGACGGCACCATCAACGTGCCGCCCGGCACGCCAGCGGGCAGCTACCCGGTGGTCTATGAAATCTGCGACGTGCTGAACCCGCTCAACTGCGACACGGCAATTGCGACCATTCAGGTCGGCACCATCGCGGCGGTGGCTGAAACCTTCGACACGATCAATGGCGATGCTGGCGGCATCACGCCGTCTGTGCTGACCTCCGACACGCTCAGCGGCGCGCCAATCACCGATCCGGCGGATGTGATCCTGACCGTGACAGGTGCCACGGGTGGGCTGACGCTTGACCCGGCCACCAACGGGATCATCGTGCCTGCGGGCACGCCCTCGGGCACGTTCACCCTGACGTACGAGATCTGCGACGCCGCGAACCCGACGATCTGCTCTACAGTGACCGAGACCGTCACCGTCGGCAGCATCGAGGCCGTGGCCGAGAGTTTTGCGCCAACGCCTGCGGGCGGCACAACGGCGATCTCGGTGCTGGCTTCCGACACGCTGAACGGGGCACCTGCAACATTGGCCAATGTCTCGCTGACGCTGGTCTCCGCCGATGCGCCGCTGACGCTGAATGCGGATGGCACGATCACGGTCGCGCCGGGCACGGCTGCGGGGCCTTTCGAGCTGACCTATGAAATCTGTGATCTGGCGAACCCGACGATCTGTTCGTCCGTGACAGAAACCGTGCAGGTGACGCCGGAGCCCTCGATTGTGGCGGTCAAAACCCAGACCTTTGTGGATGATGGCGACGGCATTGCCGGGATCGGAGATCTGCTGGAATACACCATCACCGTCACCAATGACGGCAACGTGCCGCTGACCGGCGTGACGCCAACCGATACGCTGACCAATGGCGACGGCACGGTGCTGACGCTCGATAGCGGGCCTACCTTTGTTTCCAGCTCGGCGGGCTCTGCGGAGGGGACGCTGGCGATTGGCGAAACTGCGACCTATGCGGCAGCCTATACGCTGACCGGGCCGGATGTGACCTCCGGGCTGGTGTCGAATACGGTTCTTGCCACCGGTACGCCGGTGCCGCCGCTGGGCTTTGTCGGCCCGCCGCTGGCCGATGTCAGCGATGTTTCGGACGAGGGCGACCCGAGCAATGGCGATGATGACCCGACGGTCTTCACCTTCTCGGCGCTGGCCTTTGTTGACGGGCTGACAGTGGTCAAAACCGCCGCCGTGTCTTCGGTGCAGCGCGGCGGGGTGGTGCCTTATACACTGGTTCTGACCAACGCGAACCCGGCGGCTGCCGTGGGGGCCGTGACGGTCGACACGCTGCCTGCAGGCTTCGTTTTTGTGGACGGCTCTGCGACCATAGACGGTGTGCCAACCACCACGGTGGATGTGGTGGGCCGGGTGATCTCCTTCCCGACGGTGATTGTACCTGCGGGCGGGACGCTGACCATTCAGCTGTCGGCGCGTGTCTTGACCGGGGCCCCTGCGGGTGACGCGACCAACCGCGCGGACCTGCTTGATGCCACCACGGGCGAGCGGATCGCGCCAACAGGCACGGCCACCGTGCGGGTTGAGCCAGAGGCGGTGTTTGATTGCGGCGACGTGATCGGCAAGGTCTATGACGACCAGAACGGCAATGGCTATCAGGATCAGGGCGAGCCCGGCCTGCCGTCGGTCCGTATCGCGGGCGTCGATGGCACGATCATCACCACCGATGAATATGGCCGCTACCACGTGCCATGTGCTGCTTTGCCGGAGACGCGCGGGTCGAACTTCATCCTCAAAGTGGATGAGCGCAGCCTGCCCACCGGCTACCGCGTCACAACGGAAAACCCACGGGTGATCCGCCTGACACGCGGCAAGATGAAAGAGCTGAACTTCGGGGCCTCCATCAGCCGCATCGTGCGGGTCGACATCAACTCGAAGGTGTTCGGGATGGATGACGCGGGCAAGTTGCAGCTGGTGCCGGCCTTCCGGTCGGGTGTCGACAAGCTGCTGAAACGGATCACGGACCAGCCCTCCACGATCCGGCTGGCCTTCCACATGCCTTACGAGGTGACCGACTCTCAACGGCGGACCTCGCGGAAAATGACCCGCGATGTCAGGCGGTATATCGAGCGGCGATGGCGCCGAATTGGAGACTACAAGTTGAACATTGAAACCACCTACGTGAGGAAGAAATAAGATGAGAACGCTCTCTTTGAATTCCCGCATGTGGCGTCTCGGGCTGCTGGCCAGCCTGCTTGGATCAACCGGTGCCGTGGTTTCGGCAAGTTACGCGGAAACGGTGCAAAACACCTGCTACGCGCCCGACGGGCTGACCGAAATCGCGTGTCTCCAGTCCAATTCCAACGTGGTGGTGGACAGTGAAAACTACGCCAACACGGAACGCGCCTCGGGCCCTCCCGGCGCGGGCTTTGAGGAAACCGGCTTCTCGCTCTCCATCGAGAATGAGACCATCGCGGGCGCGCCCGCGCCCTCCGTGCCGCAGCGTGCGCAGGACCGCGCGCTTGAGCGCGCTGATGTGCAGGTCAAGTTTGATGGGTTGCAAATCATCCCGCGCCTGAACGTCTCCACCGATGATCTGCGCGCCAGCTATAAGGCGGGCCAGTCTGTCACCTTCCGCAGCTCGACCAATTATCCTGCGTGGATCTCCCGCGCCGAGGTGGTGGTCATCGACCGCGCGTCGCGCACCGCCCGCGCGGTGGCCAAGCTGCCGGTCAATCCCAATGGGCAAGTCAATTGGGTGATGCCCGCGGATGGCTCCGGCGAATATGCCTATGTGCTGCGTGTCTATGACGCCAAGGGCCGTTTCAACGAGACCGCCCAGCTTGAGCTGAACCGCACCGGCGACGCGTTTGCGACCCATTCGACGACCTCCGAAGGTCTGTCGGCGCAGGGCGAAGTGCTTGCGGCAGGCGAGGGGGAGGACCGCACCGCGGTCTCCAACATCCCGCTTTATGGCGGCTCGGTCACCGCGTCGGGCGAAAACGTGCGTCCGGGCTCGGTTGTGACCGTGATGGGCGAGCGCGCCGTTGTGGACCGCAACGGGCGGTTTGTCATTCAACGCATCTTGCCGCCGGGCACGCATTCCGTGCCGGTTCAGGTGCGCACAGGTGGGCAGACCGTCACCAATGTCACCCGCTCCGTGGATATCCCGGACAGCGAATGGTTCTATGTGGCAATCGCCGATGTGACGCTGTCCAAAAAGATCGAGGACGAGCTGGACGGCACCATTGCCGAGGAAGACGACATTGAGGCCGATGGCCGCCTCGCCTTCTACGCCAAAGGCCGCATCAAGGGCCGCACGCTGATCACTGCCAGCGCCGATACCGGCGAGGGCGAGTTGAGCGATATCTTCCGCCGTCTCGACGAGAAAGACCCGCGCCAGGTGCTGCGCCGTCTTGATCCCGAGGACACCTATCTGGTCTATGGCGACGACTCGAGCGCCTATGATGACACGCCCAGCTCCGGCCGCTTCTATATCCGGGTGGAGCGTGACCGCATGCTGGCCCTCTGGGGCGATTTTGACGCCGACATCACGTCGGGCCAGTTGGTCAATAACAGCCGCAGGCTCTATGGCGGCAAGCTGGAATACAAGTCTCTCGACACCACGCCGCGCGGCGACGCGCGGATTGATGCGACCGTCTATGCCGCGCGACCTGACACACGGCTGCAACGCGACGTGCTGCAAGGCACGGGCGGCTCGGCCTATTTCCTGTCGCGTCAGGATATCAACTTTGCCTCTGAAAGCCTTCAGATCGAGTTCAAGGACCGGGATACGGGCCGGGTGATCGAGCGGCAGGCCCTGATCGCGGGCCGCGATTACTCCATTGATTATCTGCAAGGTGTCATCATTCTGACCAACCCGCTCAACTCCTCCCGCGCGACGGGCGAGCTGGTGACCGAGAACCCGATTGGCGATACCATCGTCGAGCTGGTGGTGGATTATGAATTTACGCCGGGCCTTGGCGATGTGGATGGCTCATCCGCAGGCGGCTCGGTGGAGGCGTGGGTCTCTGACGATCTGTCCTTCAAGCTGACCGGCATCAATGACGAGACCGACAGATCCGAGGTCGAATTGCTGGCCGCCACGGCGCGCTACCATTTCGGCAAGAACTCCTGGGTGGAGGGCGAGGTTGCCCGCTCCAAAGGGGCCGGGCTGGGCTCGAACCTGTCCACGGATGGCGGTTTGACCTTCAACCTTGTGCGCGACGGCGACAATGACAGCGAGGGCAGTGCCTACCGCATTGAAACCTATCTGGATTTCGAGGATCTCGGCGGCTCGCGCGAAGGCGATATCAATATCTATGTGGAACGCCGCTCTGCCGGGTTCTCGACCCTGACGCGCACCTTTGACGCCGATGAGACCATCGCCGGGTTCTATGGCACCTATTCGGTCAATGACCGGCTGGATCTCCGCGTGGCAGGTGAAAGTCTGGAGCGCAGCAGCGGTGAACGGGACCGCGAGGCGGCGATTGAACTGGCCTATAAAGCCACCAACACCGTCACCGTCGAGGGCGGTCTGGCCTATAGCGATCAGGACGGTCTGGCCTCGCTGGACGAGGTCGGCACCCGCACCGATCTGGGCCTGCGTCTGACCTATGCGCCCAATGAGGATAACAGCTATTACATCTTCGGGCAGGCGACGCTGAACGCCACGCAAACCCGCCGCAACAATGACCGTATCGGCGTCGGGGCCTCCCTGCGCCTGTCCGAGAAAGTCACCGTCGAGGGCGAGGTCTCCGAAGGCACGCTTGGCTTTGGCGCCTTGGCCAAGGTCATCTACCAGCCCACAGCCGACAATCAGGTCTATCTGGGCTACACGCTCGACCCCAGCCGCACCATTGCGGGCTCAAGCCTGACGGGCCGGGACAAGGGCGTCGTGGTGGCCGGTGCCAAATACCGGTTCAACGACAAAGTGGCGGCGTTTGCGGAAAACACCTACGATCTCTTTGGGGACCGCAAATCCATCACGGAGGCCTACGGCGTCACCTACACGCCCAATGCCCGCTGGACCTATACGGGCGGCTTTGAGGTCGGCGAGATCAGCGACCCGAATGGCGAGGATTTTGACCGCGACGCCATTTCGCTGGGCGTCAGCTATGATGATGACGACAATCTGCAGGCCTCCCTCAAGCTGGAATACCGTACCGAGAACGGCGAGGGCACAGCCCGCGACCGCGACACGTGGCTGGTCTCCGGCGGGTTGGAGTATAAATATACCGAGGAATGGCGCCTGCTGACCACGGTGGACGCGCTGGTCTCGGATTCCGATGAAAGCGCCTTCCGCGATGGCCGCTATGTGGAGCTGTCTTTCGGGGCCGCCTACCGTCCGATCCTGAACGAAAAGATCAACGCGCTGTTCAAGCTGACCTATCTGGACGACCAGCCCGGCGAGAATCAGGTGAATGCGAACGACGTCGATAACGGGGCCGCGCAAAGGAGCGTGATCCTCAGCGCCGACGTGCTCTATGACTGGAACGAGAAGCTGACCTTCGGGGCCAAATACGGCTACCGCAAAGGCGAGGTCGCGCCGCGTGGCACGAATGACTTCACCGACTCCACCGCGCATCTGCTGGTGCTCGGCGCGGATTGGCATGTCGTGCATAAATGGGACGTGTTCGGCGAGGTCCGCCAGCTCTACACCGAGGAAACCGGCACCCGCGAGAGCGGCGCTCTGGCCGGGGTCTACCGCCACGTGGGCAACAACGCCAAGCTGGGCATCGGGTATGAATGGGGCTCGGTCAGCGACGATGTGTCCGATATCGACTATAACAATTCGGGCGTGTTCCTGAACCTGATCGCCAAGTTCTAAACCCGCTTAAACACAACAAAACGGCCGGGCCCGCGCATTAGCAGGTCCGGCCGTTTCTGTTTCAGACGTTTCAGGAAAAGGCGATCTGCACCTTGATCGCCGCGTTGCGGTCGGAGGCCAGCTCGAACGCCTCGCCAAACTCCGACAGCGCCTTGGACTGCGTCACCAAGGGCGTCACATCGACCTGCCCGCCGCGCATCAGCGCCACCGCGCTGGCGAATTCCGCGTGGAAGCGGAAGGAGCCTTTCAGCACCAGCTCTTTCGCCGTCATCGCTTGGACCGGCAGCACCATGTCGCCGCCCAATCCCAATTGCACCATCGTCGCGCGCGGCCTCAATGCAGGCACCGCCGAGCCCACCACCGCCGCCACCCCGGTGCATTCAAACAGCACGTCGAAATGCCCTTTGTCGGCTGTATAATCCGCCAAAGCCTCCGGCAGCTTGACCACATTATGTGCCGCATCCGCGCCGATTTTGCGGGCCATGTCGGTGGTAAACTCGGTGATATCCGTGGCCACGATCTCCACCGCGCCTGCGGCCTTCGCGACGATCACCGCCAGCAGCCCAATCGGCCCGCAGCCCGTCACCAGAACCCGCTTGCCCATCAAATCGCCCGCCTGTTTCGCCGCATGCAGCACCACGGCCAGGGGCTCCGCCATCGCGGCCTCCGCCGCGGTCAGCCCGTCGGCCACAGCGCATTGCGCGGCATCCGCCACCAGCAACTCGCGGAACGCGCCCTGGATATGGGGGAACGGCATCGCGGAGCCGTAAAACCGCATGTTCAGGCAATGGTTCTGCGCACCCTCCCGGCAATAGTCGCAGTCCCCGCAGGGCCGCGAGGGGGAGACAGCCACCAACTGGCCAAGCTGCAAACCCGTCACGCCCTCGCCCAACGCCTCGATCACGCCGGAGACCTCATGCCCCAAAATCATCGGCTCGCGTAAGCGCACCGTGCCAAAGCCGCCATGCGCGTAGTAATGCAGGTCCGACCCGCAAATGCCCCCCGCCGCCAGACGGATCAAAACCTCGCCTGCGCCGGGCGTGGGCGGGTCGCGCTCCTCCAGCCGAAGGTCTTTGGCGGCATGGGCAACGATGGTTTTCATAGGGTCCCTTCCAAACCGGCGGGCGGTTCGCGCTTGACTTACCCTGTCATCGGTAACAGTTTTTCGCGCTCAATCCAGCACACAAAGGACGCGCCGCGCCATGTCAAACCTGTTCTCTCTCAAAGGCCGCCGCGCGCTTGTCACCGGCTCGTCGCAAGGCATCGGCTTTGCGCTGGCCAAAGGCATGGTGGAGGCAGGCGCGCAGGTGATCCTCAACGGGCGTGACACCGCCAAGCTGGAGGCCGCGGCTGCCAAGCTGGGTGGCAACGTGCAGATGCTGGCCTTTGACGCCACGGACCATGACACGGTGCGCGCGGCGGTGGACGGGTTTGAAAAAGAGCACGGCGCGATTGATATTCTGGTCAATAACGCCGGCATGCAGCACCGCACGGAGCTGGAGAATTTCCCGGCGGACGCGTTCGAGAAGCTGCTACAAACCAATGTCGCTTCCGTCTTTCATGTGGGTCAGGCCGTGGCGCGTCACATGATTGCGCGCAGGGCGGGCAAGATCATCAACATCGCATCCGTGCAAACCGCGCTGGCGCGTCCCGGCATCGCGCCCTACACCGCGACCAAGGGGGCGGTGGCCAATCTGACCAAGGGCATGGCCACCGACTGGGCGCGGCACGGGCTGCAATGCAACGCCATCGCGCCGGGCTATTTCGACACGCCGCTCAACGCCGCGCTGGTGGCTGATCCTGATTTCACCACATGGCTCGAAAAGCGCACGCCCGCCGGGCGCTGGGGCAATGTGGACGAGCTGGTGGGGGCTTGCGTCTTCCTCGCCTCCGGCGCGTCGAGCTTTGTGAACGGGCACACGCTCTATGTGGATGGCGGGATCACGGCCTCGCTGTGAGCAGGCTTTTTGTGCTCATGGGGGTGTCGGGCTGCGGCAAGACCTGTGTCGGCGAAGCGTTGGCGGACAGCACCGACATCACCTTCTTTGACGGCGACGATCTGCACCCGGCTGAGAACATTGCCAAGATGTCGCGCGGTGCGCCTCTTAATGACGCCGACCGCGCGCCGTGGCTGATGCAGGTCGGCCAAACGCTGGCGGCTCAAACAGGCCCCGCGATCATCGGATGTTCCGCGCTCAAACGCAGCTACCGCGACATCATCCGCCTTCATGCAGGCGCGCCCGTCACCTTCCTGCACCTCGCCGCGCCAAAGCCGGTGCTGGCCAAACGCGTCGCCAACAGGCCGGGCCATTTCATGCCGGCAGCACTGCTCGACAGCCAGTTCGCGGCGCTGGAAGAGTTGGAAGCGGATGAGGCCGGGGCGGTCATTAACATCGACCAGCCGCTGGCCGGGGTCATCGCTGACACGCGCCGTCACCTCACGCAAGGGTGAGGCAGTTCATTCGCCTATTCACAGGTCAAGCCGATAAAACTAGTGGACCTGCCGCGAATTTTTCTTAAGCTTTTCAAATACGCCCCAACTGCCAGCTCTCCATAAGGAATTCGCCAGCACATGAACCTGTCTGACAGCCGCACCATCAAGGCCGATATCGACACCGTCTGGGCGGCCTTGCTCAGCGCAGATGTTCTTAAGGAATGCGTGCCGGGTTGTCAGGAAATGACCGGCTCCCCCGAGGACGGGTTTCAGGCCACGGTGGTCCAGAAGGTCGGCCCGGTCAAAGCCACGTTCAAAGGCGAGGTGGAGCTGCAAGAGATGCAGCCGCCCCATAGCGTCAAGATCGTCGGTGCCGGCAAGGGCGGGGCTGCGGGCTTTGCCAAAGGCGGGGCCGATGTGCGGCTCGAAGCTGACGGCGACAGCACTGTTTTGCACTATGACGTAGAGGCCAAGGTCGGCGGCAAGCTGGCCCAGCTGGGCAGCCGCATCATTGACGGGTTTGCCAAGAAGATGGCGGACGAGTTTTTCACCCGGTTCCAAAATGCGTTGGAGGAGCCGGACGAAGACGACACAGAGGCCGAGGAGGAAACAGCCAGCAAAGGGTGGTTCAAACGTCTGGTCTCGTAATTGATTTTCTAGGGAGGAAAATATGACGAAAGTAACTTTGACGGTGAATGGGAAAACCGTCTCCAGGTCGGTGGAAGGCCGGACATTGCTGTCGAGCCTGCTGCGCGACGATCTGAACATGACAGGCACCCATATCGGCTGCGACACCTCGCAATGCGGCGCCTGCGTGGTGCATGTGAATGGCGAGGCGGTGAAATCCTGCACCATGTTCGCCGCTGAGGCCGACGGCGCGGAGGTCAAAACCATCGAAGGCATGGCCAATGCGGATGGCTCGCTCTCGGTGATCCAGGCCGCGTTCAAAGAGCATCACGGGTTGCAATGCGGCTTTTGCACGCCGGGCATGGTGATGTCGGCGGCGGCTTTGCTGAAAGACAACCCCAAGCCCTCCGAGGCCGAGATACGCGCCTATCTTGAGGGCAATCTGTGCCGCTGCACGGGCTACCACAACATCGTCAAAGCGATCATGGCGGCCTCGGGCCAAGACGTCCCAGCTGTCGCCGCCGAATAAATTCAAAAATGTAGGGTGGGTTTCCAACCCACCATTCAGGGAGGAATACACATGCCAAAAGATGAAGGCATCGGCGCCAGCTCCAAACGGCGCGAAGACCTACGGTTTCTGACCGGCAAGGGCAAATATACCGACGACATCAACCTGCAAGGGCAGGCCTACGCCTATTTCATCCGCTCGGATGTGGCGCATGGGAAAATCAACTCCATCGACACAAGTGCGGCCGAAAAGATGCCTGGCGTGGAGAAAATCTTCACCGCCGCCGATTTCGAAGGCGTGGGCGGCGTGCCCTGCGGCTGGCAAGTGACCGACCGGCACGGCGAGCCGATGCAGGAACCCAAGCACCCCGTTTTGGCCGAAGGCAAGGTCCGCCATGTGGGCGACCCGATTGC
>CAYXIZ010000018.1:0-25112 GCA_964465485.1 uncultured Rhodobacterales bacterium | reverse complement strand
CGACAAGCCCGTGCGTGTGGTCATTGGAAAGCCCATTGCGCGGGCGGAGCTGGACAAATACCGCCACAGCCCTAAAGCAATGATGGATTTTCTCCGGCAGGCCACGTATGAGCTGTCTTCAACCGGCGGGCCCGTGGTTCCGTTCGGGTATGAGTTCGAGGCCAAGCACAAAAGGGCGGCAAATGGCGGTCGGCATCTTTGACAGCGGATTGGGCGGGCTGACCGTCTATGACCAGATCGCGGCGGATATGCCCGACCTGCCCGTGTGCTATTTCGCCGACAGCGCACACACGCCCTACGGCACCCGCACGCCAGACGACATCTACGCGCTGACCTGCAAGGCGACACAGGCGATGTTTGATGAGGGCTGCAATCTGGTGATTTTGGCCTGCAACACGGCCTCCGCGGCGGCGCTGCGGCGGATGCAGGAAAACTGGGTGCCGCGTGACAAACGCGTGCTGGGTGTCTTCGTGCCGATGATCGAGGCCTTGACCGAACGCAACTGGGGCGACAACTCCCCGCCGCGCGAGGTCGGGGTGAAGCATGTGGCGCTGTTTGCCACGCCCGCCACCGTCTCTAGCCGCGCCTTTCAGCGTGAATTAGCGTTTAGAGCCATAGGGGTAGACGTCGAAGCTCAACCATGTGGCGGGCTGGTGGATGCGCTGGAAGACGGCGACGAAATGCTGGCCGAAGCGCTGGTGCGCAGCCATGTGGACGCGTTGAAACGGCGTATGCCGCACCCGCAAGCGGCCATTCTGGGCTGCACGCATTACCCATTGATGCAGCAAGCCTTCCAGGACGCGCTTGGCCCCGATGTGACGGTCTATAGCCAGGCCTCGCTGGTATCTGACAGCTTGGCCGATTACCTCAAACGCCACCCCGATATGCTGGGGGACGGCACCCAGACGCGGTTTCTGACTACCGGCGATCCGCGCATTGTCTCGGACCGGGCCACGCAGTTCTTGCGACGAAAGACCACATTCGAGGCGGCCTGATGGACGCCCGCCTGTCTTTCTTCTAAACCACATTCAAATCGCTTCACGGAGTCTCTCATGACCCATAAAATCGCCATTCTCGGCGCGTCCGGCTACACGGGCGCAGAGCTGGTCCGCCTGATCGCCACACACCCTGATATGTCCATCGCAGCGCTGTCTGCCGACCGCAAAGCGGGCATGGAGATGGCGCAGGTGTTTCCGCATCTGCGCCACTTAACGCTGCCGCAATTGGTCAAGATTGATCAGATTGATTTCTCGCAGATCGACCTGTGCTTCTGCGCCTTGCCGCACAAAACGTCGCAGGACGTGATCTCCGGGCTGCCCAAGACCTTGAAAATCGTCGACCTGTCAGCGGATTTCCGGCTGCGCGACCCCGCCGAATACGAGGCATGGTATGGCAATCCGCATAGCGCCCTAGAGCAGCAGGCGGAGGCCGTCTATGGCCTGACCGAATTCTACCGCGACCAGATCAAAACGGCGCGGCTGGTGGCGGGTACGGGGTGCAATGCGGCGACGGGCCAATATGCGCTGCGGCCGTTGATCGAGGCCGGGTTGATTGATCTTGATGACATCATCATCGACTTGAAAACCGGAGTTTCTGGCGCGGGGCGGTCCTTGAAAGAAAACCTGCTCCATGCGGAGCTAAGCGAAGGCGCGCATCCTTATGGCATCGGCGGCACGCACCGGCATCTGGCGGAATTTGATCAGGAATTCAGCGCCATTGCCGGACGGCCCGTAAAGGTGCAATTCACCCCGCATCTGCTGCCGGCCAATCGCGGCATCGTGGCGACGGTTTATGTCAAAGGCGACGCGCAGGCCATTCATGACACCTTCGCCAAGGCCTATGCGAAGGAGCCGTTTGTCGAGCTGCTGCCGATGGGGCAAGCGCCCTCCACCCGTCATATCAGGGGCTCGAATTTCGTCCATCTGGGCGTCACCGGGGACCGGATTGAGGGCCGCACGATCATCGTTTGTGCGCTGGACAACCTCACGAAGGGGTCATCGGGCCAAGCGTTGCAAAATGCCAATCTGATGTTAGGTCTAGACGAGACGGCTGGCTTGATGCTGGCCCCGGTCTTTCCTTAAGGAGCACTCATGCGCGGGCTCAAGAAAAAGAGACGTATTCAGATCATCGCCGTGGCCTCGGTGGCATTGCTGGTGGCCACGGGGCTCATCGGATACGCGCTGCGCGACGGGATCAATTATTTCTACTCGCCGACGCAAGTGGCCGAAGACCCGCCTGATGCAGCCGAAACCTTCCGCATTGGTGGGCTGGTTGTTGAAGAGAGCATCGTCAACGGTGAGGGTTTTGCGTTTACCTTCAAGGTCACAGATGGCAATGCCGAAATCCCCGTGGCCTATATTGGCGACGAGCCGCGGCCTGACCTGTTCGAAGAGGGGCAAGGCACAGTGGCCACCGGAAACTACGTGAACAACGTCTTCCAAGCCCATACAATATTTGCAAAACATGACGAAACCTACATGCCGGTTGAGGTCATCGACGCGCTGAAGGCACAAGGCGTCTATCAGGAGCCTGACGCTTAATCCGCGACCCTGCGCACGGTCGGGTTTCAGCCTGTTAACCAAAGCCATGCAGTTTCTCCGCCGAACCAGCGCGGAGAAACGCCATGCAGACCATCCACGAGATCACCGAAGAGATATTGCGGGCCGAGGGCGGCTACGTGAACGACCCCGACGATCCCGGCGGGGCGACGAACCACGGCGTGACGATCCACACGATGCGCCGTTTAGGGCTTGATCTGGATGGCGACGGGCAGGTCACGGCCCGTGACGTCAAAAAGCTGACCCGCAAAAAGGCCGGCGAAATCTTCCAAGAGCATTACTTCAAAGGGCCTCGCATCCATGCGCTGCCCGAGCCGTTGCAGGCGAGCGTCTATGATATGTATGTGAACTCTGGCTCGAACGCGGTCAAAATCCTGCAAAGCCTGCTGCGCAATATGGGGTTCGACATCGCGCGGGACGGGGTGATCGGGCCACAGACGATCCGCACCTCCTTCGCGGCCTTTGCTGAGGCCGAGGCGTTTCTGGTCGATGCCTATGGCATTGCACGGCGCAATTACTATTACGCGATTGCAGACAGGCGGGCCGCGTCGCGCAAATATGCGCGCAGACGGGATGGGGGCAAGGGCGGCTGGATCAAACGGGCGGAGGCGTTCATGGACCCGCAATATCATCTCTCGGAAAGCGAACATCGTAAGAGGACGGCAAAATGGGGATGATCGGGCGGATACTTGGCGGCGGCGCGCGTGACCTGACCCGTGCGGTGGGCGATGTGGCGGACGGGTTCCGGCCCAATGCAACACGGCGGCTGCAACTGGGTCATGACGCCTATATCGCAGCACTTGGCCAACATGGGACTGAGTTCGAGCATGGCCGCGCGGGCTGGTTTGACAGCGCGATGAATGGCTTCAACCGCTTGCCGCGTCCGATGCTGGCCTTGGGCACAATCGGGCTGTTCGTCTATGCGATGACCGACCCGGCAGGGTTTGCGCCGCGCATGCAGGGCTTGGCCTTGGTGCCCGACCCCCTGTGGTGGCTTCTGGGCGCAATTGTCAGCTTCTATTTCGGCGCGCGTGAGCTGCATTATGCAAGGCACCGCAAGCCGCGCGCGGAAACAAGACCACCCACGAAAGCCGCGCCGGAGGAGGGGGCAGACAACCCGGCACTCGCAGCGTGGCGGGCAAGCCGGGGCGGCTAATTTGCGAAGTGACGGCAGGTTTCGCTTTTCTAAGCGCATCGGTCCGTTATCCTCGATCCAAACCAACGGATAAGGGCTGCCCCATGCAATATGACACGATCCGCTATTCGGTGCGCAACAACATTGCGGTGGTCGAGTTCTCGCGTCCTGATGTGATGAATGCGCTCAACACGCAGATGCGCGCGGAGCTTTTGCATGCCACCAAACAGGCCGAAAAAGACGCGCGGGTTCTGGTGATGACGGGCAAGGGGCGCGCGTTTTGCTCAGGCCAGGATCTGGGCGACCGGGCGACGGTGGCCAGCACGGATCTGGAGCGGACCTTGCGCGACGAATATGTCCCGATGCTGATGGCAATTTATGACTGCAAAATCCCGACGATTTCCGCCGTAAACGGGCCTGCGGCGGGGGCGGGGGCCAATCTGGCTCTGTCGGCGGATGTGGTCATCGCGACAGAAAGCGCGATGTTCCTGCAGGCCTTCACCCGGATCGGGCTGATCCCGGATGCGGGCGGCACGTATTTCCTGCCGCGTCAGGTGGGGCTGCCAAAAGCGATGGGCGCGGCGCTGTTTGCGGAGCCGATCACGGCGCAACAGGCCTCCGATCAGGGCATGATCTGGGAGGCGGTGCCGGATGATGAGTTCGAGGAGGTCTGGAAAGACCGCGCCACGCAATTGGCCAACGGCCCTACTGCGGCCTATCAGCGGGTCAAGCAATCTCTGCGCCAGAGCTATGACAACACGCTGGAAAAGCAGTTGATGCTGGAGGCGAAGCTGCAAGGGGAGCTGGGTCGGAGCCATGATTTCCGCGAGGGCGTGTTGGCGTTCCTGGACAAACGCCCGGCGGCGTTTGAAGGGCGGTAGGCCGCAAAGCCCACCGCCGCAGGATTTAGGACATCTCACCAGATGAGATCTGGTTGGCGAAATGATGGTTGGCATCGCGGTGCTCCGCCTCGTCGGCGCGGATCACGATGACCACCTCGCGCAGGCGCGCGTCATCGGGCAGGTTCCAGTACTCTTTCGCAATGTCAGGTGCCGGCACGTTTTCAATATTGCCCGCATCGATTTGCTCAAGATATTGCGTGTAGCTGATGACGGCCTCTTCCTCCAGATAGCCCACGACGCGGTGCGCCACGCGCGGGAACAGCAGGTAGAGGAAGAAATACGCGTTATAGAAAATCAGCTGGGTGGCCATGATCAAAAACCGCTCGAACCGCGAGGGCTGGGCGATATGGATGAAGGTCATCAAATGCATGCGCTCATTGTCGGCCTCTTCGATCAGCTCTTTGATCCAGCCCTGGTCGTCGCGGATATGGCGGATGGCTTTGAGGTGCTGCAACAGCCCGCCCACCATGCCGGGCACGGCGGCCACGGTTTCGAGCACGACGGCCCGATGTCCGTAGCGGCCTGTGAAGAATTTGTCGGCAAAGATCCGCATGAATTTGACCACCCTCAAGGCGATGCGGTCAGACAGGTCAACAGGCGCGTGATGCACAGTTTGGAATTCGGCTTCAGCGGTCTTGAAGTCGGTGGTGTGTTTCATCAAAGAGGCCCTCCTAAATGCCTCTGAGACATAGATAGGAGGGCCTTTTGATCAGACCATAGCCATAGCCTGCGACATTTTCACGTCTCTCAGCGCTTTTCGATATCGACGTAATCGCGCATTGGCTCACCCAGATAAAGCTGGCGCGGGCGGCCAATTTTCATCTTTGGATCTGCAATCATTTCCTTCCACTGCGAGATCCAGCCCACGGTGCGCGACAGCGCAAAGATCGGGGTGAACATCGAGGTCGGGAAGCCCATCGCGTTCAGGATGATGCCGGAGTAGAAATCGACATTCGGGAACAGCTTCTTCTCGGCAAAATACGGGTCGGCCAGCGCTTGTTTTTCCAGCTCTTTGGCAACCTGCAGCGTCGGGTTGTTTTCGACGCCCAGCAGATCCAGCACCTCGTCGGCGGATTTCTTCATCACCGTCGCACGTGGGTCGAAGTTCTTGTAGACCCGGTGGCCAAAGCCCATCAGGCGGAACGGGTCGTTCTTGTCTTTCGCCCGCGCGATATATTCAGGGATGCGGTCCACGGTGCCGATCTCTTGCAGCATCTCAAGGCAGGCTTGGTTGGCGCCACCATGGGCCGGGCCCCAAAGACACGCGATGCCAGCCGCAATGCAGGCGAACGGGTTAGCCCCCGAAGACGAGGCAAGCCGTACGGTTGAAGTGGACGCGTTTTGCTCGTGATCGGCATGCAGCGTGAAAATACGGTCCATCGCGCGGCTCAGGATCGGGTTCACCTGATAATCCTCGCAAGGGACAGAGAAACACATCCGCAGGAAGTTCGACGCGTAATCAAGGTCGTTGCGCGGATACACAAAAGGCTGCCCGATGGTGAACTTATAGGCCATGGCAGCAATTGTCGGCATTTTGGCGATCATCCGGATGGAGGCCACCTCGCGCTGATGCGCGTCATGGATATCGGTGGAATCGTGGTAGAAGGCGGACATCGCGCCGACCACACCGTTCATGATCGCCATTGGATGCGCATCCCGGCGGAAGCCGCGGAAAAGGAACATCATCTGCTCGTGGATCATGGTGTGGGTGGTGACCAGATGCTCGAACTCTTCCAGCTCATTTGCAGATGGCAGGTTGCCATAGAGCAGCAGGTAGCAAACCTCGAGGTAATGGGATTTTTCTGCCAGCTGGTCAATCGGATAGCCACGATGCAACAGCTCGCCCTTGCCGCCGTCAATATAGGTGATCGTGCTGTCGCAGGCCGCCGTCGAGGTGAAGCCGGGGTCAAAGGTGAACACCTTGCCCTGCGCATAAAGTTTGGAGATGTCGATCACGTCAGGGCCCACGGTGGGGGAGTGCATCGGCAGCTCAAGCTCCGTATCGCCGAATGTAAGTTTTGCGGTTTTGTCAGCCATGGCGTCACCTTTCTAAGTGCGGACCTGTCTCGGCGCGGTCGCCGCGATCCAGTTGGGGTGGTGCCACAAATGCGCAGTCACCATTTTATCTCTGGAACCTTGAAGCAGGAACCGCAGCAGGCATCAGCCCACCGCATCTTCCAGCCGGGCGAGGGTTTCCTCACGCCCGATCAGCATCATCATATCGAAGACACTGGGGGAGACGGCCCGCCCCGAAAGTGCAGCTCTGAGAGGACCGGCTAATTTGCCGAACCCTATGTCCCGGGATGCTACGAAATCGTTAAGCGCGCCCTCAAGCGGTTCACGAGACCAAGTAACAGTTTGCAGCTGCGGCGTCAATTCTTTCAGCATACCACGGGATGCCGTATCAAGTTGTTTTGATGCCTTCTCATCTGGCGTGAACGGGCGCTGTCCCAACACAAAATGGGCCTTATCCAGAAGGGCACCCAGCGTTTTCGCGTTTCCTTTGAGCACCGGCAGCGCGGCCAGCAACGCCTCTTGCTGCGCCTGCGAAAGAGCTGCATGCTCGCTATGGGCGATATAGCTGTTGATATCGGCCATCAACACGGCGTCGTCGCTCATCGCGATGTGATGCCCGCAAATGTTCTCCATCTTCTTGAAATCAAGCCGGGCAGGGGCCTTGCCGATACCGGACAGATCAAACCACTCCAGCGCTTGGGCATCGGTGAACACCTCGTCATCGCCATGGCTCCAGCCAAGACGCGCGAGATAGTTGCGCAGCCCGGCAGGCGTGTAGCCCATATTGCGGTACTCTTCGATCCCAAGCGCGCCATGGCGCTTTGACAGCTTCTTGCCATCCGGGCCATGGATCAGCGGGATATGGGCGAAAGTTGGAAGCTCCCAGCCCATCGCGGTGTAGATCATGGATTGCCGGGCTGCATTGGCCAGATGGTCGTCGCCCCGGATCACATGGGTCACGCCCATATCATGGTCATCAACCACCACCGCCAACATATAGACCGGAGAGCCGTCCGAGCGCAGCAGCACCATGTCGTCAAGCGTGTCGGCCTTCCATGTCACGGCGCCTTGCACCGCGTCTTGAATGGTGATCGAGCCCTCCTGCGGGGCCTTGACGCGGAGCACAAATGGCGCGTCGGGATGCGCGTTCTCGGCCACATCGCGCCACGGGGAGCGAAACAGCGTGGACCGACCAGCCGCCTTGGCCTCTTCGCGAAACGCGGCAATCTCGTCCTGCGTGGAGAAGCACTTATAAGCGCTTCCATTGGCCAGCATCTCATGGGCCACCGCCGCGTGGCGCGCGGCACTCTCGAACTGAGACAAGGCCTCTCCGTCCCAATCGAGCCCAAGCCATGTCAGCCCGTCCGTGATCGCCTCCACCGCCTCCGGCGTGTAGCGTGCGCGGTCCGTATCCTCGATCCGCAGCAAGAACTTGCCACCTTGCCCGCGCGCGTAAAGCCAGTTGAACAGCGCCGTGCGCGCCCCACCGATATGCAGGTAGCCGGTGGGCGAGGGAGCAAAACGGGTGACGACAGGCGTGCCGGACGGGGACGAGGTCATGGGAGGATTAACCTTATGGAAACCAGAAAACCGCTAGGTCTAGCGAGGTGCGAAAAACTGTTTAGGCCGGTCTGATCATGGAAACAAGTGCGGGGCAGTCTCGACGCGCCGTCGCCCTTGGGGCGGCCTTCCAAAGCCTGGGCCATGGGGCGGTGTTCATCTGGCTGCCGGTGGCCTTTGGCAGCGGCGTCGGGGTCTATTTCGCGCTGCCCTTTGAGCCGGATCCGCGTCACTTCTGGACACTGATCGGCGGAGCGTTCCTGCTCCCTGTTCTGACCGCGCGGCTCTACGTGCTCTTGCCAGTCATCTGGCTCTGCGCGGTGGGCGTCATGGGCTTTGCCACCGCCGGGCTGCACAGCTACGGCGCAGCGGCCCCGGTTCTTCAATTTCGCTATTATGGCCCCATCGAAGGCAGGGTCGTGGGGATTGACCGATCAGGTTCCGACAAGCTGCGCCTGACGCTTGATCAGGTGCGGCTTGACCGGGTGGCCCCGGATCGTCGCCCATTGCGAGTCCGCGTGTCGCTGCATGGCGAACAGCCTTTCGTGGACCCAAGGCCCGGGCAAATCCTGATGATGACTGGCCATCTGTCGCCCCCCGCAGGCCCGGTTGAACCCGGCGGCTTCGACTTCCAGCGCCATGCATGGTTCCAGCAATTGGGCGGCGTCGGCTACACCCGCACGCCCGCCTTGCTGCAATCCCCCGCAATTCAGAAGGGCTGGCGCATCCGTGTGTTCTCCCTACGGATGGTGCTGTCGCGCGCCATCACAGAGCGGCTGCCCGGCAGAGAAGGTGCCTTCGCCACAGCCATTCTGACGGGAGATCGCTCGCATATCGACCCGGCGGCTTTGGACGCGTTGCGGGCCTCGAACCTCGCGCATTTGCTGGCCATCTCGGGCCTGCATATGGGGCTGCTGACAGGCGTGGTTTTTGCCATGATCCGCATCGGGCTGGCCACCTTGCCCGGTGTGGCCATGCGCGTGGACCCAAAGAAAATCGCCGCCTGCGCCGCTTTCGTCGCGGCGATCAGCTACCTGATGATCTCTGGCGCAAGTGTGGCCACGCAGCGTGCATTTATCATGGTGGCGGTGATGTTGATCGCCATTTGCCTCGACCGCCGGGCCCTGACCTTGCGCGCCGTTGCGGTCGCCGCGCTGATCGTACTGGTGGTCAGCCCCGACAGCCTTGCCGGGCCGGGGTTCCAGATGTCCTTTGCCGCGACCACAGCGCTGGTGGCGGTGTTCGCTGAGATTCGTGACCGCCAGCTTTGGGTCGCTTGGCCGAAATGGGCGCGGAATTTTGCCTCACTGGTGATCTCCTCGGCCATTGCAGGGGCCGCCACCGCGCCATTTGGGGCCTATCATTTCAACCAGATGGCGCAATGGGGGTTGGTGGCCAATCTGGCCTCCGTGCCGATCATGGGCATGGTGGTCATGCCCGGCGCGGTCTTGGCGGCGGTGCTGAGCCCGCTGGGGTTGGAGCAACTGGGGCTTGAAATTTCGCGCCTTGGCATCCGCTGGATCCTCTTTGTCGCAGAGACTGTCGCAAGCTGGGACAGCGCCCTGCGGCTGATCCCACAACCGGGCGCATACGTGCTGCCCTTGCTGGGGCTCGGAGGGGCCGCGCTGTGCCTGACACGATCCTACCGCCGCCTGTCTGGCGTGGCGATGCTGGGAATGGCCATGGGGCTTTGGTCCATGAGCACACGCCCCGACATGCTGATTTCCGACACCGGCACATTGATCGGGGTGTTGGCCCCGGGCGGGCGGCAGTTGAACAAGCCGAAAGGCGACGGGTTCGTCGCAGGCGCGTGGCTTGAGAATGACGGCGACGCGGCAACGCAGGAAGAGGCCGCAATGCGTGGCGCGTTCACCCGCAACGAGGCAAGGGTATCGCTGGGCGGGCAGGTGGTGCATTACCTGCGCGCCGACGATCTGAGCGCTGTGGAGCTGTCACGGCTCTGTGCCAACGCGGATCTGTTGATCCTTCCCTCAACCAAGGACCGGCCCGATTGTCCCGCCCTGACCGAAGCCGATTTGCGCCATGGCGGGTCTGTCTCTGTGCGGTCGTCTTCAGAAGGGTTGCAGCTGCAAACCAGCAGGCAGGTCCGCGGCAACAGGTTATGGGTCCGCTAAACGCAAAAAGCCGCCCCTGAGGGCGGCCTTTATAGCACTGTCAGCCGCTCAATAAGAGCGGATCAGCCCCACGAGACGGCCCTGCACTTTAACCATGTTATCAGGCAGCACACGGGTCTCGTAATTCACATTCGCGGGCTCCAGCGCAATCGAAGACCCGTGGCGGCGGAAGCGCTTCAACGTGGCTTCCGCATCCTCGACCAGAGCCACGACGATATCGCCATTCTCAGCGGTGGTCTGCTCGCGGATCACCACAACGTCGCCATCATTGATCCCGGCGTCGATCATCGAGTCGCCCTGCACCTCAAGCGCATAGTGATGCCCATTGCCCGACAACATGGAGCCGGGCACGGCCACCTGGCTCGACACTTCGCTGATCGCCTCAATCGGTGTGCCGGCCGCGATGCGGCCCATGACAGGCAACTCCATCGCATGGATGTCTGAGACCGGCATTGCGGAGCGGGGCGGATCCGCACGGTCCCCCTCAATTACTTTCGGGGTGAACCCGCCTTGCTGCGCCATCGGCTTCGCGATCACGCCGCCATCAATGGCGTCGGGCAGTTTGACGATCTCGATGGCCCGCGCGCGATGGGCGAGGCGCTGAATGAAGCCGCGCTCCTCCAAAGCTGTAATCAAACGGTGAATGCCGGATTTGGAGCGCAGATCAAGCGCGTCCTTCATCTCGTCAAAGCTGGGGGTCACCCCGTCGCGCTGCACCCGTGTATGGATGAATTTCAAAAGGTCGAGCTGTTTCTGCGTCAGCATCTGTAAGGCTCCCTCTGCTCTCAAAGGCCAATTTGTTCACAGATGTTCTAGCCACGTTCCTGTTTTGTGTCAACATGTTCCGTCTTACGTCGCGTGAAGCACGATATAGTCTACGCTGTCGCCCACAGTCCGCTCCGGATCATGGGCCGGGCGCACGATCAGCGCGTTGGCCTCCGACAGAACCGTCAGAAGGGAGCTGTCCTGCCTGTCAAACGCGCTCACATGGCCCGTGAGCGGGTCAAACCGCGCCCGCATATAATGCTCGCGCGGACCGTTCCTAGGCAAAGGTGCAGCCAGCGCGCCGCTGACCCGAGCGCGAGGCTTTGCCCCAAGGCCAAGCATCTTTTGCAGCATCGGAAGGATGAAGATATCGCCGCAAACAATTGAAGAAACGGGATTTCCGGGCAGGCCCACCAAAACGGATTGCCCGATCCGCCCGGCCATCAGCGGCTTTCCGGGACGCATGGCGACCTTGTAGAAAGAGCGCTCCAAGCCTTGGTTCGCGGCCACTTTGCCAACAATGTCATGATCCCCCACTGATGCGCCGCCAATTGTGACGATCAGATCCGCGCCTTGCGCCAGATCCAGCGCCAGACCCAGCGAGCTTTCGGTGTCCTTGGCGATCGGCAACATGCGCACGGCGGCCCCGGCGGCCTCGAACATGGCTTTCAGCCCGAACGTGTTCGAGGCGATGATCTGGTCGTCCTTCGGGGCCTCGCCCGGCATGACCAGCTCGTCTCCGGTGGCGATCAAAGCGACGGTGGGTTTGCGGGTCACAGGCACCTGCGCGCAGTTCATGGACGCAAGGAGCGCCAGATCGGCGGGCCGCAACGTGCGCGGGGCGGACACAGCGTCCCCGATGTTGAAATCCCCGCCCTTGGGGCGAATATGAGAACCAGCGTCGAGCGCCTTGTCCAGCGTGATCACGTCGCCATCGCGTGTGACGTCCTCCTGAATGATCACCCGTGTGGCCCCTTCGGGAACGGGCGCGCCGGTAAAGATGCGCACGGCCTGCTGCGGCCCGATGTTGCCTGAAAACGCATGACCCGCCGCGGCCTCGCCAATCACGGTGAACTGGTCGCCTGAGGCCACGTCGCCCGACACCGCATAGCCATCCATGGCGGAGGCCGAAAACGGCGGCTGCGCGCGGTTGGCAACGACGCCCTGCGCCAATACGCGGCCTGCGGCCTGCGCCAGAGGCACGGTCTCAAAGGGCAGGACGGTCACCAGTTCGAACAGCGCGTCCAGTGCCTCGTCTACGGTGATAAAAGAGCCGGTCACGCCTCGAAACGGCCTGACTTGCCGCCATCCTTCAGCACCACTTTCACATCACTGATCTGCATCGTCTTTTCCACAGCCTTCAGCATGTCATAGACCGTCAGCGCCGCGGTGGAGACCGCCGTGAGCGCCTCCATTTCCACGCCGGTCTGGCCTGTGGTCTTGACCGTGGCCTCGATGCGGATGCCGGGCAGGGCCGCGTCGGGGATCAGCTCTACGGCGACTTTGGTGATCGGCAGCGGGTGGCAAAGCGGGATCAGCTCGGCGCATTTCTTGGCCCCCATGATGCCTGCCAGCCGCGCCACGCCCAACACGTCGCCTTTCTCGGCCGTGCCTTCGGTCACGAGCGCGATGGTCTCTGGCAGCATCCGCACGGCGCCGGAGGCTACGGCAATGCGCGCGGTGACATCCTTGTCCGAGACGTCGACCATATGGGCGTCGCCCTTGCCGTCAAAATGTGTGAGCTTTGCCACCTACATGCCTCTATTATATGGTTTTTCGCTCAAGATGTGACGTGTCGCTGCCGTAACGTCACCTTGCCGCATCAGGCTTTCCCCAATCAGGAATGCCCGTGCCCCATATTGCGCGAGATCGGCCAGATCGGAGGGCTCAAACAGCCCGCTTTCGGCAATGATCATCTTGTCGGCTGGGACCTGTTTGGCGAGCTGCCGCGTGGTGTCCAATGTCACGTCAAACGTGTTCAGGTCACGGTTGTTGATGCCCAGCATCGGGCTGTCCAGCCGCGCGCCGCGTTCCAGCTCTTCGGCGTTGTGAACCTCGACCAGAACGTCGAGGTCGAACTGCTGCGCGGCGGCCTCCAGCTCGGCGGCTTGAGCGTCCGACACGGAGGCCATGATGATCAAGATGCAATCAGCGCCCAGCGCGCGGGCCTCGGCGACCTGATAGGGGTCATACATGAAATCCTTGCGCAGGATCGGTAGGTCCACCACCTCGCGCGCGGCCATCAGGTAGCTGTCATCGCCTTGAAAGGAGGGCCCGTCCGTGAGGATCGACAGACAAGCCGCGCCACCTGCCTTATAGGCCTGCGCCAAAGCGGGCACGTCGAAATCTGCGCGGATCAATCCCTTGGAGGGGCTGGCCTTCTTGATCTCTGCAATCAGCCCATAATCGGTGGTCGCAGCCTCGCGCAGGCATGTGTAAAAGCCGCGTGTCTCCGGCATGGTGTTGGCTTGGGCCGCGACGTCTTCATAGGAACGCCCCGCCTTGCAGGCGGCGATATGCTCCAGCTTATAGGCCTTGATTTTCTCGAGAATGGTCGGTGTGCTCATGCGGCCTCCGAAGTCAGCTTGGCCAACGCGGCCACTTTCGCCTTCGCTGCACCGCTGTCAATGCTTTCACGTGCCATTTCAACGCCTTGCGTCAAAGAGTTCGCCTTATCAGCCACCATTAATGCGGCAGCGGTGTTGAGCAGAACCGCGTCCCGGTAGGCGCTAGGCTGACCGTCCAGAAGGGCCGCGAAAGCCTGGCCGTTTTCCTCAGGCGTGCCGCCCAGGATCTCCGCAAATTTGCGCGGGGCGAGCCCGGCATCTTCGGGGTGGATCTCGCGCGCAACGATCTTGCCATTCTCAAGCGCGGCCACGGCCGTGGGGCCGGAAATGGAGATCTCGTCGGTGCCGTCCGAGCCATGGACAAGCCAGGCTTTCTCCGAGCCCAGCGATTGCAGGGTTTCCGCCATCGGGAAGATCAGATCCGGCGCGAAGGCCCCGGTCAGTTGCCGTTTGACCCCAGCGGGGTTGGTCAGCGGGCCCAGAATGTTGAAGATCGTTTTGCACCCCAATTCCTGTCGCACCGGCATCACATGTTTGATCGCCGGGTGATGCATTGGGGCCATCATGAAGCCAATGCCGATCTCGCGGATCGCGCGCTCCACCACCTCCGCTCCGACCATGACGTTGATACCCATGACACCAAGCGCGTCGGCGGCCCCGGATTTCGAGCTGAGGTTGCGATTGCCATGTTTGGCCACCACCACGCCCGCGCCGGCGGTCACAAAAGCGGTCGCGGTGGAGATGTTCAGCGTCCCCATCGCGTCGCCGCCCGTGCCGACAATGTCCATGGCCCCGTCAGGGGCTGCAACTGCATTGCATTTGGCGCGCATGACGGCGGCAGCAGCGGCATATTCGGAGACACTTTCGCCCCGCGCCCGCAGCGCCATCAACAATCCGCCCATCTGCGCCGGGGTGGCCGTGCCGTCAAACAGCGCCTCGAACGCGGCTTCGGCCTGCGCGCGGCTCAGAGGCCCCTCGGAGGCTGCGTAAATCAGGGGTTTCATCATGTCGCTCATGCCGGAACCTTTACGCAATCGAGGAAGTTTTGCAGCAAGGCATGGCCATGCTCGGAGGCGATGCTTTCGGGGTGAAACTGCACGCCGTGGATGGGTTTCTCGCGGTGTTGCAGCCCCATAATGGTGCCGTCCTCCAGCTCAGCGGTGATCTGCAACGCGTCCGGCAATGTGGCGCGATCCACCACAAGAGAATGATAGCGTGTCGCTTCAAAGTCCTGCGGCAAGCCACTGAAAAGGCTGATGTCTTTATGTTTCATGCGGCCCATCTTGCCATGCACGATCTCGCTGTGCCGCACGACCTTGCCGCCGAACGCCTCGCCAATCGCTTGATGACCAAGACAGACGCCCAGCAGCGGCATGTTGGTCTCGGCGGCAGCCGCGACCATGGCGAGACAAATACCTGCTTGCGCGGGGTCGCATGGACCGGGGCTGAGCACGATGCCCGAGGGGTGCATGGCCATTGCCTCTTGCACGTCCAGCGCGTCGTTGCGGCGCACCACAATTTCGGCCCCAAGCTCGCCCAGATAGTGGACAAGATTATAGGTAAAGCTGTCGTAATTATCGATCAAAAGCAGCATGAAAGTCTCACTTTGGCGTGCATTGGCCTGTTTGTTGCGAAAAGGCTTCCTGCACCAATCCTGTCGCTGTATAAATGGACAGAGCGACGCGCCGGGGTCAAGGCCGCTCAATGAGGCTATCCCCGAAAAAGGCGCGCAATATGAACGTGGGAACACACGTCAAAACGAGGTGCAGGACATGGCCAAGGGCATTTTATCTGGAATGGCGTGGGGCGCGGTCGGCGGGACGGCTTTGTTGTCGGTGCTGTCGCTCTATACGCCGGTGGCGGGCGGGAAGGCTAAGCCATCCATGTCCGGGACGCAAGAGGCCACGGCTGCATCATCCACCGCGGCAACTCCGGCACCGGTTGAGCAAGCCGAAGCTCCCAGCGTTCAATCCACGGCACCAGACGCCGCGGTAAGCGCGCCGATCCAAAGCACTCCGGTGGAAACGACGGTGATTGCTGACGCGAAACCCAACCTGCCATCCTCGTCGGCCTTGATCGAGGCCCCTTTGGAGCAGGAGGTCGAGTTTACCCGGCCCGAAAACCCCGATGACCCGGTGACGCCCATTTTGACCGCCCAAGCGCCGCAAGAGCCGCTGGTGCCAGAGCAGGGCGACACCGCCTCTGTGCCCAGCGCTGCTCCCACCCCGACAGAAAGCGCAGATGCACCCGTTGCCGTGGCGCAGCCCGAGACAGACACGACCCCCGCCGCAGATGAGGCCCCCGTTCAACCTGTGGAATTGGCCGAGCAGGCAAGCCCGGCCTTGCAGGAGCCGGAGCAAACTCTGACGGAAGCCAATGAGACCCCCACGCAGGACACCGCCAAGCCGCGTATCATTTTCCCCAGCTTCGATAACGCGAGCCCGGAAGACGAAACGGAGATTGCGACGGACACAGAGGGCACAGGCACAGAGGGCACAGAGAGCGTGGCCACAGAAGCCTCGTCAAACACGCCGATCGTGTTGCAGGTGCCCAACACCAACAATCAGGCGACGGGCGTGGTGGTGAACCGCCTGCCGTCGCTCAGAGCCCCTGAGACAACTGAGCCCGCCACAACAGACCCGGACGCGCAGAGCGCTGAGCAGGCTCCGGTGGACAGGAGCGGCCTCGGCGCGTTGCAGGCCTTCGCAGCGGATGTGGACGTAACCGATGCAAACGCGCTGGTCGGCGTGGTTTTGATCCATACGGGGCCAGACGGTCTGCCCGCGGACGAGTTGGCGCAGCTGGAGCTGCCGTTCTCCGTGGCAATTGACCCGTCCCAGCCGGGTGCCAAGGACGCGGCTGAGACCTACCGTGCGGCGGGCATTGAGGTCTTGGCAATGGTCAACGACCTGCCGGAAGCGGCGGAGCCCACGGATATTGCCGTTGCCATGGAAGGCTATTGGGGGGTGTTGGAGGAGGCCGTGGCCGTGCTTGACCCGCTCGACGCGCGTATCCAGTCAAACCGCAACCTGCTGGAGCAGCTGCTGGCGGAGCTGTCCCAAACCGGCCACGGGCTGGTGACCTATGACCGCGGGCTGAACACCGCGCAGCAGACCGCACGGCGTCAGAACGTCGCCGCCGCCACCGTATTCCGCCTGCTGGATGGCGACCTTGAGACCTCGCCCAAAATCAAGCGCTACCTTGGCCGCGCCGCGTTTTCGGCAGCGCAGGACGGCTCTGTTGTGGTGATGGGGCGTGCCTACCCTGACACGGTGCAAGCGCTGGTCGAATGGGCCTTGGATGATAAAGGCGCCGATATCAGCGTGGTTCCGGTCTCGAAAATCATGCTGAAAGACGTGGCGGGCTAGGCGTTGCCGGGCCGCCCGAAGAGGCCCGCCTCGATGGCGGCCATGCGGATCGCTTTCGCCTTGTTCACGGTTTCCTCGAACTCTGCCTGCGGGTCGCTGTCATAGACCACGCCGCCGCCCGCTTGGGTGTAGAGCTTTTGGTCTTTGACCACCGCCGTGCGCAGCGCGATGCACATATCCATATCGCCATTGGCGCTGAAATACCCGCAGCCACCGCCGTAAACGCCGCGCTTTTCGGGCTCCAGCTCGTCGATGATCTCCATCGCGCGGACCTTGGGCGCGCCTGATACGGTGCCTGCGGGCAGGCCCGACAGCAAAGCGGAGAGCGCGTCATGCTCGTCTGACAGCTCACCCACCACATTGGACACGATATGCATCACGTGGCTGTAGCGCTCGATGATGAATTTGTCCGTGGGCCGCACGGTCCCAATCTTGGAGACCTTTCCCGTGTCGTTGCGCCCCAGATCAAGCAGCATCAAATGCTCTGCCAGCTCTTTCTGGTCGGAAAGCAAATCCTCTTCCAGCGCCTTGTCTTCCTGCGGCGTGGCCCCGCGCTTGCGCGTGCCTGCAATGGGTCGGATCGTGACCTCATTGCCAAAGACCCGCACCAGAATTTCCGGGCTCGCGCCGACGATCTGAAAGCCTTCAAGGTTGAAATAGAACATGAAGGGCGAGGGGTTGGTGCGGCGCAACGCGCGGTATAGCGAGAAGGGCGGCAGCTTGAAATCCTGCGTCCAACGCTGCGACGGGACCACCTGAAAGATGTCGCCCGCCTTGATATAGTCTTTCGCCGTCTCAACCGCCTGAAGATAGCCGTCATGGGTGAAGTTCGAGACCGGGTTATCCTCGTTGACGGCCTCGCCCAGATCGTGGGTTGCCGAGGCAGGCGCGCGTTCAAGGTCGCGCACGGCGTCCATTACCCGTTCGGCGGCCTGCGCATAGGCGGCCTTGGCGCTCAACCCGTTCCCGGCCCATGCCGGCGCGCAGACGATCACCTCGCCTTTGACCCCGTCCAGCACCGCCACAACGGAGGGGCGCATCAGAACCGCGTCAGGCAGCCCCAGCACATCCTTATTTACATCCGGCAGATGCTCCACCAGCCGGATCATGTCATAGCCCAAATAGCCAAACAGCCCGGCGGAGGCGGCGGGCAGCTCCGCGGGGATGTCGATCTTGCTTTCGGCCAGAAGCCCGCGAATGGCGCTGAGCGGGTCGGCGTCGCAGGGGGTGAAATCCGAGCGGTCAAACCGCGCGTTGCGGTTCAGCTCGGAGGTCTCGCCATGGCAGCGCCAGATCAGGTCGGGCTTCATCCCGATAATCGAATAGCGCCCGCGCACCTCCCCGCCAGTAACAGATTCAAGGATAAAGCTGTCGGGCTGCGCATCCGCCAGCTTGAGCATCAGCGAGACCGGCGTGTCCAGATCTGCGGCCAGCCGGGTAAAGACAAGCTGGTTGGCGCCCGCCTCAAACCCCGCCGCAAAGGCGTCAAAACTGGGGGACAGTCCCATGGTCGCTTACGAGCCGCCGTGCTGACCGCCGCCGCCAAACTGCGTCAGCACGGCGTTGACAGCGGTTTGATCAAGGCTCAGCCCGTGCCGCGCCTGCACCGCGCGGCCAAACACCTCAAAGACGTCCGCCGCCAAGCCTTCGCTGGCCACACCGTTCAACTGCGCTGTGACGGCGCGGGCCTGATCGGTGCTGAGATCGGGCGGGGAGATATCAAGCAGTTGCACCACAGCAGAGACGCCGTCGGGCGCTTGCACAAACGCAACCGCCTGCGGCGCGTCGAGGTCAAAGACCTCCGCCATCATCCCCAGCGGCGCATCTTCGATGAAATCGGTGCGGCTCATGTCACGTTCTGCTCGAGCCGCCAGATCAAGGGAGGCCATGCGTGTGCCGTTCTCGATCTGCGCCACAAGCTCCGCGCCCAGATCTGCCAAACGCTGCGCGCGCTGATCTGTCTGCCACGCATCGGTGACGGCGTCGCGAATATCGGCCAGCGGGGGCAGGGCGGGGGGCACGATCTCGTCAAGGCGCACGGCAAAAATGCCGCCATCGCTCAGCTCACGAACTTCAGGAAAATCGCCAACGGTCAGACGCGCGGCCTCCTCGCGGAACTCCTGATAGCGCGCTATCCCATCTGCGGTCTCGGCGGTGAAATCCAGATTGCCCACGTCCATCGGCGTCTCATCCGCCAGCTCCTCAACTGTGGCCCCGCCAACAAGCAGGTCGTCCACAGTGATGATCTCGTCCTCAATCATCCGCCGCGCCCGGTCGGATGTGAATTCCGCCAGCAGATCGTCGCGCGCGTCCTCAAACGTCACCTCTGTGGCCTGCAAAACCGCGTTGATGCGGTAGAGCACCGGCCCAAGACTGGTTTGTACGGGCTCGGAGATGCCCGGCTCGGTCAGAGCAAAGACGGCGTCGGCCACCTCCGTATCCAGATCGTCGCGCGACACCTCGCCCTGATCAACATCCTGCAAGGTCAAACCGCGCTCTTCAATCAACGCGTCAAAGCTGGTCTCGCCGGCCTCGATCTGCGCTTTGGCCTGCGCGGCGGCCTCCATATCGGCAAAGCCGAGCCGCTCAATCAGGCGGCGGGCAGGGCGAATATACTGCTCGGCCCGCTCGTCATAAAGCCGCTGCAACTCGCCCTCATCCACCTCGATCGTGTCGAGCAACATGTCCGGGGTCAGCCACGCATAGGTCAGCTTGCGCAGCTCCGGGGTGCGGAACAGCTCCGGGCGGGCCTCGTGGAAACTGGCAAGCTCGGCCTCTGTGGGCTCCGGGGCCTCGCCTTCAAGCATCGTGTCATCGACCAGCGCCCACCGGAAGGACCGGCGTTCCTGCAAAAAGCCATAGACGGTTTGCGCATAGGTCTCCGGCACAGTCAGCCCGCCGGTGACGGCCTGCTGCAACAGGTCCCGTGCGGCGGTGACGCGCAGCTGATCTTCAAACTCGGATGCCCGCGTGCCGTTCTGGCGCAGGGCAAATTCGTAATTCTCGCGGTTGAACTGCCCATCCGTGCCTTGGAACGCAGGAACACCGCGCAACTGGGCAGCCACCTCGTCATTGCCGACAGACAGGCCCAGGACGCGCGCTTCTTCCTCCAATGCGGCCCCGCCGGCGAGGCGCTCAAGCACGCGGCGGTCCAGCCCTTCAAGCCGGGCCTGCTGCATCGTCACGGCCTGCCCCCGGCGGCGCGTCTCGAAAGATAGCTCTTGTTGCAAGGCGCGCTGATAGTCGGCAACCGCGATTTCGGTCTTCCCAACGCTACCCACAGAAGAGATCGACCCACCAATGCCATTCGCGCCAAAGCCCGCAAGGCCAAGGATCAACAGCACCAGAATGATCCAGACGAAGATCTTGCCCGCGCCGCCGCGCCGCATGGAGGAGGCAGGAGCCTTGATGTCGGATTTCTTGGCCATGATGTGGACGCCTTATCGAGGGGGTTTTTGCGTTGGTAAACCGTTGTGCGGAAGGGGGCAAGCGTGGGTTGCGGTGCTACGCTGTCAGGGCCGCAAGACGCATGTAAAGCTGCTCGATCCCGCCCCGGTCAATATTGGCAAAAGCAATCCTGAGCGCCTGCGCGCCGCTGGCGTCTCCCTCTGGCACAAACATCGTGCCGGGCAGGCACAAAACGCTGATTTCGCGCACCATGCGTTGTGCCAGCTTATCCGACGCCTCCTCAAACGGGTGCCGCATCCACGCGAAATAAGCGCCGCAGCCCTCAAGCTGCCAGCCTTTGTCGCGCAGCACGACAAACCCGTCAGTGATCGCCTTGGAGCGGTCCAGAATTTCCAGCCGCTGCTCCGCCAGCCAATCGCCCAGATGCTCCATCCCCCAAAGGGCCGCGCGCTGGCCAAGCTGGTTGGGGCAGATGGCCACCGTATCAAGAAATTTCTCAGCCTGCGCCAAAATATCAGGCCGCGCCACCATCGCGCCAACCCGGTGGCCGGTCAGGCGGTAGGCTTTGGAAAAGGAGTAAAGCTGGATCAACACCTCGCCCCAATCGGGATCCTCAAACAACGCATGACCCGCGCCGCTGCGGCTGTCGAAATCCCGGTAGGTCTCGTCAACGATCAACATGATGCCGTGATCCCGGCACAAATCCCGATAGCCCGCAAGCGTCTCCGCCGGATATTCAACGCCGCCGGGATTATTGGGCGATACCAATGCGATAGCGCGCGTCTTTGATGTGATCAGCGCGGCGGCGTCCTCTACGCGCGGGATCAGCCCCGGTCCGGATGGCATCGGCACCGCGCGGATGCCGCCCATATCAAGCCACATCTTGTGGTTGAAATACCAAGGGGTCGGCAAGATGACCTCGTCCCCCTCCGCCGCCAGAACCGAAATCGTTGCGGCAAAGGCCTGATTGCAGCCCGAGGTGATCGCCACATTATCCGGCAAAACCGCGCCGCCATATTCCGCACTCCAGATGGCGGCCACCTTTGCGCGCAGCTCAGGCAGGCCAAGTACGGGGCCGTAAAGATGCGCGCCGTCATCCTCCAAGACAAACCGCGCCATTGCTTCGCGCAGCGCCACGGGCGGAGGGTCCACGGGGGCGGCTTGGCTGACATTGATCAACGGGCGGTCCGGCGGGAAGCTGACCCCGTCAAGCCACCGTCTCGCCTCCATCACCGGAGGAGGGAAGGTCGCGGCCATATTCGGATTGAGGAGCGTCATGCCATCACTGCTTCAAAAATACTCAATAAACCGACGTTTCAATCGGTGCCACGATAGGGTTTGACATATTGCATCGCCATATCCCACGGAAAGAAGATCCACGTGTCCTGGCTGACTTCGGTGATGAACGTGTCCACCTGCGGCCGGCCTTTCGGTTTGGCGTAGACCGTCGCAAAATGCGCCTTGGGATAGAGCGCGCGCACGACTTCAAGGGTTTTGCCGCTGTCCACAAGATCATCAATGATCAAGATGCCAGTGCCGTCGCCCATCATTTCCTCGTCAGGGTGCTTCAGGACCTTTGCCTCGGATTGCGCCTGATGATCGTAGGATTTGATGGAGATCGTGTCCACCGTGCGAATATCCAGCTCGCGTGCCGCGATCATCGCAGGCGCCATGCCGCCACGGGTGATGGCCACAACCGCACGCCACGCCCCGTCATCCGGCCCATGCCCGTCCAGCCGCCAGGCCAGCGCGCGGCTGTCGCGGTGGATCTGGTCCCAGCTGATGTGGAAGCCTTTTTCATGGGGCAGGCGGCTGTTATCGTTCATTGCGGGCGTCTTTCTCAGGATTTCTCTATATCAGGGGCGTCGACCGCCTTCATGCCAACGACATGGTAACCCGCATCGACATGCAGCACCTCGCCGGTCACGGCGGAGCTGAGGTCAGACAGCAGGTAAAGCGCGGAATTGCCCACCTCCTCTTGTGTCACGGTGCGGCGCAGCGGGCTGTTATACTCGTTCCACTTCATAATGTAGCGAAAATCGCCAATGCCTGAAGCGGCCAGCGTCTTGATCGTCCCCGCCGAGATGGCGTTCACGCGGATCTTGTCCTTGCCCAAATCCTCGGCCAGATACTGCACGGAGGCCTCAAGCGCGGCCTTGGCGACCCCCATCACGTTATAATGCGGCATCACCTTTTCGGCCCCGTAATACGTCAAGGTCAGCATAGAGCCGCCATCACGCATCAGCTTCTCGGCGCGCTGGGCCACGGCAGTGAAGGAATAGACGGAGATATCCATCGACATCCGGAAGTTTTCCGGCGAGGTGTCGACATAGCGGCCCCGAAGCTCGTTTTTGTCGGAAAAGCCAATCGCATGCACAACAAAGTCGATGCTGCCCCAAGCCTCTTTCAACGTGTCAAACAACGCATCAATGGAGGCCCCATCGCCCACATCGCAAGGCAGCACATGCGCAGAACCAATGCTCTCGGCCAGCGGCTGGACCCGTTTCAACAGCGCGTCGCCCTGATAGGAGAAGGCGATCTCCGCACCCGCATCAGCACAGGCCTTGGCAATGCCCCAAGCGATGGATTTGTCATTGGCCACGCCCATAATCAGGCCGCGTTTGCCTGCCATCAATCCGTTCGACATCAAA
Organism: uncultured Rhodobacterales bacterium; assembly: GCA_964465485.1. Lineage (GTDB taxonomy): Bacteria > Pseudomonadota > Alphaproteobacteria > Rhodobacterales > Rhodobacteraceae > Litoreibacter. The sequence continues at coordinate 2,047 of CAYXIZ010000018.1, read as the reverse complement.
GGTCCTCACCCATCCTGGAATTTCCCAAAGGTGTAGGCGAAAGGGCAAACGGCTTCAAGCGCCGCCGCGCAGGAGAAACAACGCGGCGTAACAGTTGCCCCCTCTTTTTCCTTTGACTAGTGCCACCGCCGAGGCATCTGTGTTGTAACGAGTTTTATCAGGGGAAAGACGCTATGGCGGAACGAGATGGCATATTTGCGGGCGATGATCCGTTCGAAATCGCGCGCTCATGGTTGACGGATGCTGAACAATCCGAGCCAAATGACCCAAATGCTGTCGCTCTTGCAACAGTTGACGGCGAAGGTTTGCCGAATGTGCGGATGGTACTTCTCAAAGATATCGAGAAGGGGTCTTTTGTGTTTTATACGAATTATGAGGGCGTTAAGGCACAAGAGTTGAATGCAGCGGGGAAAGCCGCTTTCGTGTTTCACTGGAAATCGCTCCGTCGCCAAATCCGTGTACGGGGGCTTGTCACCAAGGAAGACGGGCCACAAGCGGACGCATATTATAATTCGAGGTCGCTCAAAAGCCGTCTTGGCGCTTGGGCTTCCGATCAGTCAAAAGTGCTGTCTTCACGGGCATCGCTGATGGCAAAAGTTGCGACGGTCACGGCGGAGAAGGGGACCAATCCGCCACGACCCCCCTTTTGGGGCGGATACAGGGTGACCCCTGTGGAAATAGAGTTTTGGGCAGATGGCGCTTTCCGTTTGCATGACAGGTTCCGGTGGAGCCGCAAAACTCCACAAGAGACTTGGTCCATCGACCGGCTTAATCCTTAAGCCAAAATAAGCCCGGACAGAGGACAGTCCGGGTGTTCGTGAGTTAGGAAAGACGTACCTATCTTAGTAATGCAATCCGTGGGACGCTCTTCGGCGTAAAACAAAAATAACGAGGGTACCTCATGGGCAGGCTTGGGGGCGTTGAAAATTTCGACGCATCTTCGATGACAGAAACTGATGAAGCAGCGGGCGAAGACTTGCCTGTGGCAGGCCATGTGAAATGGTTTGACGCCGCAAAGGGCTTCGGCTTCGTGGTGGCCGACACGGGAGGGCCTGATATCCTCCTGCACGCCAATGTGTTGCGAAACTTCGGGCAGGGGTCCATCGCGGATGCCTCCACCGTTGAGCTGCGCGTGCAGCGCACGGAGCGCGGTTTGCAGGCCGTGGAAGTTGTCTCCGTAACACCACCCGAAACAGACGAGGCCGATCATGGCTTCGAGGCCCTGGCGGAGAACCTCGACGAGATCGAGCTGACCCCGGCGCGTGTCAAATGGTTCGACAAGGCCAAGGGGTTCGGTTTTGCCAACGCCTATGCCGACACGGCGGACATTTTTCTGCATATCGAAGTGCTGCGTAAATGCGGGCTGGCCGATCTTGAGGCTGGCGAGGCGGTGTGTTTGCGGATCGTAGAAGGTGAGCGCGGCCAGATGGCAGCCGAAGTCCATGCTTGGGATTATGCAATTCAATCTGACTAAAACGCTTGTTGCGGCAGGTTTGATGGTGGCGTCGGCGTCAGTCGGCGCCTTCGCTATGTGCACCCCCAGCCACGCCGATCTGCGCGGCGATTGGGGGCAGATGCGCTTTGCCGTAGAAATCGCCGATGATCCCGCAGAGCGCGCGCAGGGCCTGATGTTTCGCGAAAGCATGCCGCGGACCGCAGGCATGCTTTTCGTCTACCAAACCCCAGAGCCATTGTCCTTCTGGATGCGCAACACATTGATCCCGCTGGACCTTCTCTTTCTCGATGAGACCGGAACCGTGGTGCATATCCACGAAAATGCCGTGCCTCTGGACGAGACCGCGATCTCGGGCGGTGACGCACCGCTTCTGGCGGTCCTCGAGATCAATGGCGGCATGGCGCGTCAACTGGGCATCACCGTGGGCACGCAATTGCGCCATCCAGATCTGCCACAAGACGCAGCGGCATGGGCCTGCGCGGAGTGATCTCTCGGGCCGCCCGAAACCAATCTGATCCCCGTCTCTGATACTCGACGCCTCCAGCGCGAATTTAGGCTTTTCAAACCTGACAGATGGGGGTAGGTACGCCC